>UROZ01000017.1 GCA_900549655.1 uncultured Collinsella sp.
TGCGTGCGGAACTCGCGATCGACCTTATATGTCTGCCGCCCGGCGGCGGGGCTCCTCGCCCGAACCCCTCAGCTAGTTCTTCAGCGAGTTCAGCGGCGCCGGGAAGCGTCCACCGCGGTGGGCAAGCACGGTGCCGGCGTTGGGGTTCACCGGCATGATGGGCGCACGGCCGAACAGGCCGCCGTACTCGACGCAGTCGCCCACGCCCTTGCCGATGGCGGGGATCACGCGGACGGCCGTGGTCTTGTTGTTGATGACGCCGATGGCCATCTCGTCGGCGATGATGCCGGCGATGGTCTCGACCGGAGTGTCGCCGGGGATGGCGATCATGTCCAGGCCAACGGAGCACACGCAGGTCATGGCCTCGAGCTTCTCGAGCGAAAGCGCACCGGCCTCGACGGCGGCGATCATGCCGGCATCCTCGGACACGGGGATAAAGGCGCCGGAGAGACCGCCCACGCTGGAGCTGGCCATGACGCCGCCCTTCTTGACGGCATCGTTGAGCATGGCGAGCGCGCAGGTCGTGCCCGGGCCACCGCAGGTGCCAACACCGATGATCTCGAGAATGCGGGCAACAGAGTCGCCGATGGCAGGCGTGGGGGCCAGCGACAGGTCGACGATGCCCTTCTCGACGCCCAGGCGATGGGCGGCCTCGCGGCTCATGAGCTCGCCGGCGCGGGTGATCTTAAAGGCGGTCTGCTTGATTTTCTCGGCAACCTCCATCATCGAGGCGGAGTCGGGGAGCGTCTCCAAGGCAGCAGCCATAACGCCGGGGCCCGAGACGCCAACGTTGATGACGGCGTCGGCCTCGCCGCCGCCGTGGACGGCACCCGCCATAAACGGGGAGTCCTCGACCATATTGGCAAAGCAGACGAACTTGGAAGCGCCAACGGAGTCCTGGTCGGCCGTGAGCTTGGCGGCGTCGATGATGGTCTGCGCGGCCATGAGCACGGCGTCCATGTTGATGCCGGCGCGCAGGCTGGCGACGTTGACGCTGGAGCAGACGCGGCTCGTGGTGGCGAGCGCCTGCGGAATGGACTGGATAACGCGGCGGTCGGCGTCGCCGATGCCCTTCTGGACGAGTGCGGAGAAGCCGCCCAGGTAGTCGATGCCGAGGGTCTCGGCTGCACGGTCGAGGGCATGCGCGATGGGGGTGAGGTCCTCATCCTTGCAGCAGGCGGCGATCTGCGCCACCGGGGTGACGGAAACACGCTTGTTGACGATGGGGATACCGTACTCGCGCTCGAGGTTCTCGGCGGTCTCGACCAAGTGCTCAGCCGTGTGCGTCACGTGGTCGTAGATCTTCGTGCACATGCGGTCGAGGTTCTCGTCGCCGCAACCCATGAGCGAAACACCCATGGTGATGGTCCTGATGTCGAGGTTCTGTTCCTCAACCATGCCGCGGGTTTCCGCGATTTCTGCGGGCGTGATCGCCATCCTTGCGCTCCTATCTGCCAAAACGAGCATAGTCTTATCTATTCTAACGTGCCGCACGTGCCAAGTGGCGCATGCGGCACGTTTTGGTGCTCGGTTGTTTCCGTTGTGTTACTGCCCAAAGACCTCTTCGGCGATGCGCGCGCTCTCGGCGGCGTCCTTGGCGTAGTAGTCCGCGCCGATCTGCTTGGCGTATTCGGGGGTGAGTACGGCGCCGCCCACGATGATCTTGACGCCCGGCACCTCAGTATGAAGCAGCTTGATGGTCTCCTCCATGGCGACGACCGTGGTAGTCATAAGCGCCGAGAGGCCGACGAGTTTGATATCGCGCTCCTTGACGGTCTTGAGTACCTCCTGCGGATCGACGTCGCGGCCCAGGTCAAAGACGGTGTAGCCGTAGTTGTCGAGCAGCATTTTGACGATGTTCTTGCCAATATCGTGGATGTCGCCCTTGACGGTGGCCACGCAGATCTTGCCCTTGTCGGCAATCTCGCCGGCGGGCATCAGGCGTTTGATGGTATCGAAGCCCACGCGCGCGGCCTCGGCCGAGGCCATAAGCTGCGGCAAGAAGAACTTGCCCTGGTCAAAGAGGACTCCGACCTCGTCGAGGGCGGGGATAAAGTGATTGTTGATGAGGTCCATGGCGTCGTGGTCTGCCAGCAGACGCTCGGTCTCGGCAGCGATCTCGCCTTTGCGGCCCGAGACGACCATGCGACGAATCGGGTCGTCGGTGCCGGCGGTGCCAGCAGCGGGCACAGCGTCGGTCGATACTGCCTGAGCAGCTGCCGGGTTGGCGGCGATCTTGTACGGATCGGTCCAGCCGGCATAGCGCTCGATGTATCCGGTCGAGCCCTCGTCCTCAACGCTCAGGACGCGATAGCTGTAGACAGTATCCATAAAGCGCTTGGAGCCCGGGTTCATGATGGGGGCGTCCAGGCCCGCGCCGAAGGCGGCAGCCAAAAAGACCGAGCCCAGCAGCGGGCGGGCAGGCAGGCCAAAGCTGATGTTCGACACGCCGAGCGCACATTTGACGCCCAGGCGCTCCTTGCACAGGGACATGGCGCGCAGGATCTGCTCGGCCTGGCGCTGGTTGGTCGAGGCGGTCATGACCAGGCAGTCGATGAGGACGCGGTCCGGGCCGATGCCGTAACGGGCAGCCTCGGCCACGATGTGCTCGGCGATGGCGAAGCGAGCCTCGGCGGTATCGGGGATGCCGCCTTCGTCGAGCGTAAGGCCGACAACGTTGGTGCCGTAGTGGGCGACCAGCGGAAAGATCTCATCCATGATCTGCTGCTTGCCATTGACCGAGTTGATGATGGGCTTGCCGGCGTAGCGGCGCACGGCGGCCTCGACAGCGGCGGGGTCGGTGGAGTCGATCTGCAGCGGCAGGAGCGTGGAGCCCTGGAGCTGTTCGGTCGCCTGTTGGATGATCTTGACCTCGTCGATCTCGGGCAGGCCCACGTTAACGTCCAAGATGTCGGCGCCCTGTTCCTGCTGGCTGATGCCCTGACTCACGACGTAGTCCAGGTCGCCGTTGCGCAGGGCCTGCTGCAGGCGCTTTTTGCCGGTGGGGTTGATGCGCTCGCCGATGACAGCGATCTTGTGGCCATCGCAGGGGAGGTCCACCACGGTCTGGGCGCTTGTGACCGACATGCTGGGCTTGCGGTGGCGCGAACTGGGCGTGTGGTTATCGATAAGCGTGCGCAGCGCTGCCATGTGCGCCGGCGTGGTGCCGCAGCAGCCGCCCACGACGCTCACGCCGTCCTCGATCATGCCGGCGACGGCCTTGGCGTATTCGGGGGCTTGGATATCAAAGACGGTGTTGCCGTCGTCGTCCACATGGGGGAGTCCCGCATTGGCCTGCACCATAACGGGTTTGTCGGTAACGGTGAGCATGCGTGCGGCGAGTCCTCGGAGCTCGGCCGGTCCTTGGCTGCAGTTGATGCCCAAAACGTCGGCGCCGATGGCATCGAGCGTGATGGCGGCGACCTCGGGACTCGTTCCCAGGAAGGTGCGACCGTCTTCCTCGAAGGTCATGGTGGCAAAGACGGGCAGGTCGGAGTTCTCGCGGCAGGCGAGGACGGCCGCCTTGATCTCGGCCAGGTCGGTCATAGTCTCGATAATAAAGAGGTCCACACCCGCGGCGACGCCTGCGCGCACTTCCTCGGCAAAGAGGTCATAGGCCTCGTCGAAGCTGAGGGTGCCTAAGGGACGAAGCAGTGCGCCGATGGGGCCGATGTCGCCGGCGACGTAGCGGGCGCCGGCCGCGCGGGCACAGGCGACGGCCACGGCAAAGACGTCTGCCACGGTGGCGGCACCGTCGAGCTTGTGGGCATTGGCGCCAAAGGTGTTGGCGGTAATCACGTCGCAGCCGGCCTCGACATATTGACGTTGGATATCGGTGATAACCTGGGGTTCCTCAAAGTTGAGCAGCTCGGGCAGGGCGCCCGCCTTCATGCCAGCGGCCTGCAACATGGTGCCCATGCCGCCGTCGAACAGCAGGTGCCCCGTGCCCTCGATGGCGGCGCGCAGGCGATCGTCCTTAATGCGCAGATCGTCGATCGTGCGCGTCTTGTATGCAGCGCCATTACGGCGTGCGGCATCAACGGGTGCCGCCAGCGCGGCACCGTCCAGATCATGAGTGATAAGTATGTTTGAGCTATTCGCCATGTGCATCCATTTCGTCTAGAGCCCACTGAGGAATTTCTATTTGAAGAGATTTGTCGGGCTCGATATCTTCGATTCGCTTGTTGTAGTGGGCAAGAAGCCGTGCGACATTTAATCGAATTAGGCCTCGCTTGTAGAACGATAACTCTTCAATATTGATGCCGATAAACGATTCGAGCGCGATAACCTGTACGCGATTGCCGAGTCCCTCACTTTCGAACAGTCCGTAAGCGAAGGAAACTTTATCGTGGGGGACAACGACGATGGGCCGAATGCCATTTCGAATGTTATCTCGGCATCGATCGGTCAATTTGGCCATTGGCGATACAGTCACATGAAATGCAGCATCATTGATTTGGAAATCGCCAGAACGGTCTGTCTGCTGGTCGGCGGCGTTTGAGTTGTCCTTTCCGATTTCTATGGTTGGAAATAACATCTCTAGTTTTGCACCTACCAGGTGCTGTGCGACGGTACCCGTTGGCTTATCGGACCGTAGGCTTGCTTCGGCTAGGATATCATCGACAATGACAGAAATTGGTTTTTGAAGATCGATTTCGACTTTGATTCTCTGCCGGTTAAAGAAATCGACCTGGATTCGCTCGACGAAGAAATTGGCGATTGCATTCGCAGCTTCAAGACGAGTGTCTTCGCAAATGTCACTGGGTAGGGCAGAGTTGATAATTGTGGCAAGCTCAAGCGCCATCGGGAGTGTGCCGCGTGAGGTTCTGCCGCCCTCTGACGCGAAGGCACGCGTTTCCCCATGTCTGGCTAAAACTGTTTTGATGCATGCTCCACTTAGGCCTCGTACTTGGCTCCCCTTGTCCGATTGTACATAATCGTCGGTGAGCGGAAAACGGTTTTGCAGCAGCTCGCTTATGCCTATGCCAACCGCCATAACGTTACGGTTGACATTGCCTCGCTTGTTGCGCTTGGATTCGTACCAGAGTTCAATGGCATCCAAGATACCTTTATCGGGCTCGCTCAAGGAGCAATTGGTCATTTCCATTATTGTTCACTCCGTTCCTTGAAGACATAAGCGCGGGTTTGACTGCATTTTTTATAAGCCAAGTGACAACTGGCACGGCAACCGCATCGCCGAATGCGTAGCGAATCTGAGCATCCGAGAAGCCGCTAAACTGACATGAGTCAGCACCTTGGAGACGGGCATATTCAGTTCCAGTCATCCAGCGAACTTCTATCTTTCCGTTTTCGCATATAACGACTGCCTGTCTTGATGAGCCGCCGCGAGCCGTTCTTAGACATCCGGCAATTTCTTCTTCACGGATTTCCCAGCGCACAACGCCCGATCGCGTGCGACGGTAAGCAGTGCGAACAATTTTTTCTTTGGCATTTAAGAAGCGCTGAAGGCGCTCTGCTTGATGCGGTGCAAGTGAGTCGATAAATGCTTGCACCTGGTTTTTGTTCCACCAACGCTTGTCGTCCTCGGGAATATTTTCAACAACCGTTGCAAGGCCCCTCATGCGAAGTGGGCTCGGTTCGTTTAGGTGAGAGACGTGCGTAATGAGTGAAGGGTCGGAGTGAATCCAGGAGACCTTTTCAGGTCGAAGCGAGGAATCGAGTCGGCTGTTGGGAAGAGGGTTTTTTAATCCGACGACAAACATGCGGGGGCGTGACTGGGGAAGCCAGTGCCGTGCATCGATAAAATAGGCGTCGCATGAATAGCCTAAACGATTAAATTCCTGGCAAACGAGTCTAAAGTCATCACTGTTATTAGACGTGGCAAGGCCGATGACATTTTCGAGAACAAGTGCCCGCGGGGCACGATCGCTCATTCCTTCGATGGCCTTAATAAAGCCAAAGAACGCACTGGACTCTTTGCCAGAGATAAGTCCCTCCCTGTTTCCCGCGAGAGATAAGTTTGTGCAAGGGCTTGACGCCCATGCGATGTCGGCTTGGGGTATTAGGTCGGGGTCGAGTGTGTGAACATCCTGCTCGACTAGATGTTCATCGCCCCAACACTGGCTGTACATGGCGCATTTAGTATGGTCTATGTCATTTGCCCAGATTGTTTTGATTCCGGCTTTTGCCATGCCGGCACGAGCCAAGCCAATGCCTGAAAAAAACTCAAGCGCGGTTAGTTGTGGCGAGAACTGCAGAATGTTGTGCATGTACTGGCTTTCAGATAGTTGTTATTTGGCATCTAATGGTACTTGTTTGTGAGGACATCCGCTTACATACGGATGAGATTCCCTCGATACCGTGCCATCAATTGACATTTTATTCAGAATGCGAATAGCAGGTGGTGTGGGCGGCGCGGAAGCGGCAGTGCTCGCGCATGCGGCAGATATTGCAGGTGGGGCGGCTTTGGGCGTCGTGGACTTCGCCTTCGAACAGGCCGATCACCGCGGTCACGCTCTTGGTGGGCATGAGTAGGCTGGTGGGTGTGACGGTAAGCCCGATGAGCCGCGTGGCGTTGAGCGCAGCCACGATTGAGCGCTGGGCCGAGAGCGGGCAGTCGCCGTAGCCGGGACTAAAGCGCCAGTTGCCGGCGAGCCCGTGTGCGGCGGCGTCCGTCTTGACCTGCTGGTCCATTTGCTCAACGGCGGCTTCTACGTAAGCGGAGCACGCGGCGTCGAGCACGGCGCCCTCCAGGGGATGTTGGGCTCCCGTGGTGCGCAGGCGACGCTCGGCGTCCATGCCGAGGGTACATGCCATGAGCGCGGCAAAGCGGGCATCTTTGAGATGTCGATAGATATCGCGACCGCGCAGCTCAACGTTGGTGCCGACCAGGCGAATGCAAGGTTCTCCCTGCTCGTCCACACCCGTGGCATCGACGGCAAACACGCGGCGCACGCCACGGGGCTCAATGTCCAATTCCAGACGCTCGACCACAAGCTCAATACGTCGTGACAGTTCGGGCTCGATCTGCTGGCCGCCGTAACCCAGATACCGCAGCATCTCGGCACGGTCGACACGGGGATGGTGCGCAGCATCGACACGGTAAAGCGCCGGCGACGCAAGGTCGGCCGGCACTTCGACAGCGGTTGTATCGATGTGCGGTTTTTCCATTACCCCAGGCGCTCCATAATGGTCGCGGCGATCGCAGGACGGTTCATAGTGTACAGGTGCAGGCCGTCGGCGCCGTGCTCCTTGAGGTCGCAAAGCTGGCGGGCGGCATAATCTACACCGGCTGCCTGCAGGCTCTCGGGGTCGTTCTCGTACTTGGCGAGAATCTTGATGACGGGGGAGGGCAGCGACGCGCCGCACATAAAGACCATGCGGCTGATCTGCGACTTGCCCATAAACGGCATGATGCCCGCGGTAATGGGCACGGTGATACCGGCCTTGTCGGCAAGCTCGCGAAAACGGTAGAAGCACTCGTTATCAAAGAAGAGCTGTGTCACAAAGAAGCTCGCGCCGGCGTCCTGTTTTTGCTTGAGGTGTTCGACCGAGAGGTTGAGATCCTCACAGGCAATGTGGCCCTCGGGGTAGGCTGCGGCGCCCACGCAAAAGCCGGCGTCGACGAGCTCGGGGATGAGGTCGCGGGCGTAGGCGTAGTCGGAGGCGGGCTTGTCGTCCTCGGTTGCGCCGGCAGGGAGATCGCCACGCAGGGCCAGGATGTTTTCCACGCCGGCGGTGCGATACTCGTCGATCTTGGCGGCGATATCGGCGTGCGAGCGGCCCACGCAGGTAAGGTGTGCCACCGAGGGTGTATCGAATTCGCTCGTAATCATATGCGCGATGGGGGCGGTGGCGGCACCGTTGCCCGAGCCGCCGGCCGAGCAGGTGACCGAGACAAAGCTCGGTGAAAGCTTGCACAGATTGCCTGCCACTTCGCGAGCCGTGTCGAGGGTCAGCTCGCCCTTGGGCGGGAACATCTCAAACGAAACGGGTGCGGTGCCCTGGGATGCTGCCTGCTTAAAAACCTCATCGACGCGCATATCGTGCTCCTCTAGATACGTAATAGTGTGATGTGTTGTAAGGATTCTACAGCACCACTGTGTCACGGTGGAGTTTCACTCGCTATTTGAGGATACCAATCAAAGATGCCTTGCTATCGGCATTTCCTATAACAGAGCGGCTAATCTAGGCACGGACTATAAAGACTGGTATCTGATGCAAAATACCAGTTAATAGAGCTCCATCCCAAATTGACTACCCTTAAACCATGGGGAGAGGTCTGCTATTTATACAGTTGATTGGCTGTTGAGGGTGGCAACGCCGCCTCGATAGGGTAACCTCATTGATTGGTTTCGCGACAGCAACATAACGGTAATGTCGCGGAAACACGGCGAGTCTAAGCTATGACTCGTTCGTTAGTAGTCAACACCGCTTCTCACGCGGTGCCGATACGAAGGGAGTTCCGTATGGCCGATCTTACTGACCGCTTCGGGACCATGGTGTTCTCTGAGGAAGTCATGAAGGACTACCTCCCCAAGGACATTTGGAAGCGCCTTGCTGCAACCCTCGAGGGCGGTGAGCCGCTCGACCTGGATGTGGCCAACGCCGTTGCCCATGCCATGAAGGTCTGGGCCATCTCCAAGGGCGCGACGCACTACGCGCACTGGTTCCAGCCGCTTTCGGGCATTACTTCCGAGAAGCACGACAGCTTCCTGGAGCCCAACCACGACGGCACCGCCATTACCAAGTTTACGGGCAAGAACCTCATCCAGGGCGAGCCCGATGCCTCCAGCTTCCCCAACGGCGGCCTGCGCGCCACCTTCGAGGCCCGTGGCTACACCGCTTGGGATCCCACTAGCCCCGCCTTTATCAAGGACGACGTCCTGTGCATCCCCACGGCTTTCTGCTCCTACACGGGCGAGGCCCTGGACAAGAAGACCCCGCTGCTGCGCTCCATGACCGCGCTCTCGCGTGAGTCTAAGCGCGTTTTGGCGCTGTTCGGTAAGACCCCCAAGAAGGTCGTTCCTTCCGTGGGCGACGAGCAGGAGTACTTCCTGATCAAGAAGGACGCCTACCGCAAGCGCAAGGACCTGGTCATTACCGGCCGCACCCTCTTTGGTGCTGCTCCATGCAAGGGTCAGGAGCTCGAGGAGCACTACTTTGGCGCTATCCGCCCCACCGTCTCGGCCTACATGAAGGACTTGGACGATGAGCTGTGGGCGCTCGGCATTCCCGCCAAGACCAAGCACAACGAGGTCGCTCCCTGCCAGCATGAGCTCGCACCGGTCTATGGCGAGGTCAACGAGGCCATCGACCAGAATCTGGTCATGATGGAGAAGATGAAGCTTATCGCCTCCCGCCACGACTTGGTCTGCCTACTGCACGAGAAGCCCTTCGAGGGCATCAACGGTTCGGGCAAGCACAACAACTGGTCGCTTGGCACCGAGTCCGAGAATCTGCTCGATCCGGGCGACACCCCGCTCGACAACCTGCAGTTCATCGTCTTCCTCACCGCGGTGATCGAGGCCGTCGATAACTATCAGGAGCTCCTGCGTGCCTCCGTTGCCTCGGCCGGCAACGACCATCGTCTTGGCGCCAACGAGGCTCCTCCGGCGATTATGTCCATCTTCCTGGGCGACCAGCTTACCGAGGTCGTCGAGAAGATCATCGATGGCAAGGCTTCCGTCCATGCCACGCGCGGCGTGCTCGACCTGGGCGCCGATACCCTGCCCAAGCTGATGCAGGACAACACCGACCGCAACCGCACCTCCCCGTTTGCCTTCACCGGCAACAAGTTCGAGTTCCGTGCCTGCGGCTCCGAGCAGAACGTCTCCGACTCCAACCTGGTGCTCGATGCCGCCGTGGCCAAGTCGCTCAAGTCCTTCGCCGACGCGCTTGAGGGTACGCCCGAGGATGAGTTCCAGGACGCCGCGCTCGAGTACTGCAAGAAGGTCCTGACCGACCACCAGCGCATCCTCTTTTCCGGCGATGGCTACTCCGACGAGTGGCCCGTTGAGGCCGAGAAGCGCGGCCTTGCCAACAACAAGACCACGGCCGACGCCCTGCCCGCCTTTGTTTCCGATAAGGCCATTGCGCTCTTTGAGGAGACGGGTGTCCTGACCAAGGCCGAGGCCCAGTGCCGCTACGACTGCAAGCTCGAGAAGTACAACAAGCTCATGAACATCGAGGCCACCACGATGGTTCGCGAGGCGCGTCGTACCTATCGCCCGGTCATTACCGCCTATGCCACCAAGGTCGCTAAGGGCCTTGAGACTATTCGTGCTGCCGGTGCTGAGGCCGCCATGCAGTGCGAGCAGAACACGCTCAACAAGCTCTGCAACGGCATCACCACCATCAACGACTCCATCAAGGCGCTTGACGCCGTGCATCAGAAGGCTGAGGCCCTCGATGGCCAGGAGCAGGCCAACGTGTACGCGCACGAGGTCGTTCCCGCTATGGATGCGCTGCGTGCCGCCGTGGACGCCATGGAGGAGATCGTGGCAGCCGACTACTGGCCGGTCCCGACCTACGACGACATCCTGTTCTACGTGTAGGGCGTAACTGACATATCGTCACGGTATTGAGCCGGGGTCCGCATCATGCGGGCCCCGGTTTTTGTTTTCAAGACTTTAGTCCGCTGGCCGCGCAGCGGCCAGCTTTAAACCACCCGCTACGCGGGTGGAGACAAACGGCTTTACAAAGCCACCCCTCCGACCGATATTGACGATTGTTCAGGCCGTCAAGAATTCGAGTCGAAGGGGTGGTCGCCATGGCCCAGAAGGCCTACAGCCTTTCCCACACGAAGTGGATGTGCAAGTACCACATCGTGTTCACGCCGAAGTATAGGCGCAAAGTGATCTACAACCAAATCAGGAGCGACATAGGGGAGATCCTCAGGAAGCTGTGCGAGTACAAGGGGATCGAGATAATCGAGGGGCACCTGATGCCCGACCACGTGCACGTGCTGCTGGCGATCCCGCCGAAGTACGGCGTCGCGAGCGTCATGGGCTACCTGAAGGGGAAGAGCTCGCTGATGATATTCGACAGGCACGCCAACCTCAAGTACAAGTTCGGCAACAGGAAGTTCTGGGCGGAGGGCTACTACGTGTCCACCGTCGGCCTGAACGAGGCGACGATCGCCAAGTACATCAGGGAGCAGGAGTCCCACGACATCGCGCTGGACAAGCTGAGCGTGAAGGAGTACGAGGACCCCTTCAAGAGGGGGTGATGCTGCCGGTTCGACCGGCGCGCCACGGGTCAAGATGCACTAGGCCTGGACGAAGTCCGGGCCCGCGCCTTTAGACGCGAGCCCGGGGCCCGTGGGTTATACCCTAAGAGCAAACCACCCTTTTTAAGGGTGGTTCTGATTGCGTTGCCGTCGGCGCAGGGTGTCCTCGGCGGAAATCTCATCCCGGAATTTCGGCTCAGAGTGGGATGCGGTTTCCGGATGCGTCCCATTCTGAAGCCCCGAAACGGGACGCGCTTTCCGCTTGGGGTCCGATCCGGAAAGCTCATCCCGTTCCGAGCATCAAATCCGGGACATGCTTTCCGCGCTCCGCCCCTTGCAGAAAGCGCGTCTCCTTCCAAACACAAATCTTGCGGTACAGCTTCTGCAAAGACGCGAAGTGGCCGCTGACAGCAAAGAGGGGCTGCCGAGACAATGCCCGACGGCCCCTCCCCTCATAACTTGCTATCGATGCCAATCGCCACAAGGGCGCGGCTGCCTACTTGCTGATCGCGCCCGTCATATAGATAAACTGCACGCGATTTATATGTCCGCCCTGCTCGCCGTTGACAAAGTCCGTCGGCGTAAAGCCGGGGTTGAGCATTTCCTCGATCTTGTCCTTAACGGTGTCGATGACCTGAGTATCGAGATTGCTCGTTCGGTCGGTAAGCTCCTGCATGCCGTTGCCGAGCTCGGATGCGCCGCTGGCAAGCGTACCTGCACCCGAGGAGAGAAGATTCATGCCGCTAGCAAGGCTAGCAGCACCTGTCTTGAGCTGCGCCGCACCGTTGTTGAGCTGTGATGCGCCGTTGGCAAGCGCGGGCGTGGCACCGTTGAGCTGCTGTGTGCCCGCAGCAAGCTGGTCGGTGCCCGCGGCAAGAGCCGCGGCGCCATCGCTCAGCTGACCCGCGCCCGTTGCTGCAGAGCCAACACCGGCGACAAGACCGGGGTTCACGGCCGTGGGGTTTGCCGGGTTGATCGCGCTGTTCATATAGGCGATGGCTCCGGCCAGGCTCAGCTGTTGGCCATCCTGGACAGTGGTGTAGCCCTGAATGGCGCTATCGAGCGCGGTGACGGCACCCTGGGCGCCGCCCTGGGCGCCGGCCGCCTGGGCCAAAGTCGTAACCTGATCGGTAAGCGTGCCAAACATGGACTCGGCACCCTTAAGGTCCTGCGACACCTGCGTGTTAAGACCCTGCGCGCCCGCAACGGCATTGGATGCAGAATCGAGAAGCGCGGTAAGACCCGTCGCATCGGCGCTCGATGCCGCCGTGGCGGCGGCACCCGCGCTGGTAGCAGCACTGCCGGCACTTGCGGTGGCGGCATCCAGCTGTGCCGTAGCCTCGCTTAGCTTGGCTGCCGCAGCCTTGGCGGAGTCGAGATCGGCCGCGTTATCCAGCGCGTCCTGAGCATCGGCGACCGCCGCCTTGGCAGCGGCAATAGATGCAACGGTGCTCTCGGCGCCAGCCTTTGCGCTCTCGGCGTTAGCCTTTGCCGCATCGTTGCCCATGGCGCTCGCGGCCTGCTTTGCCCCGCCGAGCGCCTGCTGTGCACCGGCAAGGTACTGCCCCTCGCCGCTGAGCGCCGCCGTAAGACCCTGCGGCCCGTACAGCGCGCTGTAGGCGTTGCCCGACGTAGCGGTCACGGCGTCCTGGGCCGCCTTGGCCGCAGCCTGCGCCTTGGCAAGGTTTGCCTCCTGAGCCTGCTTGCCCAGCGTCAGCGCGTCGACGTACGTATCGGACCCAGCGGCAATTCCACTTATGCCGCCCGAGATCTGCTGTGCACTCCCCTGCAGCTTGGAAAGGCCCGCCGAAAGATCGGACGCACCGCCCTTAAGCTGCACGGCACCGGCATTAACCCCCTCGGCACCGGCATTAAGGTTGCTCACGCCTTCGACCAGCGTGGGGACCTGCGCGTTGAGCTGACTCGTACCCGCCGCGAGCGCAGCGGCGCCACTGGACAGCGTGCCGGCACCGGTATTGGCCGTGGCAAGCGAGGCCGCGAGCGTCTTGACACCGTCGGCAACCTGGCCAGCACCGCTATTGGCCGTAGCAATACCGTTGGAGAGCTCCACGAGCTGGCTCGTATCCATGCTGCTCGAGTCCACATCGATGGCAAGATTCAGCGGCACGCCGACAATCTGCCAGCCATCAAACTCAAAATCCTCAACATCGGTCGTAATGGTGTAGTCTCCGGTGCTGCCGGGAATCACCATGTAGGTAAGCTGCGTGTTGGAGCCGTTGGCAGCAACCGTGGCGCCCTCAGCCTCAATATCGTGTGCCTCGGCATCCTTAAGCTGACCGGTAATCTGAACCAGGTAGTTATCGGCATAATCGCCACCGGTATAGTCGTCATTCTTTTCGACCTTGAGCTTCATGGTGAGCTTGCCGCTCTTGCCCGCCAAATCCTTGGCGTCGATATCGCGGCCATCGAGCTGGTATGCCACGGTGACGTTCCACGGCATCTGAGTGTTCTTGTCCAGATCGCCCTGGTAGACAAAGTCCTTCACTCCCTGGCCCGTAACGGCAACCGACCCGCTGTCGTCCGTTAGTTTTTGAGTCGTCGATAGGTTGGTCACTTTGTTATAGGTGCCGGCATCGTCGATCTTGACGCCCTTATTGGCCTCGAAGCTATTGACCACGTAAACACCCGTGCGATTGCCGTCGGCATCGGTTTTGACGTATACGACCTGGTTTTTCTTATATCCCGGCGTGCTGTTATCGGAGTCCGTCGCCATCTGTTCACTCGTAGCCGAGGCAGCGCTCGTCGACCCTACGCCGTCGGCGAACACAACGGCACCGGGAACGGTAAGGGCCACGGTCAGACCGGCGGCAAGAGCGAGCGCAGCGATGCGCTTATGGGGACGACGTACAAGATCGCGTTGGGCTTTGAGCTCTTTCGAAGCGGTATCAGTGGTATGGGTATGCATTGCGGTATTCCTTCCAACTGCTTTGTAAAACGTTACTGAGCGGAGCCGTCCGCAGCCGATGCCTCGGTGGTATCCGAAACCGGATCCTGGGCATCCTTGGGCAAAAAATGAGCTTTGAGCGTGGTCTTGCCGATGAGGCCATCGAGCACATACAGGAAACCCGGCAGCGCAAAGAGTACGGCGACTAGGGAGATGCTCACGCCGACGCCCAGGAACCAGCCGATCTGCTTGAGCACGCCGTGGCTCGAGATCGCATGGATCAGGAAGCCACTGATCAGCAGAACCGATCCAGAGGTCAAAACAGGAATCGTGCAAGCTTCCATGGTCTCGAGTAGCGCTTCGCGCTTATGCATGGTCACGCGGTCCTCACGATAGCGGTCAGCAATCAGGATGCCGTAGTCGACGGCAACGCCCAGCTGGATGGAGCTCACAATTAAGTAGGCGAGGAAGAACTCGTGCATACCGGTGTAGAGCGGTGCAGCAAAGTTGATCCAGATCGAGGTCTCAATCACGAGCACCAAGATGATCGGCAGGCTCAGCGACTTGGTGGCCAGCAGCAAGACCGCGAACACGGCCACGACGGCGATGAGGTCGACCTTGCCCTTATCGACGGTGATGGTGTCCTTAAGGTCGGTGGTGCTCACGCCCTCGCCGGCGAGCATTGCCTTACCCGGATAATGTTTGTCCGCGATACAACGAATCTTCTTGACCAGCTTAAATGTACTCGGACCCTCGTAGGGCGCGGTAACCGTGAGCACCAAACGGCTGTAGTGCTCTCCCTCCACCAGATCGAGCGTGTCCTTTTCGGCCATGCCCGTGGGGATATAGGGACTCGCAACGTCAACATAGCTCTGGATGGACTTGACCTCGGGGAGCGCCTTGAGCTCATTGGAGAGTGCCTGCTCCTCGCTCACCTCTCCACGGGGAACGAGCACAACGTAGGTATCGGAGTTGCCAAAGACCTCCTTGACCTTGTCCATATCCTGACCAAGCCGCGTATCCGAACCAAAAATGTGCGAAGTGCCGTAGTAGTACGTGATATCGCTGGAGGTCGATGCCACACGCGCAGGGTAAACCACGGCGAGGATCACGACGGCAGCGGGGATACAGACCTTGAGCACCAGACGGGCGAACTTACCCAGCGGCGGGACAAAGGGCCTGTGCTGCGATTTTTGCACAAAGCCATCGAACTGAACGAACATCGAAGGAACAAAGGTAAAGACCGATACCAGGCTGATGGCGATACCCTTTGCAAGGGCAAGACCAAGGTCGGGGCCGATCTTAAACTGCATGGCGGCAAGCGCGATAAAGCCGATGCAGACCGTGCAACCGCTCGAAAACACGGCGACCGAGGACAGGCAGCACGACTGCACCATGTCTTCGGCAACGCTGCCGTGGCGGCCACGCTCCTCGTTAAAGCGGTGCAGCAAAAAGACCGAGAAGTCCAGCGCGATGGCAACCTGCAAAATGGAGCCCGCAGAGTTGGTGACAAAGCTAATCTCGCCAAAGATGAGGTTGGTGCCCCAGTTGATAAACACCGAGACGCCCAGGCCCAGCAGCACCAGGATGGGTTCGGCCCAGCTGGTAGTCGTGATGACCAGAATCACGAAGATAATCGCTATGACAGCGACCGTGATAATGCTGATCTGCTGCTCGGTCGATGTGGTGGCGAGCGCGTTAGACATGGCCGAGCCCGTAATGGCGCCCTCGTCGCCCACGATATCTCGAATAGCGTCGGTTGCCTCGATCTCCTTTTCGGAATTAACCGTCACCGTAAACAGGGCGTTGTTCTTTTTGTAATAGGTCTCAACGGTGTCTTTGTCTTGCGTGGCAAGCGGCTGATCGATATCTGCCGCGTCGTCAAGCCATAGGACCTCCTCGACGCCGTCGACCTTTTTGATTTTGTCCTTGTATTTGAGCGCCTGAGCGATCGAGACATTGGGCACCATAACGCGACAGTTGGGAATGTCACCCTCAAACTCATCACCCATGGTATTCAGAGCGACGGTCGACGCCGCTTCGTCGGGCAGATAGCTCGTAATGTCGTAGTTAACGCCTACAAACTGGCGCAGGAACAGGCATACCAGTGCTGCCACCGCATAGAACGCGATGATGGGTTTGCGGTGCTTCACGACCCATCGAAATAGCTTCTCTTTCAACCTCAATCCTCCATAACGCTCAGCCTATGTTTTGCTCTTTGTTATATTCCACATTTGGTAGTTATACAACATGTGTAGGATAAAGGCGCCATAAAGATATGCGATTGACACGGTCCCGGAGCCAAAACAGCCGCTGCAGAAGCAGTTCGGAAAGTCCTCAGCGGAAACTGCATCCCAGTTTTTAGACGAAAAACGGGATATGGTTTCTGGTTGGCCTAGATAATCGTCAGATTTAGCTGAGCGTCTGCCCCTATGTTTCCAAATGAATACGGTGTGAGCTGCGGACAAGGATTTTCCCCGCAAGCACTCTAGTATGCTAAAGTACCCAAAAGACCGGCGGAGCTATGCCGGTCGTTTGTTCTGTATGCAACACAGCATGAGGAGGCTCACCAGATGACGGCCACACCGTGGGGATTCCGGGACATATTGCCCGAGGAGGCTCAGGCGCGCGAGGAGATTGCGCTGACGGTGAAGGGCTGCTTTAGGGAGCATCATTACCTGCCGGTTGAGACACCGCTGCTCGAGGACAAGGGTTCGCTTGAGGAGGGCGGCCGCATCGCGGATACGCCGTTCAAGCTCTTTGACGACGATGGTCGCCTGCTGGTGGTTCGCCCCGATAACACGCTGCCGATCGTGCGCCTGGTTTCGACCCGCATGCGTGCGGCCGATTTGCCGCTGCGTCTGCGCTATGAGGCGCCGGTGGTTCGCGAATGCCAGCGCAATGCCGGCGGTTCGCGTCAATTTACCCAGCTGGGTTTTGAGCTCATCGGCGCGGGCGATACCGCGGGCGATGTCGAGATCGTCTCGCTGGTGGCCGAGGCCGTTCGCAAGTTGGCGCTGCCCGATGCGCGCATTATCGCAGGTAGCGTGCGCCCGTTTAAGGAGCTGCTCGCGGCGTGCGAGGATCGCGAGCTGGCTGCCGAGGCTCTCCGCTGCGTGCACGCCAACGACTTTGTGGGCCTCGATGCCCGCGTGGCGGCAAGCGCCGAGACCGATGCCGTTAAGGCCGCCGTCAGCGAACTGCCGCGCCTGCATGGTGGGGCCGAAGTGCTCGATCGCGTGGATGCGCTGCTGGCGGCTGCCGGTATTGTCGCGCCGCTCACGCGTGAGCTGCGCGCGCTGGTCGAGGGCCTGGCGCCCGAGGACGCTCAGGTGCTGTCCTTCGACTTTTCCATTATGAATTCTTTCGATTACTACACGGGCCTGGTCTTTAAGGCCTATGCCGGTGGCCTGCCCGATCCGGTCGGTTCGGGCGGACGCTATGACTCCATCTTTACCGGCGCATTTGGCGACGGTATCGAGGTGCCGGCGGCGGGCTTCGCCTTTTCGCTCGAGCGTCTGGAGGCCGCGCGCACCTCGGCCGAGGACGCCGCTTCCGACGGCGATCATGCGGTGGACCGTGGTGCCGAGGGCCCGCTGCGCATCGCCGTGCCCAAGGGCTCGCTTAAGGCTGACACGCTCGACGTGCTCGAGGCCGCGGGCCTGGACGTCTCTGAGCTGCGCGACCCCGGCCGTCACCTGATTGTGCGCGGTCGCGACACGCGTGCCGGCGAGGGCACGGTCGGCGATATCGAGTTTGTCATCGTGCGTCCCAGCGACGCGCCCGCTTTTGTGGGCTGTGGTGGTGCCGATTGCGGCATCTGTGGCTGGGACTCGCTCATCGAGGCAGACCTCAACTTGCTGCAGCTGGTCGATCTGGGCTACGGCCTGTGCACGTTTATCGAGGCGGAGCCCGCGTGGCGTGCCGGCCAGGCCGAGCGCAACTATGCCCGCCGTGGGTCGCTTCGCGTGGCCACCAAGTATCCGCGCATCGCGAGTGCCTGGTATGCCGAGCGCGGCGTGAACGCCGATATCGTCTCACTGCACGGCAACATCGAGCTGGGCCCCATCGTCGGCATGACCGATCGCATCGTGGATATTACCGCCACGGGCGCCACGCTGCGCGATAACGACCTGGTCATCACCGGCCGCATCATGGACTGCACGGCCCGCTTCTTTGTCAATCCGGGCGCCGCACGTCTGGATCCGCGCGTACGCAATCTGGCAGATCGCTTGGCGGCAGCCGTGAAGGGCAAGCATTTTGAGCCCGTTGCGGGCTCGGCACAATAGCGCGAGCACTCACGGGCGCCCCAACGTCCGGGCTGCGGGCCGACTGGCGCCGCCGTCCGGCCTCTCGTTTTTCGAACATAGCCTCGACCGATAGGGGATACCGAAATGAAGACCATCAAGCTTGCTCCCGGTGAGCGCCTCGTTACCAACCAGCTCAACCGCAAGGGCGTGCTGCCGCAAAACATCGTCGACGCCGCCCGCGATATCGTGGCCAACGTGCGCGCCAATGGCGATGCCGCGGTGCGCGACTACTGTCAGCGTTTTGACGGCGTTGAACTGCAGAGCTTCCGTTTGCCGCAAGAGCAGATCGATGCCGCGCTCGAAGGCCTTGATCCCGCCTTTGTCGCGGCGCTCGAAAAGGCTGCACGCCAGATTCGCGAGTTCCACCAGCGCGAGGTCGAGCAGAGCTGGTTTACCACGCGTGCGGACGGCACCATGCTCGGCGTTAAGGTGACCCCGCTCGCGGCGGCCGGCATCTATGTGCCGGGCGGTCGCGCGCAGTACCCTTCCACCGTGCTTATGAACGCCATTCCCGCCAAGGTGGCCGGCGTCAAACGCGTGGTTATGGTGACCCCGCCGCAAAAGGATGGACTGATTAGCCCGTATACGCTCGCGGCCGCTAAACTCGGCGGCGTGGACGAGATCTATATGGTGGGCGGCGCCCAGGCCGTGGCCGCACTGGCGTACGGTACCGAGACCATTCCGCGCGTCGACAAAATCACCGGCCCGGGCAACGCCTTTGTCGCCGCTGCCAAGCAGATTGTCTCGGGCGACGTGGGTATCGACATGGTCGCCGGTCCCTCCGAGGTCTGCGTGCTGGCCGATGCCACGGCCAAGCCTATGGTGGTCGCGGCCGACCTGATGGCTCAGGCCGAGCACGATCCGCTGGCAGCCTGCTATCTGGTGACCTGCGATGAGCAGTTTGCGCGCGAGGTCGAGGCCGGCATCGATATCCTGGTCGCGCAGTCGCCGCGTGCCGAGATCACGCGTGCCTCGCTCGACAATGAGGGCACCATCGTGGTGGCCGCCGATATGGCTGCCGCCGTCGAGGCGGTGAACACCGTGGCGCCCGAGCACCTGGAGCTGCACTGCAAGGATGCGATGGGCCTGCTCGGCGGCATTCGCAACGCCGGCGCCATCTTTGTGGGCGCTTGGAGCTCCGAGCCGCTCGGCGATTATGTTGCCGGCCCCAACCACACGCTGCCGACCGGCGGCACGGCCATGTTCTCCAACCCGCTTTCGGTCGAAGAGTTCGTCAAGCGCTCGAGTGTCATTTGCTATACACCCGAGGGCCTGCTCTCGGACGCTCCCGCTACGCAGCGCCTGGCCGAGGCCGAGGGCCTGTGGGCGCACGCGCTTTCGGCCGCTCTGCGCCGCCGCGTGCTGGAGCAGGGCGAGGATGCCGTGAGCGCCGCGTCGCTGGCCGCGGCCGATCTGACCAAGGTCGCCTGGCCGGGCGACGCCGTGGCGACGGTTGCCGAGGGTGTGGACCTGGTGGCTGCAAGTGCGGATGGCGCTGGTCCGACTGGCGAGGAGGCCTAAAATGGCTGAACTCACGCCCCGCATGAAGGAGCTCGTCCAGCCCTACTTGGCCGGCATTGAGCCCTACGATCCCAACTTTACGCCCACGCGCATCAACCTTTCGGCCAACGAGAACACCTATCCCGTGCCGGCCGGCGTGCGCGAGGCGGTCGACGCCGCCCTGGCTGCCATACCGCTCAACCGCTACCCCGATCCCATGTCCAACGACCTGCGCGATGAGCTTGCTGCTTGGCATAGCGTGGCACGCGAGAACATTTGCGTGGGCAACGGCGGCGATGAGCTGCTCTATAACTATCTGCTGGCGTTTGGCGGCGCGGGCCGCACGCTTCTCAACTGCCCGCCGTGCTTTAGCGAATACGCGTTTTTTGCCTCGCTATGCCAGACCGAGGTGCGCGACGTGTGGCGCGACCCGGCGACCTTCGAGCTCGACCAGGCCGCTGTGCTCGCGGCGGCACCCGAGTGCAACCTGGCGATCGTCACCTCGCCCAACAATCCCACGTGCGACGTGGCTCCGCTCGATTTTGTCGCGGCGCTGTGCGACGCGTGCCCTGGCATGGTGATGGTCGACGAGGCCTATGTTGAGTTTGCCGATGATTCGTTTGGCGCTGCCACGACGGCGCAGGCGCTCATCGCCGAGCATCCCAACCTGGTGATTCTGCACACGCTGTCCAAGGCGTTTGGCGCTGCCGGCGCGCGCCTGGGCTATGTGATCGCAGCGCCCGAGGTTATTGACGTGTTCGCGGCGATTCGCCAGATCTACTCGGTTAACGTGCTGAGCCAGGCGGCGGCGCTCGCCTGCGTGCGTGCCCGCGATGCGTACGCGCCCGTGGTGGCTCAGGTCGCGGCTGAGCGCGATCGCGAACTTGCAGCGCTGCGTGCGATGGCCGCCGAGGGCATGCCCGTGGAGGCATGGCCGAGCGCGGCGAACTTTGTGCTCGTGCGTACGCCGCATGCCACGCGTGTGCGCGAGCGTCTGCGCGACGAGTATTCCATTCTGGTGCGCGACTTTAGCTACGCGCCGGGTCTCGCGGACTGTCTGCGCATCACCGTGGGCACGCCGCAAGAAAACGACGAGGTGCTGGCTGCGTTTGCCGCGCTGGTGAAGGAGGAGATGTAGATGGACCGTTATGCCGAGGTGACCCGCAAGACGGGCGAGACCGATATTGTCGTAAAGCTCGACCTGGACGGAAGCGGCGTGTGTGATATCTCGACCGGCGTGCCGTTTTTCGATCACATGCTCAACGCCTTTGGCCGCCACGGCCTGTTCGATCTGACGGTACATGCGGTGGGCGACGTTGAGGTCGATGCTCACCACACTGTCGAGGATACGGGCATTGTGCTGGGCGAGGCGTTTTGCCAGGCGCTGGGCGACAAGGCGGGCATCACGCGCTTTTCCGATGCGGCGATCGCCATGGACGAGACGCTCGTGATGGCTGCCGTGGACATCTCGGGCCGTGGCCAGGCTTATTGCGAGCTGCCCGTGCCGACCGAGCGCGTGGGCACGTTCGATACCGAGCTGGCCGTCGAGTTCTTTTATGCCTTTGCACGCGATGCCAAGCTCACACTGCACGTGCGCGAGCTGGCGGGTGGCAACTCGCATCACATTATCGAGGCCGCCTTTAAGGCCGTGGGCCGCACGATGCGCCATGCCTGCGAGCTCGATCCCCGCGTGCAGGGCATCCCCAGCACCAAGGGCTCATTGTAACCTACCAAAAAGGGACAGGTTTATTTTGGCAGGTTTTATCTGCGGAAATGCTGTCTCATGCGGTGGGTGAACGTTTAACCGACCAAAATAAACCTGTCCCTTTTTGGCAGGTTTTGGACGATGAGAAAAGGGAGGGTCGCGTGGGCGAACCGAAGATCGTGGTGGTCGACTACCACAAGGGCAATCTGTCGAGCGTCGTGCGCGGGCTTGCGCGCGCCGGTGCCGTTGCCTGCACGTCGGACGTTCCGGAGCAGATTCGTAACGCCGACGGCTTGGTCATCCCGGGCGTGGGCGCGTTCTACGACGCGATCGCCTTTATGCGTGAGAGCGGCGAGGCAGACGCGGTGCTCGATGCCGTGGCCGCCGGAACTCCGCTGCTCGGCATCTGCCTGGGCCTTCAGCTGTTTTTTGAGCGCGGCAACGAGGGCGTTCCTGCGAGCGAGAGCGCGGTCGCCGACGGCAACGCCTCCGAGCGGGCCGGTGTCCTCTGGGTCGATGGCCTGGGTATTATGCGCGGTTCGTGCACGCGCCTGGAGTCGAGCCGCCTGAAGGTGCCGCACGTGGGCTGGGACCAGGTGCACATGACGCCCGCCGGTGCGGCCGATCCGCTGCTTACTGGTTTTGCCGAGGGTGCCAACATGTACTTCACCCACAGCTACGCGGTGGCCGACGATTCCGATGCCGCCGATGTGCTGGCGCGCACGCACTATACGCGGAGCTTCCCGTGCATCGTGCGCCATGGCAACGTGTGGGGTTGCCAGTTCCATCCCGAGAAATCCTCCGCGCTGGGTCAGCGCATCCTTAAGAACTTCGTCAACATCGTCGAGGAGGCCGGCCGATGATCCTGTTTCCCGCAATCGATCTGATCGGCGGCAAGGTCGTGCGCCTGGAGCGCGGCGACCGGAGTCGCTGCAAGGTATATTCCGACGACCCCGTGGCCGTTGCTCGCTCGTTTGCCGAGCAGGGCGCAAGCTGGGTGCACGTCGTCGACCTGTCCGCTGCCTTTGGCGAGGACGAGGACACATGCGCTGCCAACTCGGCGGCGATTAAGGCCATCTGCGGCGTCAACGGTCTGTCCGTGGACGTGGGCGGCGGCGTCCGCTCGCTCGCGCGCATCGACGAGTTGGCCGGCTACGGTGCGCGCCGCATCGCACTAGGCACGGTGCTCGTGACCGAGCCGGGTTTTGCCGAGGTGGCGGCCCAAGGCTTTGGCGAGCTGTTGGTGGCAGATATTGCCGCACGCGACGGCCAGGTCAAGGTGAATGGCTGGCGTGACGGCGCGGGCGTGGCGCTCGACGACGCCGTGGCGCAGCTTTCCGAGCTGGGTTTTAAGCATCTGGTGTATACCGACATTGCGCGCGATGGCATGCAGGCGGGCATCGATGTGGCGGCGTATCGCCATGTGGCCGAGGTCGCGGGCTTTCCCGTCGTGGCATCGGGTGGCATCTCGACGCTCGACGACATCCTCGCGCTGGCCGCAGTGCGTGAGGGCGCGATTGAAGGTGCCATTACCGGTCGCGCGCTCTACGAGGGCAACTTTACGCTGGTACAGGCGCTGACCGCCGCCCGAGGGGAGGAGTAGCCCATGCTTACCAAACGTGTGATTCCCTGCCTGGACGTCAAGGACGGCCGTGTGGTCAAGGGCGTCAACTTTGTGAGCTTGCGCGATGCGGGCGATCCGGTGGAGCTGGCGCGCGCCTACGACCGCGAGGGTGCGGACGAGGTCGTCTTCTTGGACATTACCGCCACGAGCGACAACCGTGCGACGACCATCGAGATGGCGGCGCATGCGGCCGAGGAGCTAGCCATTCCCTATACCGTGGGCGGCGGTTTTCGCGACCTGGCGGGCATGCGCACCATGGTTGCAGCCGGTGCCGACAAGGTGTCGCTCAACTCTGCCGCCGTGCGCGACCCGTCGCTGATTAGCCAGGCTGCCGCGGCGTTTGGTAGCCAGGCCGTGGTCGTGGCGATCGATGCCAAGCGCGTCGGTTTGCCCGGCGCATCTGGTGCCGACAAGTGGGAGGTCTTCACGGCGGGCGGCCGCAACGCCACGGGCATCGACGCGGTGGCGTGGGCCGAGGAGGCGGCTCGTCGCGGCGCCGGCGAGATCCTGCTCACCAGTATGGACCGCGACGGCACCAAGGCGGGCTTCGACCTGGCGCTCACCCGCGCCGTGGCGCGCGCGGTGCCAATCCCCGTCATCGCGAGCGGTGGCGTGGGCACGCTCGAGCATTTCGCTGAGGGCGTGATCGAGGGCGAGGCCGATGCCGTGCTGGCGGCGAGCGTCTTTCACTTTGGAACCTTCAGCATTCGCGAAGTCAAAGAGTACATGGCATCTCAAGGTATTCCTGTGAGGTTGGACTTCTAATGCTGCGGCTTGCCCAGGCACCGCATCTTGCCGCTCAAACCGTCGCTCGCGTACCAAAGTACGCGTCGCTCCTCTTTCGCGGCAACCTGCGGCACCTGGACAACCCTCGCCGACCTGTGGGGTTTCGTTTATGACTTGGGAGAAATGATGACTGAGGTAATAGAAGCGTCTGATCTTACGTACGACGCCCGTGGGCTGATTCCTTGTGTGGTTCAGCAGTATGACACCAGCGAGGTGCTTATGGTTGCTTGGATGAACGAGGAGTCGGTGGGGCTGACGCTCAAGACCGGTACCACATGGTTTTGGAGCCGCAGCCGCCAGGAGCTCTGGAACAAGGGCGCGACGAGCGGCAACATGCAAGAGGTCAAGGAGCTCTGGGCCGACTGCGATAGCGATACGCTGCTGGTCAAGGTCGACTCGCCGGGTCCGGCCTGCCATACCGGCAACCGTACCTGCTTCTTTAAGAAACTCGCGTAGGGCGGGCGCTCGGCTAAGCGCTTGGCCAACCAGAAAGGATTGAACCATGGGTGTGCGCACCGCGAATGTTCAGGATGGAAATATCGGCGAGACGCTGACGGGGCTGGCCGAGGTGATTCATGGTCGTCGCGACGCGTCGCCGCAGGAGAGCTATACCGCTCGTCTGCTGACCGACGTCGAGGATGAACTGCTCAAGAAGCTTGCCGAGGAGGCGAGCGAGGTCATCATGGCCTGTAAGGATAACGACCACGATCACATTCGCTACGAGGCCGGCGACCTGGTCTACCACCTGCTCGTGACGCTCGAGCGCTACGGCATCACCCTCGACGAGCTTGCCGGCGAACTCAACGCCCGCCGCCATTAGTCATTGGGGACGTTCTTAAACGACCAGTTAGGCGAGGGGCGTGGATTCCCATTCGCCGGTGGCGTGGGGGATGTCGAAGGTTCGATAACCGCAGTCGTAGGCGTGCGCCTGGGCCTCGCGGATGTTCCAGCAGATATCGCAGGCGCGGTGCGCGTCCGAGCCAAAGGTGATCGGCACTTCGGCATGGGCAAAGCAGCGCAAAAGACCGGTTGCGGGGTAGTAGTCGCCCAAGCCCTTGCGCGGCGCGGCCGTCGAGACCTCAACGCGGCGGCCCGTATCGTGCGCGCACTCTGCCATCTGCTGCCAAAACGGTGCG
Source organism: uncultured Collinsella sp. (assembly GCA_900549655.1). Lineage (GTDB taxonomy): Bacteria > Actinomycetota > Coriobacteriia > Coriobacteriales > Coriobacteriaceae > Collinsella. The sequence continues at coordinate 25,158 of UROZ01000017.1, forward strand.
GGGTCAAAATCGGGCGCAAAGCCTTCCTTCGAAAAGCGCATGACCAGGTCGGGGTGAGCCATCACATCAAAGTTGAGCGGGCTCTCGCAGGCGCGGCACCAGTCATCGACATAGCGCTCCCACACGCCGCGTACCCCCAGGTTTTCCCAAACGTGCAGGTTGGTGTCATCGTCGATCCAGCCGCAAAGGGAATCGGGCGTATCGGGACGAGCGACGTCCTCCGTTCCCGCCGTACCCGCGGCACCGGCCATGATATCGCCTGGGTTGCCAATCCAGTGCACACTGCCCAGGCGCACGACGGCGCCCTGGGACCAGCGCTCAACCAAAGGCTCGCAGCCCTCGTACCAATCGCATTCGAAACCGTAGATAAAGGTGAGTTCTGGCGCAATCTGAGCGGCAAGATTGCGAGCGTCCTCAAAAGCCAGACGATGCGCCGGGAGGTCACCCTCAGTAACCTGCACCTCGCAGTTAGCATCCATGCTGGCGGGCAGGGTGAGATGGTCGGTCGAAACCATGACGCGGCAGCCGACCGCAGCAGCGGCACGGACGTTGTCCTCAAACGAGGCATGCCCGTCCGAAAACGAGGTGTGGGTATGGCAATCGACCAGCGGGCACATGGGCATAGCGGCTCCTTTGCGTCAAGCGAATCCGCTTCATTGTAATGGCGCAGCTCTCAACACGCCGGGCACGCCGGGGATCGAAATCGATTGGAAAGGTTGCGCGGCGCGTGGTGCGGCCTCGCTTGCTCTCAAAACGTGTACGTCAGCCTCCAAAACCGACAAAAAATGACATGTTTGGAGGCTGACGTACACGTTTGGATGGGGGCGAGGGCGGCGACGGACGAAAGTCACGCCTGTGCCACGTCCGATGTGCTAGCGTTTGGGTGAACAAAACGAGCCC
>UROZ01000018.1 GCA_900549655.1 uncultured Collinsella sp.
GTCGCGTCAGTTTGTTATCATATGAGAGTTTATGGACTTCCAGCACCGCCGTATCCGGCGAGGGTGCTATAGCAAAAGGAGGATACCCAATGCTGTCTGTTGACGAGCAAATGCGTATCATCACCTCGGGCGCTGCCAAGATCGTCCCCGAGGCCGACCTTCGCAAGAAGCTTGAGAAGGGCGAGCCCCTCAACATCAAGCTCGGCGTCGATCCCACCAGCCCCGACCTGCACCTGGGCCATGCCGTGCCCCTGCGCAAGATGCGTCAGTTCCAGGACCTGGGCCACAACGTCACCCTCATTATCGGTAACGGCACCGCACTGATCGGCGATCCTTCGGGCAAGAACTCCACCCGCCCGCAGCTTTCGCAGGAGCAGATCGAGGCCAACGCCGAGACCTACGTGAGCCAGGCCATGAAGATCCTGGATCCCGAGAAGACCACCATCGTGCACAACGGCGACTGGATCCTGTCGATGGATCTGGCCGGCCTGCTGCAGGTGTGCTCCAAGTTCACCGTCGCCCGCATCCTCGAGCGCGACGACTTTACCAAGCGCTACCAGTCCCAGACGCCGATTGCCCTGCACGAGTTCCTGTACCCCGTGATGCAGGCCTTCGACTCCGTGCAGATCAAGGCCGACGTGGAGATGGGCGGCACCGACCAGCTCTTCAACCTGCTCGCCGGCCGCGAGCTCATGGAGAAGATGGGCATGGAGCCGCAGATCGCGCTTACCATGCCGCTGCTCGAGGGCACCGACGGCGTGCGCAAGATGTCCAAGTCCTACGGCAACTACATCGGTCTGACCGACGCTCCCAAGGATATGTTCGGCAAGACCATGTCCATCCCCGACGAGATGATCGGCAAGTACTACCGTCTGGCCAGCTCGCTCACCCCGGCCGAGGTCGACAAGATCGACGCTGCCCTGGCCGATGGTTCTGCCGATCCCTATGAGCTCAAGCGCGCCCTGGGCCGCGACCTGTGCGACACCTACCACGGCGCCGGCGCCGGCGACGAGGCTCAGGCCGAGTTCGACCGCGTGTTCAAGGAGGGCCAGCTTGCCGACTTCCCCGAGAAGCATGTTGAGCTGACCGTTAACGACGAGGGTCAGATCTACCTCGCCGGCCTGCTCAAGGACCTGGGTCTTTCGGCGAGCGCCGGCCAGGCCCGTCGCGATATCGACGGCGGCGGTGTCAAGATCAACGGCGAGGCTGTGGCTCCCAAGAGCTACAACATCGACCCCAGCGCCCTCAAGCTGGGCGACACCCTCTCCGTAGGCAAGCGCAAGGGCTTCAAGTTGGTCTAACGACTAAGTCAACCTAACATGTGCAAAAGGGCCGCAGCCAGGACAATCCGACTGCGGTCCTTTAAGTTGCGGTGAAATAGTTCCTAAAAACGCGGCCTAGGCCTTCAAACAGGAACTATTCCACCGCAACTTTTTTGGTGCCTTGGCTGTCAATAGTTTGGTGCAATGGGGTCAGGTTACTTTGCACCAAGTTGGAAGTGCCGTTAAGCGGAAGGGGTGTTAGCGGGGCCTTCTTTTGGGCATACAATGGCTATTGGTTTGCTGCGGTGAAGGCTCGTCCGCTCCGCAGTTATTTCTACCGTTAAAGGAGTATGTATGTCCGTTGAGGTCATGAGGTCTGTGATCGAGGCCGCCGAGGGTCGCGTGCCCGTCGACACGCTGTTTGCCAATGCGCAGATTGTCGACGTATATGGCCAGCGCGTGGCGCCCGGTAGCGTTGCCGTCAAGGACGGTGTGATCGTCGGCGTGCTCTACGACGGTCGCGACGATGCCGCCGGCACCTACGAGGCGACTGAGGTCATTGACTGCCAGGGTCGCTATATCGCTCCCGGCTTTATCGACGGACATCTGCATATCGAGTCCTCGAACATCCGTCCCGCCGAGTATGCGCGCATGGCGGCGACACGCGGCACCACTACTGCCATTGCCGACAGCCACGAGATCGCCAACGTTGCGGGGCTCGACGGCCTGCGCTTTATGATCGAGGACGGTCGTCGTGCTCCTATTTCCATCAAGTACATGATGCCCTCGTGCGTGCCCGCGCTGCCCGACGAGCAAGCGGGCGCTGTGATTACCGCCGCTGACATGCAGGCGTTTTTTGCCGAGTATCCGGGCGATGTCTTCGGTCTGGGTGAGATGATGAACCTGCCGGGTGTCTTTATGGCCGACCCCGAGACCTGTGCTCGCATCGATGCTGCCAACCATACGCCGTCCAAGCAGGTCGACGGCCATGCGCCACTCGTTGCCGGCAAGGACCTCAATGCCTATGCCGCGGCGGGCATTATCGCCGACCACGAGTCGACGATTCCCGAGGAGGCGCTCGACAAGCTATCTCGCGGCATGTATGTGATGCTGCGCGAAGGCACGTGCAGCCATGACCTGGCTAACCTGTCGCCGATGCTGCTGGAGAACCCCGCCCGTGCCTGCCGCTGCTGTTTTGCGACCGATGACCGCGCTCCCTCCGACGCGCTTTGGACCGGTATGATCGACAATGCCTGCCGCGTGGCTATCGAGGACGGTATTGACCCCGTGGTTGCCATCTCTATGGCGTCCCTGTCCACGGCCGAGGCATTTGGCCTGGACCACGGTTGCCGCGACCCGCACGAGCTGCGTGGTGCGATTGCCCCGGGCAAGCGTGCCGACCTGCTGGTGCTCAATGACCTGACGTTTGCCACGGCTCCGCATCGCGTATATGCCGCCGGTGCTCTGGTGGCGCAGGACGGCACCTTTGTGGGCGAGATCGCACCCGAGATGGCTGAGGTTGCGGCCCTTGCCGATGGGCTGCGTGCTTCCGTTAAGCTGCCGAAGCTATCGCTCGACGTGTTCGACTATGCCTTTAAGCCGGGCGAGGCCGTGATTGACGTGGTGCCGGGCAAGGCCATCACGGGCATGGCTCGCCCCGAGAGCGCCGAGGGCCTGCGCCGCATTATGCTGATCGAGCGTCACGGCCGCGGCGTGTCACTGCAGGCTGAGGGCGCCGATGGCGACGGTCCCGCCGGCATGGGGCTCGTCGGCAAGCATATCGGCCGCGGCTGGGTGCGCGGCTTTACCATCACGGGCGGCGCTATCGCCTCGACGATTGGCCACGACTCGCACAACGTGTGCGTGGTGGGCGACAACGCCGCCGATATGATGGCTGCCGTCGAGGCCGTGGGCCAGGGCGGTCACGTGCTGGTGCGCAACGGCGAGGTCGTGGCGCGCATTCCGCTGGCGCTCGGCGGCCTGATGAGCGAAGGCACGGCCGAGGATGTCGCCGCGCAGCACGACGACTTTATGGTCAAGGCGCGCGCCATGGGTATTGAGCCGCCGCTCGACCCCATCATGGGCATCATCTTCCTGCCCCTACCGGTCATCCCGACGCTCCGCATTCGCCCCGAGGGCATGTTCGACGTCACGACCTTCACCTACGCCGACTAGTTATCGGGGATGTTCTTCAACGATTAGTCGTCGGGGACACTCTTTGACGTGTCGCCTTACGCCGCGACCATGAGGCCTCTGGCATGTGTGAGCTATTTGCCAGGTCCTTGTAACGTTTACGCCCGCGGAGTCTTATTTGAGCTCCCTTTGGGTACGTTGGAATCGGATACACGTCCGATTCCATCAAGCCCGAAGGGAGCTTTTCTATGGTTAAACTGATTGCATCCGATATGGACGGCACGTTGCTTGACGAAAACGGCCAGGTGCCTCCCGAGACCTACGGACTGATTTTGGCGCTACGCGAGCATGGCGTGCATTTTGCCGCATCGTCAGGCCGCCGCTACGATCGCCTGTGCGAGTTCTTTGCGCCCGTTCGCGACAAGATGGACTTTGTCGCAGCTAACGGCGCCCAGGTCTTCGCCGACGGCAAAATGGTAGACCGCGAGGTGTATTCGCACCTGGCGATTCGAAAGCTCGCCCAGGCCGTCGCGACGTTTCCCAATCTGCATCTTGCGCTCTTTGACCGAACCAAGTCCTTTTTGCTCGATGACGAGTGCAAGTTCGTGCGCGAGGTCGATAAGGACCTTCCCAATGCCGAGCGCATTTGGGAGCTGCCCGATCCCAGCGTAAATATCATCAAAGCGAGTATCTTCTGCGACGACGGTGCCGTTATGGACAGTGCGTACGTGCTACAGCGCGAACTCGGTCAGCTCTTTACCTTTGCGCCTTCGGGTAACGCGTGGATCGACGCCATGCAGCCCGGCGTGTCGAAGGCTTCGGGTATTGCACAGCTTGCGGAGCATTATGGCATTGGGCGCGATGAGGTTATGGCGTTTGGCGACTCGATGAACGACTACGAGATTATTCGCTTTGTCGGCACGGGTTGCGCGATGGAAAATGCACGCCCCGCGCTCAAGGCCGTTGCCGATCGCGTCGTAGGCTGCAACCGCGACCACGCCGTCCAACAGGAGCTCCGTCGCGTGCTGGAGAGCCTCGCCTAATCCGGCAGTTGGGGACGTTCCTTTTCTGCCGGCAGCCGGGGACAGTCCTTGCGGTTTTCCGTGGGTAGCTAAAATGGCCCCGTCCCAAATTAGCTACCCTGCCGGGTTGCTGCTGCTAGGCGAGGGCAGCCATGATGGCGTGGGCGACGCCGTCGTGGTCGTTGTCGTATTCGGTGATGGCGTCGGCGGCCTCGCGATCTTCGGGCTCGGCGTTGATCATGGCCATGCCGTGGCCCGCTGCCTGTAGCATGGGGATGTCGTTGATGTTGTCGCCGAACGCCCAGGCGTCGGCGAGACGCTCGCCCAGGTGCTCGCATAACCACGTGAGGGCCGTCCCCTTGGTGGCGCCCTCACCCATGACCTCGATATTCATGGCGTACGAACGCGTGACCTCAATGCCTCCGAGCGTGTCGAGCTCTGCTGCGATGGCGTCGCGATCGGCCGGGTCGTGCCAGTACATGGCGATGCGTTCGAGCGTCTCGACCTCGTCGATCTTGCTGTCGATATCCATGTCGATCGGTGTTCGTGTGCGCTTGAGCGAAGCCGTGATATGGGGGTCGCCGCCGCAGAATTCGTCCAGGCGCGTGTAGAGCGAGCGTTGGAGGAAGCACTGCCCGTCCGCGAAGATATCGAAGGTGACGTCATGGCCGGCGGCAATGCTATGGACGCGGTGGGCGATGGCGCGGTCGAGCGGTCGGCTCAAAATGCGCGTAGCACGTGAGGTATCGGTGGGCACATCGTCGTCGAGCTGCCAGACGCTGGCACCGTTGGCGCAGACGGCATAGTGCACGGCGGGATGGGCGAGGATGGGCTCAAAGATGCCTGACAGCGGGCGCCCCGTGCAGGGCACAAACTCAATCCCACGTCGAGCGAGTTCGTCGAGCATTGCCCAGGTGGCGTCGCTCATCTGCTTATCACTCGTCAGCAGCGTTCCGTCCATATCGGAAAACACAATCATTCGCTGCGATCCTTTCTACTGGCATAAAAAGCGTGGCCGAAGGCGGCGATGCCCTGGCCACGCTCGAGTTCTATAACGGTCCGCGTCCTAGCGGTCGGCGAGTGGCTTGTACTCCAGCGGCTCGATCACCGGGCGGTAGGCGGGGCGGATGATGCGGTGCGCACAGAAGAGCTCTTCCATGCGGTGCGCCGACCAGCCGGCCATGCGGGCGACGGCGAATAGCGGCGTAAAGAGCGTCTCGGGCACGCCGAGCATCTTGTAGATAAAGCCCGTGTACAGGTCGATGTTGGCGCAGATGGGCTTGGTCATGCCGTGGTCGCGCATGACCTGGGGTGCCAGGCGCTCGATACGCTCGATGAGTGCGAACTCTTCGCCCAAGTCCTTCTTGGCTGCCAGTGAGCGCGCGTAACGGCGGCAGACCTCGGCGCGCGGGTCGCTGAGCGTATAGACGGCGTGGCCCATGCCGTAGATGAGGCCCGTGCCGTCGAAGGCCTGCTTGTCGAGGATCTTGCCCAGGTAGGCCGCGACCTCGTCCTCGTCCTCCCAGTTGGAGACATGCGCGCGGATGTCCTCGTGCATAGACACGACCTTGGCATTGGCGCCGCCGTGGCGCGGGCCCTTGAGCGAGCCGATAGCCGCGGCGTAGGCGGAATACGGGTCGGTGGCCGAAGACGACAGCACGCGGCAAGCGAAGGTGGAGTTGTTGCCGCCGCCGTGCTCGGCATGCAGCATGAGCATAACGTCGAGCAGCATCGCCTCATCGCGGGTGAACGCCATGCCGCCGCGCAGGACCTGTAGGATGGTCTCGGCGGTGGAGAGGCCGGGCGTGGGGTGCGGCACGTGAACCTCGGAGCCGCGAAGCTTGGCGACCGAGGCCATGTGTGCGAAGGCGGCGATGCGCGGGAGACGTGCGAGCATGGAAATGGCGACGTCGATTTCGTGCTCGGGCGTGATCACGTCTGGTTCGGCATCGAAGGCGTAGAGCAGCAGCACGGCGCGCTGGAGCACGTTCATGATGCTCGACGACACCGTGGTCATGGGGAACTCTTTGACGTACTCGTCGCTCAGATGCCTAAAAGCACCCAGGCGTCCGCAAAAACCGTCGAGTTCCTCTTTGGTGGGCAGCGAGCCCGTGATGAGCAGGTAGGCGACCTCTTCGTAGCCATAGCGATCCTCGGCCTGGGCGTTGTTGACCAGGCCCTCGATGCTGTAGCCACGAAGCGTGAGCTTGCCCTGATCGGGCACGACCTTTCCGTCGACCTTGTTGTAGCCGTGCACATCCGAGATGCGAGTGAGGCCCGCGACCACGCCCGAGCCGTCGGCATTGCGCAGGCCGCGCTTGACATTGTGCTCAACAAACAGGCCCTCGTCATAAGGGTCGGTCGGCAGGCCGTGGTAGAGGCTTTCGCTCTCAGGCGAAATCTGGCGGCTTGCTTCGTAATCCAGAACCAGGCGGCTCAAGTGGTCGTCGAAGCGGTAATAGATTTTCTTGGCGTCGTAGGCCATGTGCGCTCCTCTCCGGGCCGCATCGGGGTGACTTGCATGGGCATGCGCGCGTCAGGCTATCCCCAGCGGCTTGCTCGCTACAGGCGGTACATAAAGTTGAAGACGTCCTCGCGCTGGATGGACACGTTGACGCCCGAAAGCTCGCCGGCCTCGGCCAGCGCCTTCTGCAGCTCGGCGAAGTCGAGCTTGGACTCGGCGGTATCGGCCAGCATGGTCATGGTGAAGATGTCCTCGATAATGGACTGCGTGATGTCGCGGATGTCGACGTTGGCCTCGCCTAGGACACGGGTGACGCCGGCGACGATGCCGGGGCGGTTCTTGCCAAGGACGGTGATGACGATACGGGAGGACGAGATCTCGGCCATGGGAAACCCTTTCGCGTGATTGCGGCGCGCGCGGGGCGCTCCGCTACGGTACAGTGTTCATCATTGTACCTGTCTGGCGCAAAAAAGGCGCGCTCGCTGCGGCGTTACATGCCTGCAACATGAGCGTAAGGGGGAAGGCCGTACGGGGAAGAGCCGTCTGGCGCGTGTCCGGCTCGTGTTGGGTTGATTTCCGATCTCAGCCGAACACATTGAGCGGACAGGCCGTTCCCGCAGTCAGCCGAACGCCTCCGACGGCTGATTCCGAACTGGAAGCGGAGGGCATCCCCGCCCTTCGGTAGGGGATACCGCTCCGCGGCGCATGCCGCGGGCGGCGCCCCTATCGGACCACCGTGACCTCAGTTGGGATGGGCCCAGCACTGCCGCGTACTCGGTGAGCTAGAGCCAACTGTTCGTCTTCACGTCGCGTATGGCGATATTTCGGTCGTCCGGCTCGGTGATGCCGTAGCCGAACGCCTGGAGCGTCTCGATGGACTCCTGGATCCTCTGTTGGAACATGGGACCCGGATCGACCCTCGGCCCGAGGTGCCCGCGCCAAAGGCACGGCGTGGCGCGCAGCATGTTATGGATTTTGGAGATGGGCTCGATGTCGGCGTAGACGTTGAGCGTCGCCATGGCGTCCTTGTGGCCGAGGATCGATTGGAGCGCCTTGATATCGCCGCCTTGGCGGATCCACTGCGTTGCGAACGTGTGGCGAAGGCCGTGGAACGTGATCAGCTCGTCGTTGGTGCCCATGAGGCCGTTGGTCTCCGAGAACGTCTTGAACGCCCTGCGGATATAGCTTGTCGTCGCGAAGGTCGCGCCCGGCTCCGACAGGATGTAGCAGTCCCCGATCTCGACCGCCCCGGTAAGGCCGCGCAAGCGCAGCTTTCCGCAGTCGATCTCGTGGGTCTCCTTCAGGAAGGGGAGTAGGCCGACCGGGTCGATGGGGATACCCCTGGCGTCATGGGTCTTGGTGTCCTTGATGAACGAACCCATTCCCTTCGCGTACGCCACCGAGTGTCTGATCGAGATCAGGCCCGTCTCGAAATCCACATCGCACCACCGAAGGCCGCAGACCTCGCCGATTCGCATCCCCGTGTGCAGGGCGAGTACGACCGCCCTCTAATCCTCGGCGGACCAATCGAGTCCGAACTCCTTTCGGGCATCCTCTTCGCTCATGACTTCGAGAAGGTCTCCAGGTTGGCAACGAAGGGCGAGGCATAGCTGCTCGAGCGTGTTGAAACGAATGCCGCGAATATGCCCTTTTTTAATACGGGACAGGTTCACGGGCGTGGTTCCAATCCTTTCGGCAAGTTCGTTCGAGGAAATCTTTCGCTCGGCCATGATCTTGTCGAGGCGAACAATTACGGGCATGACGTTTCCTTACGCAATCTCGTCGGAGTCGAGGTACAGCTCCCGAGCGTATAGGAAGAGCTGGGAAAGCATGAACAGGACGATGCCGAGAACCAGAGAGGTCCAGTCGAATGATGAAGCGATCTCCTGGGCGCCGACGGCCCCCTCGCCGCCAAACATCGAAACGGAGGTTTTGAGTGAGCCGGCGTAGAGGCTGGTGGCAGCTTGAACAACGAAGAGAATGCCGAGTACCTTCAAGCATGTCGCAGACCCTTTCTTGAAGGGGTCTCCGCTCTTGATCGTCCACACGAGAACGGCGCTGAGGATGGTCGTAGCGATACCGATGACGGCAGGGGCCAATGTCGAGATCGCAAGGGCTGGATACGCGGGGGAGTCTGCAATCACAGGGTTGTCGAGCACTTCGATTGCTGGCTTTAAGGAGAACGCCACTTGTGCGATGGCGGTGACGCAAAGGGCCGCAGAGGCTATCGCACATGCGATGCGGAAGGAATGAAGCCGGGGAGTGCGATTGTCGGAACTCATAATAACCTCCGAAGAATTTAAAAAACTCAGGTTACTTTTTAACAGTTTATGTTAAATTGACTTTGCCGGCAAGTAATCACAGCATACTGCAACCGTAACCCCGCGCATCGGGCTGAATCGTGTTGAAACGAGCTGGTGATACGTATGTTCAAAATCTCGAAGGTGATCTTTAGGTCGCTCCTCTCCTCTAGGTCGCTCCGTGTTGCCGTTGCTGCGTTGATGGTTCTTTGTGCTTTGCCAGTCTTCAGGAGTGCGGCTGGTATCGACGGACGGGTTGAATACCTCGAGTCGGGAATAACCCGCGTTGAGCAGGAATTGTCAGCATCCTATGCGGACGCGCTTGTGAATGCGGGAGAGGAGGGCGTCTATACCTCTTCATCAAGCATGCCTGCACTTCTGTACCCTCTTGACACGGGGCGACTTATCTTGGCGCCGCTCTCTCCTCTGCTTCCGTTTCTGCAGATATCGGACGGAGGGTACTCCTTTTATGACGGATCGAAGGAATACTTGCTATGGGTCGCAACGGCCGTTGCCGTCTCGTTCCTTGCCGCGCGCCTTAACAAACGTGGAAAGCTCATCATCCAGGCACCGATGGGTGAGCCGGGTAGGCTTGTTGCATCGAGCGTATGGGCGAGTGCTTTTGCAATGCTTGCCGTCTTCGCCATCAATCTTCCAGGGATAATCGCCGCGCTCGTGAAGAATGGCCCGGGCTCGCCGTTCTATCCGATAGGCTACATTCAATTTGCGACTCCGGTTATCAAACCGGCTTGGCTGGTGTTCGCGCAGACGACCATCTTGCAATTCTTGATGGCGGCGTTCATTTCGCTCGTCGTTCACCTTGCCGTGAAGATTGCCAATAGCCCTGCGCTTGGAATCGTGTTCGTATGTGCCCTGATGGGGGTGACGATGGTTCCCGGGTATTACGGAAGATCCATGGCTTTACGTGAATTCGCCCTGTTAAATCCCCTTACGTATGCAAACACCGAGTTGACCGTAGGCGCCTATAGCCCGTACCCAACAACACAGTTAGTGAATCTGCCCGGACTTTGCTTCGAGCGTGGGGCAATTACCCTCGTATGCGCCATCGCGATCGAGGTGCTGGCAATCTTCTTGCTCTGCGTTGCTGGAAAGAGCGGCTGCGCGCGTCCGATGTTCCCGACTGGTCTTGACAGGGGTGCCTTCATCGCCTCGCAAACGACAACTCGTTCGGGCCCTTATACCGCCGCCGTTGCATACGTAAGAGCGATGGGAAAGCTGCTCCTGCATTCTCCCGTCCTCGCCGTATGCGCGGTTGCAATGTCGACGGCGATGCTGGTCCCGGCTCTGGTTGAGATGTTTCCCGACACCGATGGCGTTTCCGCTGGTCGGTATAGGGATGGCGAGCTTCGTTCAATAGATCGGTATCTAGAGCGCGACGCTGCGAATATGGACGCCGAGGGCAAAACGGCCCTGGAAAACATGCGAGATGCTCTTTCGGGTTTCGTGTATGCACCTACGCCTGCGGAGGGGTTTCGAAGCCTTGCGACATACGAGCGCGCTCGAGGCGAGCTGAGCGCGGCAGATGCGACCCTCCTGCAATCGATTGGAATCGAGCCAGAGACTCCTTCTCGTGCGGAGGCGCGCGCCCTTCTGCTCGAGTCGATCGCAAGCTTGCCGGACCCCAAGGTTTACGAATTGAGTACGAAGATGCCCCCGTTAATCCTTCTTTCGTATCTCCAGGCAGCGCTTCCTTCCTTGTTTTGGCTGTTGCCCGTGGTTGTCACATCGCTTGTGTGCACCTACCTGCGGTGCCGTTCCCTTCTGGTTTTCCAAGTCCCCGCAACAGCGCATGTGCGTTTTCTGACGGCTGTTGCGCTGTCTCTCCTGCTTGGCCTGGCGCTGCTTTTGGTGTCGATGGTTCCCGCTGCGGTTGTGTCCTTGATTAAGAACGGTGCGGGTGGATCGGAGTATCCCGTCGCTCTCATTCGGGCGGGAGCTTCGACAACGTCCATGGTGGGGGAGGCGGTGTTGTGCAGTATTCCGTTGCTGGTCATGGCATACGGCGTGATTTCCGTCGTCGCTGCGTTGACAGCAGCGATTAGCCGCAACCCCGTTGTCACCGGGGTGGTTTGCGCGGTTCTCCTGGTGTTGGGTTCGTTGAGCGCTCATGTTGAAAGCGCGGGCATGGGCGTCGCGCTGCTGGCTCCATTCGCCTCGTTTGATCCCGCTTCCCAGGTGGGGACGATCGGGTTCCTTGGGCGAGGGACGAACGCGATGCCTTTTGGAGAGGTCGTCGGCGCATCGGGCGCTCTGCTGGTGGTTTTGGGCGCCGTATCTCCGTTGATGGTGCGCCTGAGTGTTCCAAAGATCGAAAGGGGATGATCTCGATGATTGGCCTTCAAACGCTGACGATCTCTTATGGAAAGAAGGTGCTCGTAGATTCGGTGGACGCTGAGTTTGCCCCGGGTACGGTCTACGGTCTCGTCGCTCCGAACGGGCATGGAAAGACGACGTTGCTGCGTGCGATGGCAGGTTTGCCGGGTCCTCGCGTGGACGGGAGCATCGTTCTGGATGAGGTGCAGGGTGCGGGTGCGAGAGAGGTCCGTTCTATGATCTTCTATGCACCTGGTGAGGGGACGCTGCTGTATCCCGGATTGCGTGCGGAAGATCACCTCAAGATGGTTTGCGATATGTGGCCGCATGCTCGCGATATCGAAGAGATAGTGGAACAAACGCAGATAGGCGAGTTCGCGAAGATGAGGATCCGCACTCTGAGCCAGGGCATGAAGCAACAGCTTACCCTGGCGATTGCGTATGCGACGGGCGCGCGGTACCTTCTATTAGATGAGCCCATGAACGCGCTCGACCCCAGCAGGGTGGACTTGCATTCCGAGATTCTCAGGAAGCTGGCCGATTCTGGTACGTGCATCATCATGTCATCCCACATCTTGGATTCGGTCGATAGGCTGTGCGATGAGATTCTGTTTTTGAAGGATGGGAGGCTCATTAGAAGCATTCCGCAAGATGATGCTGCGCCGAAGTCTCCTGGATCCCATTTCGCAAAGCCTGCCGGACGCGCCGAGGGTGCGCTAAGCACGTATCGGCGACTCTACGAAAAGGGCGGGTAGAAATGCAAGTTAAAAATCTATGTGGTCAATATAATACCGTTGAACCCGCGTATCGATACCGCTCAGCCATTCGCCTCGCCCCCGTCGCACGTATCTTCATCCGGTCTGTTACTTTTAATCTAACAATTCTTTGAGGAACGTAGGTGCTTCCAAATGTACTGTCGACTTCTTCTCAAACTAATCCTAAGAGACAAGGCCGTATGGATTTGTACGCTCGTTCTCGCCGCAGCCTTTTCCGTCCCCATTGCGTTCAATTCACCCATCTACGGCCCCTTCTTTATGAAGCAGGGCATGCAGGGCTTTGTCGACGCATTCAATACGCGCGCGCCCCAGGCCAGCGGCACAGACCTATCGCCAGAGCAGCAAGATGACGCTGAGCTTGCAAGATACGCGAACGCCGCCCTCGCCGCTCAAACCGACGCCGCCTTTCTCGACTCTGCCGAGAGCTACTACGCGCTCATGGGCGAGGGCTTCCAATCCGGGTCCATCGTGGGGGACCGAGAGACCAATGACGCGGCGCTCGCATATTGCCGCGCCCTGAGCAGCTCCGGCATCGCGGATATCCCGGCCTCCGCAAACGACCTGCCGTTCCTCTCCTTCCTGCCCTACGCCATTGCCCAGGCGCCGTCCTTCCTTCCCTTCATCCCCTTCCTTCTCTCGTCGATACTCGTGCTCGGCGCCACAAGGCCCGGGACCCTGGCGGCAAAGGCGCCCGTGCCCAAATTCCGGCGCCTTATCCAGACCGTGTTTTCGATAATCGCCGCGGGGACCGCGATGCTCCTCGCCGGCCTCGCACCCGGGGGCATTTACGCCTTGGCCCTAAACGGCTTCGGGCAGATCGGGTACCCGATCGCCTTCTTCCATGACGGCGCGCTTACCACCACGACCGCGGGAAACGTCTTCACAGCCCTGCTTATCGCGCTTCTTGCGGGCGGAACCTTGATATCCGTTTGCTCCGCCGTCCTATCGACCGCAACGAGGCGCGTCCTCGCGGGCCCCCTTACCTCCGCGCTGCTTGTCGCGGCCCCGGTATTCCCGTTACTGTCCGATTCGGCACTGGGGCATAACGCCGCGCTCAATCTCCTGCCACTGCCCGTATTCTCGCCTATCGAGGCAACGGGTTACGTAGGATGCTTCCCGACGGAATTCATTGGCTCCGGTTCAAGCGGTGCATCGATGCTTGCCGTGGCCCTGGCATACGTCGCGGTCTTTTTTGCGGTCGGCGCCGTTGCGACGCGTTCCCCCAAACAGCCTGGACCCGCGAAAAAGCACCATGGGCTCGAGCTTCTGGACGCGAGCGTGGGATACGGGAGCACGACGATACTTTCAATCGGGTCGCTTTTCCTGAGCCCGGGAACGGCGGCGGGCCTCGTTGCCCCCAACGGCTCGGGGAAAACCACCCTTCTTGAAGCGCTGTCGGGCCAATTTCCCATCCGCATCCGCTCGGGAAGCCTGGCGGCAGACGGAATCTGCCAACGTCGATCAGCCGAATTTGCAGAACTCGTCTACCTGAGCTCTTCGGGCGGCGCGGATCTCTACCCCACGCTATCGGCCCGCGAGCACCTCTCTTTCGTTAGGGAGGCGTGGAAATCGGCCGCCGACATCGACTCGCTCTGCAGCTCCCTCGGAATCTCCCCATATCTCGACAAGCCGACCCGTAAACTCTCGACAGGAATGAAGCAGCAGGTAAAGCTTGCCATGGCGATAGCGACCGATTGCCCGTACCTCATCCTCGATGAACCGCTGAACGGCCTCGATCCGGGAAAACGGAAAACCTCCTGCGACGCGATGCGCAGCGAGGTGGCGCGGGGACGAAGCGTGCTCATTTCAAGCCATCTGCTCGACGACCTGGCAGACCTCACCAGCTCGTTCTACTTCATCGAGGCCGGAACGCTCGTGGAAAAGATCGAGTCGTCCTCGCAAACACTCAAACAGGAATACCTCGATACATACGAGAGATGAATGTGGGGGAGTGTTCGGATGAAGTTGATATTTAAGGTCCAGCTCGTGTTGTGCCGAAAAGACCGTGAACCTTTTGTGGGACACGCGGCGCCGTGGTACCATAGCCGAGTTTGTTGTCTTGGTCGGAAACCAAGACGCCTTATGCGCTGATCGGTAACCAGCGCCTGACCAATAAGGAGTCCTACCATGAAGCAGGGTATCCATCCCCAGTATGTCGAGTGCACGGTGACGTGCTCCTGCGGCAACACCTTCAAGACGCACGCTACCGTGTCCGAGATGAAGGTCGAGCTTTGCAACGAGTGCCACCCGTTCTACACCGGCCAGCAGAAGTTCGTCGACACCGGTGGACGCGTCCAGCGCTTCGCCGACAAGTTCGGTGGCGCCGCTGCCGCCCAGCTCAAGAAGGCTGAGGAGGCCAAGGCTGCCAAGGCCGCCAAGGCTGCTGAGGCCGAGGCCGCTCGCAAGGCCGCCGCTGAGGCTAAGGCTGCCGAGAAGGCTAAGCGTGCCGCTAAGTTCGCCGAGGAGGCTGCCAAGCAGGCCGCCGAGGCTCCCGCAGAGGCTCCCGTCGAGGAGGCCGCTGCCGAGGCCGAGACCACCGAGGCCGCTGAGTAAATAGCTCGCCGCGGAATCGCTCGCATTCATGGCATAAGGGCCGTGCATCCGTTTGGGTGCGCGGCCCTTTTCTTTTTATTGGTGCAGGCTAACCCGTTCCCATTGCACCAGATTGGTGCGAAGGGGACGGGTTGGTTTGCACCAAATGGCAGAGTGACGGCGTTTTCCCAGATAAAACCTGCCAAAATAAACCAGTCCCTTTTTGGCAGGTCGGTCGGGTCGTAGTTATTACGTGGCGGTCGAGGTCGACCGTATAGGCCGCGCCTTGTTTGGCTAAAGTACAATCATCTGTGTTTAACTCGCCCGCAGCTGCACGGCGTGGGCGATGGCCAAAAAGGAAAACCACATGGGATTCATGTCAAAGCTGCTGTCCTTTGGATCCGATAAGGACCTTAAGCGCTACTACAAGATCGTCGACCAGATCAACGGTCTTGAGCCCCAGTTTGAGAAGATGACCGAGGAGGAACTCCGCGCCCAGACCGATAAGTTCCGCGAGCGTTACGCCAACGGCGAGTCGCTCGACGACATGCTTCCCGAGGCCTTTGCCACCGTGCGCGAGGCTTCCAAGCGCATCACGGGCATGCGCCACTTTGACGTACAGCTCATCGGCGCCATGGCGCTTCATGAGGGTCATATTGCCGAGATGAAGACCGGCGAGGGCAAGACGCTCGTCTCCACCTTGGCCGGCTACCTCAACGCTATCGCCGGCAAGGGCGTGCATGTCGTTACCGTCAACGATTACCTGGCAAAGCGCGACTCCGAGTGGATGGGCCGCATCTACAAGTACCTGGGCATGACCGTCGGTCTGCTCCAGAACAACATGCCGCTCGAGCTCAAGCGCCCGGCCTACCAGGCAGACGTCACTTACGGCACCAACTCCGAGTTCGGTTTCGACTACCTGCGCGACAACATGGTCACCCGTCCCGAGCAGCGCGTGCAGCGCGGTCACAACTACGCCATCGTCGACGAGGTCGACTCCATCCTGATCGATGAGGCCAGGACGCCGCTCATTATCTCGGGCGCCGGCACTAAGTCCGCCAGCACCTACAAGGACTTCGCGCGCGCCGTGCGCGGCCTGGAGCGCGGTGAGGACGTGTCGCACGACATGCTCACCGCCACCGAGGACGTTGAACCCACGGGCGACTACGTCATGGACGAGGCCAAGCACACCATCGCCGCCACCGAGCGCGGTCTTAAGAAGATCGAGCGCCGCCTGGGTATCGATGACATCTATGCCGATCTCTCCGGCCAGCTGGTCAACCACCTGCAGCAGGCGCTGAAGGCCCAGTACATGTTCCACCGTGATAAGCAGTACGTGGTCACCAACGGCGAGGTCAAGATCGTCGACGAGTTCACCGGCCGCATTATGGAAGGCCGCCGTTACTCCGAGGGCCTGCACCAGGCCATTGAGGCCAAAGAGGGCGTGCTCGTACGCGAGGAGAACCAGACCCTGGCCACCATCACCCTGCAGAACTACTTCCGTCTCTATGACAAGCTCTCCGGCATGACCGGTACGGCACTCACCGAGGACGCCGAGTTCCGTGAGATTTATAAACTGCCCGTCGAGGTCATCCCCCCCAACAAGCCCGTGCAGCGTGTTGACCACGAGGACCTGGTGTACCGCACCGTCCAGGCCAAGTACAACGCCGTTGCCGACGACGTCGAGCGACGTCACGCCAAGGGCCAACCGGTCCTGGTGGGCACCGTCTCCATCGAAAGCTCCGAGAAGCTGTCGGCCGCCCTTACCAAGCGCAGCATCGCGCACGAGGTCCTCAACGCCAAGCATCACGAGCGCGAGGCTCATATCGTTGCCCAGGCCGGACGCTACGGCGCCGTGACCATCGCTACTAACATGGCCGGTCGTGGTACTGACATCCTGCTGGGCGGCAACCCCGACGAGCTGGTGCGCGAGCGCCTTGAGTACGAGGGCCTGACCATGGAGGACGTGACGCCCGAGCAGCTCGAGCAGTTTAACGCCGAGGCCAAGGAGACCTGCAAGGCCGAGCGCGAGCGCGTGCTTGCCGCCGGTGGCCTGACCGTCATCGGCACCGAGCGCCATGAGTCCCGTCGTATCGACAACCAGCTGCGCGGCCGCTCCGGTCGTCAGGGCGATCCGGGCGAGACCCAGTTCTACCTGTCGCTCGAGGACGACCTCATGCGCCTGTTCGGCGGCGACAAGATGGACCGCGTCTCCAAGATGATGGTCACCGCCGACATGGGCGACGACATGCCCATCCAGCACAAGATCATCTCCAAGGCCGTCGAGAGCGCCCAGCACAAGGTCGAGAGCATCAACTTCTCCATGCGTAAGAGCGTCCTCGAGTACGATGACGTCATGAACAAGCAGCGCCAGGTCATCTACGCCGAGCGTAACAAGATTCTGGACGGCAAGGACCTGACCGACCACATCACCGAGGTCATGCACGACACCGTGTACCGCTGCGTACAGGAGTTCTGCACCAAGGACAGCCACGAGGGCGAGCGCGATCTCGAGGGCCTGCGCAAGTGGGTCGTTGAGCTCACCGGCCACATCGATACGCCGAAGTTCCCCGACGAGGATTATGAGGCCCTGGCTGCCGATGTCCTGGCTTACGTAGAGAAGTGCTACAACATGAAGGCCGAGCGCTTGGGCGAGGACCTGATGCGCGAGCTCAACACCCAGGTCATGCTGCGCGTCATCGATACCCGTTGGATGAACTACCTGCAGGAGATGGACTACCTCAAGACCGGCATCGGCCTGCGCGGCTTTGGCCAGCGCGACCCGCTGGTCGAGTACAAGACCGAGGCCTACGGCGCGTTCCAGATACTCGTCGATACCATGTACGAGGATTATCTGCGTACGGTTCTGCGCATCGAGATCAAGGCTGCCCCGCGTGCCGTGGAGCACAAGGAGAAGCCCGCGCTCGAGGGTGCGCGCTTCTCCGGTCCTGCCGAGGTCGATGGTGACAACGGCGACTCGGTGCTGCGCAAGCAGGCGCAGGTGCAGGCCCGCACGGCTGTCCAGGGTGGTCCGGCTGCCGTCAACAACGGTGGCAAGGTGACCACATATCGCAAGTCCGAGAGCGACGATCCGTACGTCAACGTGGGCCGCAATGACCCGTGCCCCTGCGGTAGCGGCAAGAAGTTTAAGTACTGCCACGGCAGGAATCGTTAATGGCTGAGGCTTTAGAGGTAACGCCCGCCGAGCTGGACGCGTTCGCGGACCGGCTCGGCGAGGTCGAGTCGTATCTCCACCTGGACGAGAAGCGCACGCGCGTGACCGAGCTCGAGGCCAAAAGTGTTGCCTCTGGCTTTTGGGATGACGCCGACGCCGCCCGTGCCACCATGGAGGAGATCGCGCGTACCAAGGAAGATATCGCTGCCGTGGACACCGCGCGCGGCGAGCTTTCCGATGCCCGCGCCGCGCTGGAGCTTGCCGAGGAGATGGGGGATGACCCCGACGCCGTCGCCCTTCGCGAGGAGGCTACAGCCACGGCTGAGCGCCTGGCTCGGGCCATCGATGAGCTTGAGCTTTCGAGCTGGTTTACCGGTGAGTTCGATCACGGCGATGCCATTGTGACCATCAAGCCCGGACAGGGTGGTCTGGAGGCCCAGGACTGGACCTTCATGCTCTTTAAGATGTACATGAAGTACTGCCAGCGTCGCGGCTGGAAGGTCACCATCAACGACTGTCCCGCGGCCGAGGTCATCGGCATTGACCGTGCGACCTTTACCGTCGAGGGCAAGGACGCATTTGGCATGCTGCGCGCCGAGGCCGGTGTCCACCGCTTGGTTCGCATTAGCCCCACCGACGACAAGAAGCGCCGCCAGACCACGTTTGCCGGCGTCGAGGTCATCCCCGTGCTACCCGATGATATCGACATCGAGATCAGCCCCGATGACATCCGCGTGGACGTGTACCACGCGAGCGGCCCGGGCGGTCAGGGCGTCAACACCACCGACTCCGCCGTGCGCGTGACGCATTTCCCCAGCGGCATTGTGGTTACCTGTCAAAACGAGCGCAGCCAGATTCAGAACAAGGCTGCGTGCATGCAGATCCTCAAGGCCCGCCTGTACGAGATTGAGCTCGAGAAGCGCGCCGAGGCCCTGGATGAGATCCGCGGACCCAAGACCACGATTGGTTTTGGCAACCAGATTCGCAGCTACGTGCTCTACCCGTACCAGATGGTCAAGGACCTACGCACGGGCGTGGAGACCAGCAATGTCGAGGCCGTTCTTGACGATGGCGACCTGGACCCGTTTGTTATTGGCTACCATCGCTGGGCCACCGGCAACGCCGACGCGGAGACCCCGTCTGCATAAACCGCCCGGTTTATGTGGAGATGGATTAAAACCCTCCCAGCAGGGTGGTTTTGTATCCAGAGCAAACCCTGCGCAGGGGTGGTTTTTGTCCGGCGAATCGGTAGAATCGAATACAAGAAGAAGTTCAAAGCGCATCCGTTTGGGTGCGCTTTTTTGAGGGAGGCAGCATGGCATATCGTCTGGACATCAAGCGCATTCTTTCGATGAACTTCTTTCACGACCTGCCCCAGATCATGTTGGGGTGTGCCTTGGCCGCCATCGCGACCGACTTGTTTTTGATTCCCAACGGTCTTGCCGCCGGTGGCGTTACGGGCCTTGCCACCATTATCCAGGCGGTCGGCGCGGCGCGCGGCCTATCGCTTCCCGTTGGTATTCAGACAATCGTGATGAACGCCTTGCTGTTGTTGGTCGTTATGCGCGAGGGCGGCATGTTCTACGTGGTGCAGACCGCGACGGGCTTTGTGCTGCTGGGCTTCTTTACCGATCTGTTCGCCCCGTTTGTAGCACCTCTGGCGGATGCGGACCTGATGCTCCCTGCCATGTGGGGCGGCATTATTACGGGCATCGGTTACGGCATGGTGTTGCGCGCCGGCGCCAACACCGGCGGCTCGGACACGATTGGCCAAATCATCTCGCGTAACACCTCGCTGCCGGTGGGCTCGACCGTCATGGCGATCGATGTTGCCGTATGCGCGCTATCGGCTCCGGTCTTTTCAATCGAAAACGCACTGTATGCAGGCCTTTCGATGGTCATTAGCGGCTACGTGATCGATGCCGTGGTCGATGGTGGCAACAAACGCCGTATGGTGCTCATCATCTCGGACAAGTTCCCTGATATCGCTGCCGATATCATGTATGGCCTGGGTCGTGGTTGTACCAAGTTTAAGGCGACTGGCATGTATTCGGGTGCCGAGAAGCCAGTGATTATGGTCATCGTGAGCCGTCGAGAGCTCAATACCCTCAAGACGATCGTGCGCGAGCGCGATCCTCATGCCATCGTGACGGTTGCCGACGTTACGGAAGCCTTCGGCGAGGGATTCAAGGACATTAGCGCGTAGGGTCGATCGCGTTCCATCCAAAAGACGTTCACATTGATAAACCGTTTCATCAGCGGTTCTGCCTGCTAAATTGTTCAAATAATGATAAAAACTCTGGTAAAGCCATCAGTTTCCAGCATAATGAATGACGTACGTGCATTGCGGCTGTGTTGGGATTACCTTCGGTGCCGTGCGCATTTTGTCTAATGAGGATGAAAGGAAGGCACAATGAGCGACGAAGAGCTCAAAAAGGTTGCCAACGAGGTAAGGAAGGGCATCGTCACCGGCGTGCACGCTGCCAAGTCCGGCCATCCGGGCGGTTCGCTCGGCGCTGCCGACATCATGACCTATCTGTACTTTGAGGAAATGAACGTCGACCCGGCCGATCCCCGCAAGGCCGATCGCGACCGTTTTGTGCTCTCCAAGGGCCATTGCGCTCCGGGCCTGTACGCCGTGCTCGCCGAGCGTGGGTTCTTCCCCAAGGAGGATCTCGAGACGCTGCGCCATATCGGCAGCCACCTGCAAGGTCATCCCAACATGAACGACACCCCGGGCGTCGATATGTCCACCGGCTCGCTCGGCCAGGGCATCTCCGCCGCCGTGGGCATGGCGGTTGCCGCCAAGCACTGGGGCGATACTTACCGCACGTACGCCCTGCTGGGTGATGGCGAGAGCGAGGAGGGCCAGGTCTGGGAGGCAGCCATGTTTGCCGGCAACCAGCAGCTCGATAACCTCTGCGTGATCGTCGACCACAACGGCCTGCAGATCGACGGCCCCGTCGAGGAGGTCAACGACCCCATGCCGCTCGCCGACAAGTTCCGCGCCTTTAAGTTCCACGTGGTGGAGCTTGCCGACGGCAACGATTTCGATCAGATCCGCGCCGCCTTTGCCGAGGCCCGCGCCACCAAGGGTCAGCCGACCGCCATCATCGCCGAGACCACGAAGGGCAAGGGCGTCTCCTTTATGGAGAACCAGGTGGGTTGGCACGGTAAGGCCCCCAACGATGAACAGTTTGAGCAGGCCATGGCAGAGCTCACGGCCGCCGGAGAGGAGCTCTAGGATGGCAGACGTCAAGAAAATCGCCACGCGCGTAAGCTACGGCGAGGCCCTCGTCGAGCTCGCCAACGAGCACGATGACTTTGTGGTCCTCGACGCCGACCTGGCCGCCGCCACGCAGACCGGCAAGTTTAAGGCCGCCTGCCCCGACCGCTTCTTCGATGTGGGCATCGCCGAGAGCAACCTGATGGGTGTTGCCGCCGGTATCGCAACCACCGGTCGCGTTGCCTTCGCGAGCACCTTTGCCATGTTCGCTGCCGGCCGCGCTTTTGAGCAGGTTCGTAACTCCATCGGCTATCCGCACCTCAACGTTAAGATCGGTGCCACGCACGCCGGTATCTCGGTGGGCGAGGACGGTGCCACACACCAGTGCTGCGAGGATATCGCCCTGATGCGCGTCATCCCCGGCATGACCGTTATCGTTCCTGCCGACGACGTCGAGGCCCGCGCCGTGACGCGCGCCGCCTACGAGTGCGACGGTCCGGTGTACATGCGCTTCGCCCGTCTGGCCTCGCCGGTTATTAACGACCCCGAGACCTACAAGTTCGAGTTGGGTAAGGGCATTGTCATGCGCGAGGGCGCCGATGTGACCATCATTGCCTGCGGCCTGATGGTCGGCGAGGCTCTCGAGGCCGCCGAGCAGCTCACTGCCGAGGGCATCGACGCCGAGGTCATCAACATGCACACCATCAAGCCCATCGATGCCGACCTGATCGTCAAGAGCGCCACCAAGACCGGTCACGTCGTGACCGTCGAGGAGCACTCTGTGATCGGTGGCCTGGGCAGCGCCGTTGCCGACGTCCTGTGCGAGCAGTGCCCGACGTCGCTCAAGAAGATCGGCGTCAACGACACCTTTGGCGAGTCCGGCCCGGGTGCCGAGCTCTTGCACAAGTATGGCCTGGACGCCGCCAACATCGTGGCGACCACCAAGGAGTTCTTGGCCTAAGGCGTTTTGCGTTGGCCTTAACTTGAGAGCCGTCCCCGTATTGGGCAATAAATAAGCCGGGGTGCCTTCCATGTGGAGGCACCCCGGCTTTGTGTTTGGGGGGCAGGGAGGAAGCTAGAGGAGCTTTAGACTTGGTGTCAGCGCGTCTTGCATGGCCTTGTCCTGCTGTGCCAACCCATCGCTATAGTGGCTATCTTCTGATGCGAGGAAGTCCGAGAGGATTTTGCTGTATGAGACTGTGCCAAGGCTCTGTAGATCCGTGAGCTCGGTCGCCTCCTCTTCTGATACGCTATCGGAATAATGGCTACTGCCAAAATATTTTTTACTGTGAGCCTCATCTGCGGCGACATAAGACCAACTAGTTCGACCGAGTCGAACGAAGAAGTTGTCACTTAACGGCACTATCTTAATTGCGCCGCCGGCAACGTCCCCCATATTGCGATCGGGGTTAGCAGACCCGATGAGCGCGATGACAACTCTACTGGGGTAGAGCTTTGATCGGACGGTGATCGTGTCTCCGTCGACTTCCACTGTCACCCTGCCATCCCAGTACTCGGGCAGGTCGACGCTAAAGGTTTGGGCCTCGATGTGGCGTGCGGCGGCTTTGCGCTGTTCCTCGGCCTTGCGCGCCGCTTCCTCTTCGGCGGCTTTCTTGGCCGCGACGGCGGTGTCGCGGCGGTTCGTTGCGGCGTGTTGCAGCGCGTCGACGTTGGGCGCGTCCTTGCCCTTGTATGCCATGGCGAGTGTCACGGCGTCGTTGATCTCGTCGTCGGTCACGTCAGCGGCATCGATAGGCGTAAAGTCCAAAACCGAATCCTGCTCGGCGAGTTCTGCCAAGTCGATCTTCTCGCCCTTGGCAAAAGCGTCGTCGAGCGTGAGCTTGGCCTTTGTGCAAGGCACCTGGTAGATGGTGCCATCGGCGGCGATGGGGGAGCCTGCCGCCTTGAGCGTGTACTTGCCCTGGATAAGCTTGATGCCCGAGCCGTCGGAAGCGACATATTCGACCTTGTCGACCTTCTTTCCGTCGACCGTCTTGCCCTTTACGCGCACCGGCACACGAGAAGCGCCGCTATCGGTATCCCACCCTTCAGCCTTTACACTCACCACGAGCGCATGCTTGGAATGCGCCGACTCATACTGCTCCTGCTCCTGAACATGCTGCTGATACAGGTGATACGCCAGCCCACCGCTCCCGCCAACGACGATTACCGCCGCGCAGACGATAGCGATCACGATGCCTTTCTTGGGCTTCTTGCTGGGGGCGGGCGAATCTACAGGTGCCGGCGCAACCGCAGGGCTGGCTGTGGGCATAGCCTGTGTCCCGTCAAGCGCAGCCCCGCATTCCACGCAAAACTGAGCCTCATCAGCAAGCTCAGCACCACAATAAGGACAAACCATATCAACCTCCAGCAAGCTTGGAACCATCCATCTAGCTCAACTGTAAAGCGAAAATCCCAATCCAAGTTGCGCAACAATGAGCCCCAATATAAGTTGCGGTGAAATAGGGATTGATTAGGGCTTTTAACTGCTAAAACAGTCCTTATTTCACCGCAACTTCTAAAGAGGCCCCTTAGTAGCCGCAGGTCGGGCACAGGGTTACCTCCCAAATCTTTCCGCAGGACGGAGGAGCCCCCGCCGCACGTAGTGCGCAGCGGGGGCTCCGACATGTCCGAGGACGATTTGGAGAGTAACCCTGTGCACGGCCGACGGGATCCCTAAGCACGCCATGCTTCTTATGTGCAGCAAAGCTAATGCTGCTAAAATACAAAGCGCTCATGTAGTTTAAACGCACGACGATAAGGAGCACCAGTGGGTAACCACTTCCGTACCTCCGGTGCGGGCGATGATGCCCCCAAGACGCAGGCAGGCGTCCAGGGCAGTCGTTTCGCCACTCCGGATTCAGAGGGCCAGCCTGTTGCTCAGGCCCCCGCTCAGCCGGCAGATCAGGCACAGCCGGCATCCGATCCCTTTGCCTACAATCCAACCAGCGATGTCGCGCTTTCCGGCACGGCGGGTTTTGAGCCCGTTCAGGCCGTGACCGCTCGCGTGGAGCAGCCTCAGGCTGGTGCCGCCACGCCGCAGCCTACCATGGCCGGCATTCCCGACCCCTTGGCCCCTGCGACGCCGGCTCCTCAGCCTGCGCAGTCCGGTCTCTTTGCCGCTATTCCCGACCCCACGCAGCCTGCTGCCCCGGTGGTCGAGAGCGATCAGGCAGCCGAGGTCGCAAGCCTCGATAACGCGCTCAACAACCCCGATTTTACGTCGGTGTTTGCGCCCATCGATCCGCAGGCCAGCCGCAAGAAGATGGCCAAGCAGGCCGGTGTCGAGCCCGTCATCCTTATGGAGCATGTCACCAAGATCTATCCGGCACAGCCTAACAAGCCTGCACTCGACGACATCAACATCGAGATCTATCCGGGCGAGTTCGTCTTCCTGGTCGGTCACTCCGGCTCGGGTAAGACCACGCTGCTGTCGACGCTCAACCGCGACGTCAAGCCGACGAGCGGCCGCATCCTGGTTGCCGGTCAGGACCTCATGAAGATCAAGAACCGCAAGGTTCCGTTCCTGCGCCGCCAGATTGGCGCCGTGTTCCAGGACTTTAAGCTTCTGCCGCAAAAGACCGCCTACGAAAACGTGGCGTTTGCCCTGCAGTGCATCGGCAAGCCCAAGGGCGTCATTCGCAGCCAGGTGCCCGAGGTGCTGCGTCTGGTCGGCCTGGCCGATCAGATGGACTCGCTGCCCGATCAGCTTTCCGGTGGCGAGCAGCAGCGCGTGGCCGTTGCCCGCGCTATGGTCAACCGCCCGCCGCTGCTGATCTGCGACGAGCCGACGGGCAACCTCGACCCGGCGATCTCGCTGGGCATCATGAAGCTGCTCGAGCGTATTAACCGCACTGGCACCACCGTGATCGTCGCCACGCACGACCGCGAGATGGTCGATAGCATGCACCGTCGCGTGATCGCCCTTGAGGGCGGCCACGTTATCCGCGACCAGGAGAGGGGAGGTTACGGCAACTATGGCACCAACTAACGTGGGCTACTCCTTCAAAGAGGCAATCAGCCACTTCTTCCGTAACTGGACTACCTCGCTCGGCGCCGTCATCACGATCTTCCTTTCGCTGTTTATCATCGGCCTGTTCATTATGGGTTCCGCGATGCTGAACTCCGTGATCGG
>UROZ01000019.1 GCA_900549655.1 uncultured Collinsella sp.
GTTGCACAGCGCGAAGCGCGTGGTGCAACCGGGCCGCATGCCCGAGGACATTTTCAGAGGTAAGCCCTCGGCCCCGTGATGGGATAGATTACCTGTCGACCCGGGCCGACCACTCCCAGCAGCCCACCGGCTCGCCGTCGATGAGTACGTTGCCCCCGTCGAAGTCTTGATAACACAGGTCGTTGAATTGGTGGATCCACACGCCATGGTTGAACGTCTTCTTGGGCGAGCCGTCGGCCTCGCGGTAGCGCCCGGTCAGGTCCTCGACATGGCTAAAGTAGGTGAGATGCACGTTGGCGCCGGCAGCGCGCAGGCGAGCCGTGAGCGGCAGCACGGTCTCCTGCGGTATCACGAGCTCATCGCCCTTGGAGTGCGTAAACCACAGCGGTGTCTTGGCAAGGGCGGCGACGTCCTCGTCCGTGGCGTTGTACCACGGCGCGCAGCAGGGAAGGCCCGCGGCGAAGAACTCGGGGTAGTCGGCGCACAGGCGCAGCGTCATAAAGCCGCCGTTGGAAAGGCCAGCGACCACGATGCGGTCGGTGTCGATGCGGTCGGCATGCTCGGCGACAAACTCGTCGATGAGCGCCTTAATGACGGGGGAGTAGATGCTCTGGTTGGAGTGGCCGAGCTGCTCAGTGCCGTTGTCCATCCAAAACGTGGGCGACTGCGGCACGAGAACCCAGGCAAAGCCGCCAAAGTAGCGTTGGATCTGCGCCTGGCTGATGGCCGTCACGCGGTTGCCGATATAAGCGCGCGTGGCACCCTCGCCCTGCGTGTTGCCCTTGCCTTCGCCGGCACCGTGCAGATACACCACGAGCGGGGCCTTCTGGGGCACGACTGTCGTCTCGGGCGCGAAGGGGTTGAAGCATGCCGAGTCCTCGGCCTTAAAGCTGGGCTCAAAGAAGCCGTACTCGAGCGCGATGCCGTTGACGGCGGTTTTTTGCGTGGCATTGCTCCAGCCCTTGAGCGCGGGGCAGATGTCGCCGCTGCAGGTGTCAAAGACCAGGCCGCAGGTGGGGTCATCGCCGTCGTTGCCGGGAAGGGCCTCGAGCTGCACGATGCGCAGCTGGTTATCGAGCAAGCGCGAGCCCATCACGCTGCCCTCGATCTTCTTGGTCAGGCGCTGCTCGGCGATCTCGAGCGCCACATGGGTGCCAAAGGCGAGCTTGCGGCCGTTTTCATCGCACGGGTAGGCGGCGAGCACGTCGACATAGCCTACGGAAGGTGCGGCGTGGTCGGCGCCGCGCTCTTTGCGCATCAGGATCTCGCCCGTGCGTTCATGGCGCTCTACATATATATGGAAGGTGCGCGCATCGATATCGTTGGCGCGAACGGTGCACGGCAGGTCGAGCACGACTTTGCTGATCCAGGGGCCAAAGTCTCCCAGCGTGGTGACGGTTGCGTAGGTGCACGATTTGAGTTCCATGAGCTGCCTCCTCTGCGCCGCGAGTGGTAAACATCAGCGGCAATACAACTTAAACATGTTTAGTTTAATGCAGAGCTACAGAACAGGCAGATGAACTCGGTAAACGGTCAAAATGAACACTCAACAAATTACTAAACATTCGTTTATCACCATTTAGCAGGGCTTTTGTTGATGGGTCAACAAAGAATAGAGGTGTTTACCAAATTAAAAGACCACGTAAATAGGCATTTAGCAGCAGAGCGTCAAATAGACAATCCCTTACCGTTCAAGTACGTTCACCCCCGATTTCCTACCGTTCACCGGACTACAGACGGCAAAATTGCCACAAATTAGACGTTCCGTGTAAACTAAAGCCCGTAAACGTTCAGTAAACACATTGTTTACGACAGCGTATCCAAGGGTTCGGTGGCCGTAAGGGGTTATAGTCGCCGAGCCAAAGGCGTGCCTACGCCCAAACGAGTAGGCACACGATGATATGGGGAGGGGTCCCATGGCAGTAGATAACAAGCAGATTGCCACCGATGTCCTCGAGCTCGTGGGCGGTGCGGAGAATGTTTCCGTCGCCACCAACTGCATGACGCGTCTGCGTCTGACGCTCAAGGACAACAACAAGGCCGACGTGGAGAAGATCAAGAAGGTCAAGGGTGTTCTGGGTTGCCAGTTCGCCGGCAGCCAGCTCCAGGTCATCATCGGCCAGAACGTGCCCAAGGTGCTCGCCGAGTTCGTCGCCATGTCCGGCGTCAAGCAGGGTGCCGCGGTCGACGAGAACCTCGATGCTCCCAAGGAGAAGTTCGAGCTCAAGAACCTGCCGAACATCATCCTCGACTATCTGTCGGGCTCCATGACCCAGCTGATCCCGCTGCTCATGGCCGGCGGTCTGTTCCGCACCATCGCTGCGGTCCTCGGTCCCACCATGCTCGGCGTTCTCTCTGACACCGATCCGACCTACACGTTCCTCTACACCACCCTGTACGAGGCCACGTTCACCTTTATCCCCATCTACCTGGGCTATGCCGCCGCTAAGAAGCTCGGCGCCTCCCCGGTTCTGGGCATGCTCCTCGGCGGCGCCCTCATGGCCCCGTCCGTCGTGAGTGTCGCGACCCAGGATGGCGGCGGAATCATCTCCGTCTACGGCATTCAGATCGCCGCTGCCAACTATCAGCAGTCCGTCCTGCCGATTATCCTTTCGGTGCCTGTCCTCTACTTCGTCGAGAAGTTCTTTAAGAAGGTCATGCCCGACGTGCTCTCCACGGTCTTCACGCCGTTCTGCACCATGATCGTTACCATCCCCATCGCCTTCATCGTCCTCGCCCCGCTCGGCAACGAGATCGGCAGCCTCATCGCTAACGCCCTCTTCGGTCTCGCTGACATGGGTGGCATCGGTATCCTGCTCGTCATGGCCGTCCTCGGCGCCTTCTGGCAGCTCTTCGTGGTCTGCGGTATGCACATGCCCGTCATCCTGCTCGCTCAGGTTCAGATCATCGCTGCCGGCTACGATCCCTTCGTCTTCGTTTCCACCAACTGCGCTATGGCCGCTGTCTGGGGCTGCGCCTTCGGTGCCTTCCTCAAGATGAAGAACCCCGACGAGAAGGGTCTTGCCCTGGGCTACGTCATCTCCGCCATCGCCGGCGGCGTCACCGAGCCCGCACTCTTCGGTATCCTCATGCGCTTCCGTCGCACCATGTTCGGTATGTTCATCGGCGGTGCCATCGGCGCTGTGTTCTCCGGCCTCATGGGCGTTACCTATTACCTCGCTGGCGGTGCCTCCAACTTCCTGGTCTTCACCAACTACCTGCAGGGTGGCCAGATGAACACCGTCTGGGCTATCGTCGGTATGGCAATCTCCTTTGTCATCGCCGCTGCCGTCGTCTTCGTCGCCGGCTTCTCCAAGGAGGAGCTCGCCGAGATGGAGGCCTAAGGCCAAGCCATTCGGTCGCATACGACCTTACCTACACGACAGGGCCCCGTCAGGCGCAAGCCCGGCGGGGCCCTTCTTGCAAGGTAGACTGGAGTGGGCAAGTGGTGTCCGCCCGCAGGGGTTTGTTAAACGGCGGGGGCTTTCGCATCAGGGGTTACCGCGAAAGCTTCTGCCGGTTCGCAATTCCTTTATCGAGCGAAAGGACATGCAGATGAGTTTGGGAAAACTGACCGTCAACGGTCGTCAGGACGGTTTTTTGTGCGAGGGCAAGCCGTTCTTTTGGTTTGCCGATACGTGCTGGAGTGCGTTTACCAGCATCCCCGAGGCCGACTGGGACTACTATCTGACCCGCCGCGCCGAGCAGGGCATGAACGTGCTGCAGATTAACACGCTGCCGCAGTGGGATCGCTGCTGCCCCGATCTGGGCATTTGGCCCTATGCCAGCGAGGATGGCGTGCGCTTTGATTGGTCTCAACCCAACCAGGCGTATTGGGATCGCGCCGCCGCCATGTGCCGCGCTGCCGTCGAGCACGGCATTCGTCCGGCGCTCGTGCTCATGTGGTGTAACTACGTGCCCGGTACCTGGGGCGCTAAGATCGCCGAGCGTTGCGGTGCCGAGGTTATGCCGCGCGAGGAGGTCCGTGCCCACGTTGCCCGCGTCGTCGAGAACCTGGGCGAGTTCGATCCCGTCTATGTGGTGACGGGCGACACGGACTTTGCCGGTGACGAGGCGATTGCCTATTACGAGGATGCGCTCGACGAGGTTGCGAAGCGCGCGCCCGAGGCCCTGCGTACCATGCACATCAATCGCGGTAACCGCACGATTCCCGCGCAGTATTTGGACCGCCTGGACTTCTATATGTTCCAGCCCGGCCACAACTACGAAGGCCAGCCCGAGGCCTGGCACCTGCCTCAGGACTTTATCGCCAGCTATCCCAAAAAGCCGATGGTCAACTCCGAGCCCTGCTACGAGCAGATGGGTGCGTCGCGCAACGTGTACTGGCGTTTTACCGCGCAGGACTGTCGCGCGAGCGTGTGGTCTTCGATCCTTGCCGGCGCCAGCGCGGGCGTGACCTACGGCGCGCACGGCGTGTGGAACTGGCAGACCAGCAAGAGCCAGGGCTCTGTCCTGGGTGAGGGCTTTGATATGCCGTTCCGCTGGCAGGAGTGTCTGCAGTTTGCGGGCGTGTGGGACTTTGCCGCCATCGAGCATGTGCTTGCCGGCCTGGGTGCCACGGCGTGCGATGACGCCCTTGCCGTGGTTCCCGCACAGGAGCTGCTCGACGACGCGCGCGAGGCCATCCGCGTGGCGCGTATTGGCGAGCGTGTCGTCACCTATCTGCCGCGTACCACGGCGCTTACGTTTAAGCTCGATAGTGCGCGCGGCTGGTCGGCGACGGCCTTCGACATGGAGGCCAAGCGTATCGCCAAGCTGCCCGTTCGCGATAACGGCGACGGCACCGTGCGCGTAGCTCAGCATCCCTTTGAGCACGACGCCCTGGTGGTCCTGACTCCCGAGCACTAACGCCCGAGCTCCAACACTTCCGATCCCTCCATCCCCTTCTCCATCGCACGCAACCCAGTCCCTCAATAAGTTGCGGTGGAATAGTTCCTAAAAAGTGCCCTCAGCCGGACAAACAGGAACTATTCCACCGCAACTGAGCGCGCGATCGGAGAAGGGCTCCTTTGGTTGCGGTGAAATACGGTCTAAATCCAGCCTTTTTGGCTGTAAACAGTCCGTATTCCACCGCAACTGCTGTTGAGGGCGGTAGAGGTCTGATGTGTAATACTTCCGGCATTGCGTGTGTAGTAAGACCCGTTCTCCATTAAAATGGTTTTCCGGACATCTAAGCGGGTGGGGGTTACCATGAGGGACCTGGGAGACACAACCGCATATTTGCGCCGGGGCATACGGGAGATTCTGTGCCTGGCGCTTTTCTTTTTCACGTTTTTGGCCGGCGAGTACTTCTTTGACGTACGCGTGGCCGAGTTTGTGCCAGCGAACGAGGTTGTTATCTACGAAAGCATCGTCGTCGGCGCGAGCGTGATTGGCTATTTTGTGCGTCCTCTCCTGTACTATCGCCGTCCCCAGGCAATCGATGCAACGAGCGATATGACGGGCGTGCTGCTGGTGTCGGCATTGCTGCTGCTGATTATGGCGGCGCAGTTTCAGGTTGTGATTGCGGGCGGTCTGGTGCGTGCTGCGCCTTGGGCTACTGCGGATCGACCGCCCATGCCAATCTGGCGCGGCGTTTTGCGCAGACGCCTTGTCTGGCACGTGCCGTGGCGGTTTCTTATGCTGCGGGCATTTTGGTACAGGTGCTCAACCATATGGTGATGCCTGCGGGCATTCCTCAACAGTTTGTCCTTATTGCCTGTGCGATTGCGCTGGTTGGGCTGCTTCACGGTACCCGCCGAGCTAAATTGCGCGATGAGTCTGCGCCGGAGTTCAAGTTCGAGATTGCCGAGCTATCGGTCGACGCATCGGAGCATGGCGCCAAGTGGCGCGATAGTCCCGAGGCAAAGGCGGCCTTCCAAGGTGCCGTAGTGCGCTTGACGGTGGCGACCGCCTGCCTTACCGGCGTATTCGCGGCTCTCAACGCCGGTCTTACGACCTCGCATGCCGCCGGCGCCATCGATCTGGGCGACTGGCCGCGCTTGCTGCTGGTTGTGAGCGCGCTTGCCGCCGGCGCCCTGTATGACCTGCGAGGACGCTCGTATATGAATATCATCATGACGTGCGCCGCCATGCTGTCCACGCTCTCGTTCTTCGTGCTTATCACCGATGGCAACGGTGGCAATGCGCTCGCTGCCACGATTATCTTTTACCTGGGCACGGGCTTTTTCGTGGTGTTCTTCACCGCGAAGTTCGCCGCGATTTCGATGTATGCGCGCTGGTCGTATTTGTGGCCGTGCATGGGCCGCGCCATCAACAATATTTGCTCAATGCTTGTGACGGCGCCGGCGGTGGCGATCATCTCGAGCCAAAACGTGCTAATGGCGGTAGGTGTCGTACTCGTGCTATTTGTCGGCATTGCGATCTCGCTGCTGGGGCAGTTTGGACAGGGTGCCGAGGCCGAGGCTGCGCACAGCGGGCTGGCGTTTGCCACCGACGATCTTGGCGTGAGCCGTGCGCCCGATCAGGCCGACGCGGTGCCCCTGGAGGTGCCGGAGCTTTCGTTTGACGATCGACTCGATGGCTTCGTTACCGCCTTTGGGCTTACGAAGCGCGAACGCGATGTGCTGGAGGCGTTGGTCGTCTCGGACGACAGCGTGCAGGACGTGGCGGCGGCGCTCTTCCTTTCGCGTTCTACGCTCTACCGCCACATCGCCTCGATCAACAAAAAGACCGGTGCCGCCTCGCGCGTGGCCCTCATCAACTTCTTCTGGTCCTGGACACCCCAAGACTAGCTAACCACCACAAAGGGGACAGGCACCTTTGTGGTGGTTTTTACCTGCGAAAATGTGAATATGAGACATTTGTCACCTGCCGTTTTGGCGCTCAAAGGCATATGAATGTGATGTTGAGCGAAGCAGAACGGAAGGGGTGCACCTATGGCGTCTCGGGGTTGCGCGTCTAATAAAATCGCGGGCGCGCTTATCGCCGTGGTTGTTGTTGCCGCGGCGGTGACACTCATGCGAGCTTACGGCGCCGGCGCCCATGGCGCTCAGGGAAAGACTGCCGCGCAAGCTTCGCTCAATGATTGTGCCGCCGCTCCGGTGGCGGTCAGGCTTATCGAGGACGGAGAGGCGCGGGCGGTCTATGAGACCGACGATGCCGAGCTGGTCGCATCGACCTTTGCCGCGCTCGACGATTGCACCGTGGGAGATGCGGTGGATGAGCGGATGAGCGACGCCGGTCGCACGCTCGTCTTTGTCTATGCGGACGGCTCGGAGCGGTCGGTGGAGCTCGAAGGCAAGAATATCGTGCTCGACAAGACGGCATATCGTCTCGACGGTGCCGACGAACTGTGGCGACAGCTTGCCGCCATCAAAAACAGCCAATGAAATGAGGGGTGTACGGGATGAGTGACTTGAGATTCTGTCCGGCGTGCGGAGCGCAGCTGCCTCGGGTCGCCGGCGTGCCGGTGCGATTTTGCCCGGGCTGCGGCGTCCGGCTTGAGGACATTGCATGCGGCCCGGATGCCACGGGGTCTGTGAATGATGCGGCTGACAATGATGGCGCGGGTGAAGGTTGCGAGCCGAGTGTGGCCGTGCCGGCAGATGTGCCAACG
Organism: uncultured Collinsella sp.; assembly: GCA_900549655.1. GTDB lineage: Bacteria > Actinomycetota > Coriobacteriia > Coriobacteriales > Coriobacteriaceae > Collinsella. The sequence goes on from UROZ01000019.1 coordinate 7,580, forward strand.
CGGAGTGCCGAGGCGGCGTCGCCGTCTGGCAACACGGCCGCGGCGGACGCTCCTCGCGCCGGCGAGCTTGAGCTCCATACCGCATGCGATGCTTCTGGCGGTCAGGCGCTCGCGCAGGTGGCGTTGCCGCGGGGCTGGCGTATCGAAGAGGCGCATCTTGAGCGCAGCGGCAGCTTCGATTGCCCGATTTCGGTTGGCGTGACGGCAGCGGGTCCGACGGGCGAGCGGATTATGTACCGCTCCGAGCTCTGCTACGTGGATGCGGGCGCCGTTGCCAGGCGTATCCCCACGCAAACCGAGCACAAGGCGTTTATGCACGTGGAGGCAGCCTGCGACGAGTTGGCCCAGGCCTGCGCGGCACAGCTGGGCGCGCAGGCGGAGGTTGTGGCCGAGCAGCCGTACCCATCGAGTGCGGCGGTCGATATCGAGCGCGAGCGTGCTCGCGTAAAGCGCGAGGCGGCAAACGACTTTGCGATTCAGGGCTTTTCGATGGAGCCGAGCGATGTGATCTATGAGTGCCGCATGCGTAGATATCGGATCGCGGGTGCCCCGGTGCCCACCGAGCTTGCGGTGGCGGCCAAGGTCGAGGGCTATGTGGCCTCGATCGGCGGAGTCGCGGGCTCTATGGGTAAAGGCATTGCCGCCGGGGCCGAGGCGCTGCTGGGCGCGGGCCTTGCGAGCGGGCTCATCGGCGGCGTTCTGGGCAAGCGCCTGCGCGAGCGCCAAGCGGCGGCAGCGGCGGGGCAGGGCGTCGCGCAAGAGCAGGCTGCGGATCAGGGCGATTGCCCAGACGAGGCACCGTTCAAGCCGGGAGCGGCCGACTTGCTGCAGTGGCGTATCAGGGACAGTTTCTGTCTGGTTGCGCCAGAAGGCCGTCTGGACGAGGCAGCCTCTACGGCGCTTGCCTCAATGGCATCGACCCTGCGGCTCAACCCGGAGCTTGCGCGCGAGGCATGCGCTCAAAAGCAGCAGATGGTGCTTGAGCAGCGCCAACGCACGCAGATGAACATTGCCCAGCAGCAACAGCAGTTTGCAGCCTGGCAGCAGATGCATGCTTCGCAGCAGGCGGCGTTCGACAGCTACCAGCAGGCATGGTTCGATCGCAGCGATCGTCAGCACGCCGCGAACATGGCCGCCAGCGCGGCCAATTTCTCCAGCGCGGGTGTGGGAACGGGCGCGGCCTCGTATTCCGATGCCATTCGCGGAGTCAACCATTACACCAGGCCCGACGGTACCGATGTCGAGGTTTCGGTAATGGCAGACCAAGCTTGGGTGAACGGCTCGGGCGACGTGATCGGCACGCGCGATGGCTTTGAGCCCGGTTTTGGCTGGACGGAGCTGCCCCGTCAATAGCGTGAGTGGGCTACGGGAGGATCGGTGTCGAGGCGTTGCTCGGCGCTGTGATAAGAAACGGGAAAGGAACAACGATGAGGGAGACGGTTATTTCGCGCACGGCGTTTGTCGCGGCGGCGGGAACGGCGTTGCTGACGCTTGCGGGATGCGGCGGACAGCAGGCGCAGGACACGACGGGTTTTAACGACGATCGCCCGGTAAAGGACAAGATGGATGCGGGCTCGTCATCGGGTGATTCCGGTGATGCGGGCGGCGGTGCGGACACAGACAGCGGCTCGGCGGACGCGTTCGATACGTGGTCGGACGACTGCTGGGATGCGCACCGCAACATCAGCATCGCAGCGTTGCTCGAGCTTAAGGGCTGGCAGTTGCAGGAGTTTGCGTCGCAACAGGGTTATACCTGGCAAGATGCGCTCGAGATGTACGAGAACGAGGCGGGCCATGTGCTCAGCGTCTGCAATATCAGCAAGGACGGCGCAACCGAATGGCTCGGCGAGGATGAAATCGGAAAGCTCGACAAGGGCGGCACCGGGAGTACCGTGATGTTTACGCTGCAGCTTGCGGGCTATTCGAGCTGCGAGGATGTTATCGCGGGCTTTTCCGTTCCGGTTGAGGACCGGGCGCAGATCACCTCGGGCTCGTGGATTGCGTGCGTCTACGGTTCCAACATGGCGCGTCACGTTGCCATGGTGAGCCCAATGGAAAACGGCGACTACCGCCTGGACCTCATTACCGAGGAGGCCATCAAAACCGGTACGTATACCCAAGGCGGCGGTGCCCCCACGATTAACGAATTTTGGCAGGAGAAGACCGGGCGCGCGCTCGGCTAAGTGCGATGCGGCCAATAGCATAGCGAGGGACGAACATGATGAACGAGATGACGATGAGCCGTGCGGCCTTTGTGGCGGGCACGGGCGCGGCGGCTTGCGCGCTGGCTGGCTGCTCGGGCACAACGGGCGGCGCCAAGGCAGCGAGCACGGCGGACGCCGCCTGCGTGGACGACAATGCCAACGTGACGGTCTATGCCGCGATCAACTTGGCTGGTGCCGATCTGGTGCGCCTGCTCAAACATCAAAATTATGAGTGGCAAGGCGAGAACGTGGGCTACGGCGCCGTCGATGACGCGGGATTTTTCGCTTTTACCTTTTCCAAGGTTTCGGACGATGTGGACGAACTTGCGAACAGTGCGATACCGCTTTCGGAGTCCGAGTACGAGGAGCTTGAACCGGGCGGCGGAGACGAAAACATCGCGATTCTGCTCTCGGTGGGCGGCTATACGAAGGGCGAGCGGGCGCTCATCGGCGCGATTGGCGATGCGGCGATGGTGCAGGAGAAATGCACGATCGATGATACCCAGTATTGGCTGGTCAAGGCGCTTGACGGCCACCGCTACGTGATTATGGCCAACGACACCGAAGACGATGGCGATGGCGATAGCGCTCATGACATCTATATCTACAATGAGGCTTTTATTCGAACCGGCTACTTGAGCGGCGGCGACCAGATCGATATCGATGAGCTCTGGAGCCGCCTGACCAACGCCTCGTAACGCTCCAAAACCACCACGAAGGGGACAGGCACCTTTGTGGTGGTTCAATAAGTTGCGGTGGAATAGTTCCTGAATAAGGCTTGGGGGTCTTAAAACAGGAACTATTTCACCGCAACTGCTGAGGGGACGGGTTGTGGAAACGGCTGCCGTGGTGGACTCGGGCTGTCTGTTACAGCAGCTCACCGTGACGGGCGATGTAGTGGCGCTTGGCCAGCTGGGTCAGCGCAATGTAGGCGGCGACGATGCCGATGAGCAGCGTAAAGAAGCTCGCCGGCAGCGGCATGAGGCCCAGAGCCTCGGCGATGGGGCTTGCCGGCAGCCAAGTGACGAGCGTCAGGCCCAGTACGGTGAGCACGCACAGCGCGGGCGCGGCGTGGTCGCGCGGGCTCGGCAGGTGCGGGGAGCGCAGCATGTGGATTACGAGCGTCTGCGACCACATAGACTCAACGAACCAACCGCTCTGGAAAATCGCCGCAAAGGTTGCCATGCCGGCAACATTGCCCGCGGCGGCAAGCTCGGCCCAGCTCGCGCCCACGGTGGCGGGGCACACTGCAAAGAAGAGCGCGGCGAAGGTCACGATGTCAAACAGCGAGCTCACGGGGCCCAGCTCGAGCATAAAGCCCTTGATGGACGCAGCGTCCCAGGCGCGCGGGCGGGCAGTCCAGGCATCGTCGACGGTGTCCCACGGCAGCGCGATGCACACGATCTCGTAGACCAGCGACAGCAGCACCAGCTGCAGGGCGCTCATGGGCAAAAACGGCAGGAACAGGCTCGCGACGGTCACGGACAGCACGTTGCCAAAGTTGGAGCTCACCGTGGTCTTGAGGTACTTGAGTAGGTTGCCGTAGGTGCGACGGCCTTCGATGATGCCGCGCTCGATCACGCCCAGGTCCTTCTGGAGCAAGATGATGTCGGCGGATTCTTTGGCGGTGTCAACGGCCGAATCGACCGAGATGCCGCAGTCGCTCGCACGCATGGCGGCGGCGTCGTTGATGCCATCACCCATAAAGCCCACGGTATGGCCGAGCAGTTCACGCATGACGCGCACCAAGCGCGCCTTCTGCAGCGGCGAGAGCTTGGCAAAGAGATGGGTCTGCTCGGCGCGCTCCGCCAGCTCGGCGTCGTCGAGCGCATCGATCTCGGAGCCCAGCAAAACGTTGCTTGCGTCGATGCCAATCTGCTCGCAGACGGTGGCGGCGACGCGGTCGTTGTCGCCGGTCAGGACTTTTACCGCCACGCCCTTGGCCTCGAGGGTGGCGACGGCGCCCGCGGCGCTCGCTTTGGGCGGATCGAGGAAGGCCAAAAAGCCCATCAGCACCATGTCGCACTCGTCGGCGATGCCAAACTCGCCCACGGTGCGCGGGTTGGTCTTCTGCGCCACGGCGATCACGCGCAGGCCCTCGGCATTGAGTCCTGCCACCTGCTTGCGAATCTGGGCAAGCTTCTCGTCGGTAAGCGGCTGAGCGGTGCCGTCCACCTCGACGTAGGAGCAAATCTCGAGCATTTCCTCGGCAGCGCCCTTGGTGACCATCTGGGTCTTTCCTTGGGCGTCGGCGACGACCACGCTCAGGCGACGACGCGAGAAGTCGAAGGGCACCTCGTCGACCTTGGCGTAGCGGTCGCGCAGGCTCTGGCCCAGCATGGAATCGGGCACGACGGTCGAGAGCGTAACATCGGCGCGGTCGATAACGGCCAGGTCGATGAGGTTCTTGAGGCCGGTCTGGAAGAAGCTGTTCAAGAACGCATGGCGCAGCACGCGCGTATCCTCGTTGCCGTCGGTGTTGAGGTAGCGCTCGAGCACGATGCGGTCCTCGGTGAGGGTGCCGGTCTTGTCGCAGCACAGCACGTCCATGGCGCCGAGGTTTTGGATCGCAGACAGTTCCTTGACGATGACCTGACGGCGGGCGAGGTCCTTGGCGCCCTGCGACAGGCTCGTGGTCACGATGACGGGAAGCATTTGCGGCGTGATGCCCACGGCCACGCTCGTGGCGAACAGCAGCGCATCGATGACGTTGCCCTTGGTGGCGACGTTGATGACAAAGACTGCCGGCGCCATGACGAGCATCAGGCGCACCAGCAGCATCGAGACGCTCGAGACGCCGCGGTCGAACGCGCTCTTCTCGCCGCGCCCGTTGAGCATCTTGGCGATGCCGCCCAGGTAGGTGTCCGAACCGGTGGCCACGACAAGCGCCATGGCGGTGCCGTTTTGCACGGAGGTGCCGGTAAAGACGATGTTCTTGCAGGCGGAGAGCGGCAGCGTGGAGCTGTCGGCGCCTTCGACGACGGTGGCGACGGCGGTCTTCTCGACGGCCTCGCTTTCGCCGGTGAGGGCGGACTCGATCACAAACAGGTCGCGTGCGGTGATGATGCGGGCATCGGCCGGCACCATGTCGCCGGCGGAGAGGCGGATCACGTCGCCGGGGACGAGCTCATCGAAGGGTATCTCGATGCGCTCGCCGTCGCGCAGGGCGGTGCAGGTGTTGGAGACCAGGTCCTTGAGGGCCTCGGCCGCATTGCCGCTGCGGGCTTCCTGGATAAACTTCATGCCGCCCGATACCAGCAGCATGATGCCGATGACGATGACCGTGGAGGGGTCGCGCTGCGGCTCGGGCACGGCGAGCACGTCGATGTAGAGCGAGACCAGTGCGAGCGCGGCGAGGATGCCGGCGAAGGGATCGATGAACGCATCGGCGATGCGGCGGGCGAGCGTTTTGGTCGTTGCCTCGATGGTGTTGGGGCCGACGGCGTTCAGGCGCTCAGTTGCCTGCTCGACGGTGAGGCCGTTTGCCGTGGCGTCAAGCAGTACGAGGGCGTCCTCGGCACTATGGGTGGCGGCGAATATGGTGTTCTTGGACAGGCCGGTATGAGCGGCAGGGCGCGCCGTGCGGCGGCGCTTGGAGATGGCTTCGAGTACCGTGACGGTTTTGAGCATCAGCATAGGGTCCTCCTTGTTGAGGGGAGTTAGCGTACGTGTCGTATTTGCTTCAAAAAACCTAGATGTCGCTCACGTCAAGCTCTTGAGCCCACAAAGGGTGCAGCGCGCCTTTGCGGTGGTTTTGGCGATCTGCCGGTGGCGTTTATGCGTGTGCGGAGTCCTCGCGGCGCGCCGAGGGCGACATGCAGGTTTTTCGACTAGGACTGCCTTCCATGGCACACCTCCTAAAGGCTGAGCGCAGCGCGCTTTGGGTATCTCGTACCCCTTTTTAATCCGCCCGTATTCTTGATGAGGGGGTTTGACATGTCAACCCCATTGTTCGGAAAACCATTTCCCCTGACAAAGCCTTTACAGAATGCCGTGGCCCCAAAGCGCGCCCGCATCGACGCTTCGCCTGCGCTAAACTGGAAGGCACGTACGCGATTACGAGAGGAGCCCGCATGGAGGCTTACAAGCAAGAGTTCATCAAGTTTATGGTCGAGTCCGACGTTCTTAAGTTCGGCAGCTTTACGCTCAAGAGCGGCCGTCAGTCCCCGTTCTTTATGAACGCCGGCGCTTACGTGACGGGCTACCAGCTCAAGAAGTTGGGCGAGTATTACGCCCAGGCAATCCACGATAACTTTGGTGACGACTTTGACGTGCTGTTTGGACCGGCCTACAAGGGCATTCCCCTGGCCGTCGTGACCGCCATTGCCTACCACGAGCTGTACGGCAAGGAGGTCAAGTACTGCTGCGACCGCAAGGAGGCCAAGGACCACGGCGCCGACAAGGGCAACCTGCTGGGCTACGAGCCCCAGGACGGCGACCGCGTAGTCATGGTCGAGGACGTCACCACCAGCGGTAAGTCCATCGACGAGACCTATCCCAAGGTCAAGGCTGCTGCCGATGTCGAGATCAAGGGCCTCATCGTGTCCCTCAACCGCATGGAAGTCGGCAAGGGTGGCGTGACCACCGCGCAGAAGGAGATCGAGGCCAAGTACGGTTTCCCCGTCGCGAGCATCGTCTCCATGGCCGAGGTCGTCGAGACCCTCTACAACCACGAGATCGACGGCAAGGTCGTCATCGACGACGAGCTCAAGACCGCCATCGACGCCTACTACGAGCAGTACGGAGTCCGGGAGTAGTTACGCGGTTTTCCAAACCGCGTAACGGCTCGACGCTGCAAACGCCCCTAAGCGGCAATCTGCCTTTCAATCGTCGGGCATGGCCAGAAGGCCTATGCCCTCCTCTTTCAAGGCACCTTGCTCGCTTAGGGGCGTTTTCGCTGTCGGTGCCAAAACATCGGTGCGGTCGTTGGGTAGCTAATTTGGGACGGGGCTATTTTGACTACTTTACATGTGAAAGCAGTCAAAATAGCCCCGTCCCAAATTAGCTACCCTTGCACCAAAAATGAGCGTGGATAATCTCCCGGTTTTGGCCTGCGTGGGGGCTCAAAGTGGGAGATTATCCACGCTCGTGATTTGAGTGTCCGAAAATCCACGCTCGTTTGGTCGGTGCATGTCTACGCAGCGTAGGTTGTCGAGGGCAGTCTTCAAATGGATACTGACTCTTGAACCGGTTCGCTCCATTCCTCCAATCTGATCGGACATTTCATGAACCAGACACCGCAAAGCAATGTCCCCCATACTTTTTTGGCGGCACATGCCATCAAGCGGCTGCGCGAAGATCGTGGCCTCACCCAGCGCGCCCTGGCGGAAAGCCTTGGCGTGACCGATAAAGCCGTCAGCAAGTGGGAGTCCGGCCGCGGCCTTCCCGACATTTCCCTCGTTGAGCCTTTGGCCCAGAGACTCGGCATAAGCGTGGCTGAGCTTTTGGCTGGTGACATTCGGGCCAACGCCAACCGTGCAGGCAATATGCTCAAAGGCGTCTTTTACGTTTGCCCTATCTGCGGAAACGTTGTGCACGCGCTCGGAGAAGGCAGCTTTAGCTGTTGCGGCTCCACGATGTTTCCCCAGGAGGCCGAAGAGCCGGACGCGGATCACGCCTTTTCCATCGAGCGCATCGAGGACGATTGGTACGTCACGCTCGACCATCCCATGACCAAGGATCATTACATTAGCTTTGTGGCATATGCGACTATGGATGGCATCTGCCTCAAGAAGCTCTATCCAGAGCAATCGGTGCAACCGCGTTTTCATATCACCGGACGCGGCAGAATGTACCTCTACTGTAACCAGCACGGACTCTTTGTTTTGCCGACGCCTCGCAAGTAAAAGCCCGCTGTCCGCCCGATGCCCCTGCGCCAACGAGTTGCGGTGGAATAGTTCCTGAAAGTGCTGGTTTAGAGCCTAAACAGGAGCTATTTCACCGCAACTTAGGAGGGCGATTGGAGGCGCGGTGGGGCCGGATTGTTATTTGAGGCCGGGGAGGCGGGTGTAGGGGAACGAGCGCTCTAGGAACTCGGCGCAGCGGGCGTAGTCTTTGGCGAAGTAGCTGCTGTAGAGCGAATCGAGCACGTATTGCACGGCGATGTGGCTGGCGAACTGCGTGATGCGGTGCGTCATGCTCTCGTGGTCGCTCACCGTGAGGTAGGCGGCAAAGCCGGGGTGCAGGCGCGCACAATAAGGTGTGCCGATGACAATGACGGGAACATGTCGGCTGCTGAGGATCGGCAAGATTTCCTTGAGGTTGGGTGCAAGGCCGCTGTAGGAGATGACGATCGCCACATTGCCGGAATCCGAGGCGAGCGCCGTGCGCACCTGGGCCTCGGTGCTGCTGTAGCATGTGGCGCTCTTGCCGGACGAAAGTAGGCGGTCGCGGAACATCCCCGCTGGATAGAGGTTGTGCGAGCCGGTGTAGATATCGACCTGCCGTGCCTTCGCGATCAGTTTGGCGGCGTGGTCGAGCTGCGCGGGGTCGAGTAGCTCCTGCGTCTCGGCCAGCGTGGTCTGGTAGAGCCCTTCCATGCGCTCCATAACCTGCGCGGGCGTGGACGTGGCATCGAAGGGAAAGTTGATGTCCACGTCGCGGCGGTTGCCTGCTTCGGTCGCCAGGCGGATAAGCTCGACCTTGAGGTCCTTAAAGCCCTCGAGGCCGAGCTTTTTGCAAAAACGGTGCACGCTTGCGACCGAAACATTGGCGCGGGCGGCAAACTCCTTAATGGAGAGTCCGCGGATGTCCTCGCCCATGGCAAGGGCCGAGATGCCGAGCTGCTGCTCGGTAGGGGTTAGGCCCTGCGCCTCGGTAATCTTGCGTTTGATATCCATTCGAACTCCCGCACTCGCCAAACCTGCCAAAAAGAGACGGGTTTATTTTGGCAGGTTTTGCCCGAGAAGGGTAACGGGGCCGAGGACACCGCTGGGCGCGACGGGCTCGGTGAGGGCGAAGATGTCGGAGGTCGCATGGTCGAGCGTGTTGATGACATCGATGGCGAGCTCGTGTGCGCCGGCGGTAAGCGCGCCTGTCGCAAAGCGGTAGGGCGGGCAGATGCGCGTGCCGAGCGTTTGTCCGTCGAGTGTGAGCGTTGCGACTTCGTAGACATCCCCTAGGTCAATGACGGTGTGGGCGAGGTCGTCGGCCAGCTCGAACGAGGTGCGATAGCGGAACGTACCACATACGCCGGGGAACTGCTCGGCCGTGAGGTCGCACAGGCGCTCGAGCTTTTGCGGCTCGCCAAAGGTTCCATCGCTGCCGGCAGGGGAGAGGGCGACGGTCCAGGGGTGGCTGATGTCGAGGGCGAGCGTTGCACGTGTGCTCGTGTCGGTGCAGTCCGCGGGCTCGATTGCGCCGCTTGCCTCCAGAACAACAACGCAGCTCTCGTAAGGCGCCAGCTCCAGCACGCCGTCAAACGCAACGGGCTTGGTGCTGTTCAGCAGGTCGAGGCGCGTTCCGCAAAGACACTTGTCTTGCGGAAGCGAAACCGTGCAGCAAATGCTTTCACGTGGGTGCTCGTTGACCAACATGACGTAGGTCTCGCCGGCACGCTCGTAGCGAAGTGCGCGCAGCCAGGGCTGTGGCCTATCGGTCACAACGGTCTGCAGCCCCGCGTCTGCCAGCGCGTCCGCCACATCGGCAAGTGGCGTTGCCGTAAGCCCGTCCAGATCGGCTGCGCCATCCGCGTCATAAAGAGCGCCGGGCACTTCGTCAGCAGCGAGCACCGTGACACCCGCGGCCATCATGCGCCTCACCTCTTCCGCTGTAGCCGCGCCAATAAACGAGGCGCCCGGCATGACAAACGCCTGGTAGCGACAGCCGTTAACAGCCAGCATTCCATCGGCAATCGAAACCTCGTAACGCCCCTCATCCTCAAAAGCCTCGGCAGGCACAAAGTCAAAATCGATCTGCGCGCGCGTGAGCTCGGCCGCCACGCGCTCGACGGGCATGGCGTTGCCGGCCCATTCGGCGTCGGCATGGTACAGAATGGCGACGGGGCGAGCGGCAGCGCCTTCCGAAAGGAGCGTCGCCGTGCGATTCATATAGCGCATGAGCTGGCCAAAGTGCGGCCATTGCGGGTTGTTGCCGTGCGCGTAAAAGTGCGGCGGGCAGTCCCAATCGGGGAAGGGCGCCATGCTAAACGCGTGCGGCGTAAACCAGTTAATACCGCGGACGAGCATATGGTCGGCAATCCATTTCATCTCGCGCAGGCCCTCGTGCCAGCCAAAGGCGCCAAAGACCTCGGCCATGCAGCGCCCCTGCTTTTTGGGATCGAGGCGCGCGGCCGAAGAGCCCAGCTTGGCAAGCGCGTACGTAAAGAACTCCATGTTCCATGCGCCGTGGAAATAGCTGTAGCGCCCGCGGTCAATTCCGGGGGCGAGCTGATTGATGACCACGTCGACGCCGGCCATGTCCTGCCCCGCGACCGCGCGGAAGTAATGTCCGGCGCCCTGGCCCAGGCGCGTGTGGCAACTCTTGTCCTCGATCACGTGGCCAATGTGCATAACGCCGTGCGCGCGGCACCAATCGCCAATCTGCTCGTCAAAGCAGCTGCGGTAGAGCTGCGTAGCAAGGTCCATATAGGCGTGGCGAACCTGGGCGCCGTTTGCCTCGCGCGTCCAAAGGCCGTGCAACTTGGCAAGCCAATTCTCGCCAAGCGCATCGTATAGGCGGCGGGCAAGCTCGTCCGACCACGGCAGCGCCAGGTCGCCTCGCCCAATAAAGCTGCTGGTAGAAGCATCGTCGAGCGTGGTGCCCTTCTCGTTCATAAAGCCGGGCTCGTCGGTGAAAAAGCCCAAGATCGTTTTGCCAAACTCGTCGCCCAGATGCTCAAACGTGGGCTCGTAGACGGCGTCGATGAGCGCGTGGCACGAGGCGGCGTCGACCATGTTGATGTACTCATCGCGAAAGCCGGTCTTTTGGCTGGTGGCGTACAGCTCGATCGTAGTGACGCCGGTGGGGGCGTCAAAACGCAAGCGGGCGGGCGTTCCATCGTCCCCGTGCTCAACGGCGAGCGCAAGGTCGAGCGGCGCACCAGCGGCATCAAAAGCCGCCACGCCCACAAAGCGCTCGGTGGGGTCCATGAGATTACCGAGCTTGATAGTCGTGGACGGTTGGGGACCAACAACCGTAATCGTGCGATGCTTGAGCACGGTCTTCTTGAGCGCGGGGTCGACGTCATCGCCCGCAAGCGCGCCGTTGGCATAGCCTGCGGGGAAGTGTGCGTCGTCGAGCAGCCAGATCTTTAACCCCAGGCGCTTGCACTCGCCGATGATAAAGCGCAGGTCAGACCACCAGCCGTCGCGACAGAAATCGGGATGCGTGCGCGATTCCAGGCAAACCTCGTGGATGTCCGCCCCGGCGATCTGCTCCAGATACTCGGTGATCGTCTCGCGCGCCTCGCCCTTGAGCCACAAGAACGGAAGCACATGGTTGTCGTAGGTGCCGCCAAGCACCTGCTCAAAATACGCCGCCATATACGCTCCTCCAAAACAGCCTTTCAAATTCATTGAAGTCAGAGTACGCCGAGCGCGCAGCCCTGCTAATATCAAAACCACGGCAGAATATGACCGAATCAACGATGGTGATGTAATGGATATCGCACGGCTGGACAACCTTCTGCTCGAGCTGACCAACAGTGAGCGAGCCTATCGCGCGGGCGCCCATTACGACTGGAGCGATGCACTCGGTCAAGGTAATCAAGCAGATGTCGATGGTCGGCATATCCGTAAAATCGGCAACCCAGCGCTCGCCCTACGACAAGAAGGCATGCCCGATGGTCTATCGATTGTTCGCAACTCGCGCTTCAATCCCGTGCCGGAACATGTCCACGATTATGTCGAAATCAGCTATATCTATCGAGGACGAGCGCCGCAGATCGTCAACGGCGCGCCGCTCATGCTCGCTCAAAACGAGGTCCTCCTGCTCGATGTCGCCTGCCCGCATGCCGTAGGCGAGCTCGGCGAGCACGACATTATGCTGAGCGTTATCATCTCGCGGCCAATGCTGCGCCGTAGCCTGGAGCAAAGCCTTTCGCCCACAAGCGCGGTCTCGCGGTTCCTGCTCAACGCCCTCACGGACGAAACCGACCACCGCGGACACGTGCATTTCCATACGGGCGGCAGCCGTCGCGTGCGCCGCTACATGCAGGAGATGCTGTGCGAGCGTCTGGACCCCACGCCAGCGAGCCCCCAGATTGTCTCGAGGCTGTTTGAGCTGCTGTTGGTCGAGCTCATGCAAAGCTACGAGGCCGGTCTTCTGCGGTCGGACGCGCCCGCGCTGCCATCGGCGCAGGTCGCGGCTGCTATGGGCTATATCGAGCGTCACGCCTGCGATTGCGCGCTCGACGACCTCGCCCGCCATCTGCACCTGAGCCCCAACTACGCAAGCGCCCTACTCAAGCGTCAGACAGGCCGCACATTCATGCAGCTCGTGCAGGAGGGCCGCCTGGCGCGCGCAGCGGCACTGCTCGACGCCGGTGCCACGGCAGAGGCGGCTGCGCGCGAGGCGGGCTATGCCAACATGAGCTTCTTCTACAAAAAGTTTGCCGAGCGCTATGGCTGCACGCCGGCTGCCTATCGTCAGCGTTTTCCCAGATAAAACCGACCAAAATAAACCTGTCCCTTTTTGGCAGGTGTCAGGAAGTGTCAGGGGCGGGCAGGCGGCGGGGTGCCGCTGCGAAAAGAAGTATCGGGTTTGGCGCCCCCGCCTCCGCATGTCTCCCGCGTGGGCGATACTCGGCTTATCGACCCACGATGCAAAGGAGATGCTCATGGCAAACATCAAGTTCCCCGAGGGTTTCTATTGGGGCGGCGCCACTGCCGCCAACCAGTTTGAGGGCGCTTGGAACGTGGACGGCCGCGGCGCTTCCGTCGACGACCACTTCCTGGGCGGCAGCTACAAGGAGCCGCGTCAGATCACGATCGACATCGACCCCAACCGCTTCTACCCCAACCATGACGGCATCGATTTCTACCATCACTACGAGGAGGATATCGCGCTGTTCGCCGAGATGGGCTTCAACATGTTCCGCATGTCCATCTCCTGGAGCCGCATCTTCCCCAACGGCGACGATGCGCACCCCAACGAGGCCGGCCTCGCCTTCTACGATCGCGTTTTCGACTGCCTGCGCGCCCGCAACATCGAGCCGCTCGTGACCCTCTCGCACTACGAGATGCCCTATCACCTGGTCGAGAAGTACAACGGCTGGGCAAGCCGCGAGCTCATCGGTTTCTTTGAGAAGTACTGCCAGACCGTCTTCGACCGCTACCAGGACAAGGTCAAGTTCTGGCTGACCTTCAACGAGATCAACTGCGGCACCATGGACATGGGCGCCATGATGGAGACCGGTCTGATCCAGGGCTTCGAGGGCCCGGCGAGCGCCATCAAGACCACCGCTCAGCAGCGCTACCAGGCCCTGCACCATCAGTTTGTGGCCAGCGGCCGCGTCGTGCGCTACGCTCACGAGCACTACCCGCAGTTCAAGATGGGCAACATGGACTGCTTCATCCTCTCCTACGCCGCTACGTGCGATCCGGTCGACGTGTTCGCCACGCAGCAGCAGATGAACTCCATGAACTGGTACTGCTCCGACGTGCAGGTGCGCGGCAAGTACCCGTTCTATGCCAAGCGCTTCTGGGCCGAGAACGGCGTCGAGCTCGCAATGGAGGACGGCGACCTGCAGGATATCGCCGACGGCAAGGTCGACTTCTACACCTTTAGCTACTACATGTCCGGTACCGTGGGCACCCACAAGGACCACGAGATGACCGAGGGCAACATGACTTTTGGCGGCAAAAACCCCTACCTGGAGTCCACCGACTGGGGTTGGCAGATTGACCCGCTGGGCCTGCGCATCGCCCTCAACGAGATTTACGCCCGTTACGAGATTCCGCTGATGGTGGTCGAGAACGGCATGGGCGCCTACGACGAGGTCGAGGACGATGGCTCCATTCACGATCCGTACCGCATCGCCTATCTGCGCAGCCACATCAAGGCCATGGGCGAGGCCGTCGCCGATGGTGTTGACCTGATCGCCTACACCTGGTGGGGCCCCATCGACCTGGTGTCCGCCGGTACCGGCGAGATGCGCAAGCGCTACGGCTTCATCCATGTCGATAAGTACGACGACGGCACCGGCACCTACGAGCGCCGCCGCAAGGACAGCTTCTTCGCATACCAGAAGATCATCAAGTCCAACGGCACCGAGGGCTTGGAGTAATTGAGTTCCGGCGATTGAGTTCCGGCGTTCTGACGAACGCCGGACCGGCGGCCGATTTCGTGACCACGAATGTCGACGACGACGGCATCTGGAACGCCTTCGTGCACCTAGGGCTCATCGAGGGTTAATCAACAAAACGGGCGCCGATGGACAAAGACGTCGGCAGAGTTTTCGATTCGACTTCCCACCTTAGTTTTTGGTCCAATTGGCACTATAATCACCATAGGCATGCGCAAAACGTTGCGCTTAATCAAGAGGAGAAAACGTATGGGTCTGTTTGACATGTTCAAGAAGAAGGCTGAGCCCGCGGCTGCCGCTGCTCCTGCCTCCATCTCTACTTCTGCCGGCGCCGACGTGCTGTGCTCGCCCGTCAAGGGCAAGGTCATCAAGATGGCCGACGTACCCGATCCCGTCTTTAGCGGCGAGGTGCTGGGCAAGGGCTGCGCCGTGTGGCCCGAGGACGATCTGGTCTACGCTCCCTGCGACGGCAAGGTGACCGTCACCATGGGTCACGCCGTGGGTCTGCAGTCCGATAGCGGCATCGAGGTTCTGGTGCACGTTGGCGTCGATACCGTCAACATGAACGGCGATGGCTTCGAGGGCTTCGTCAAGGCCGACGACGTTGTGAAGGCTGGCCAGCCCATACTCAAGATCGACCGCGCCAAGATCGCCGCTGCCGGTTACAAGGACTGCGTCGTCGTGGCCGTGTCCAACACCGCCGAGTTTGCCGATGTCGAGCTCACCGTTGAGGCAGAGTCCGCCGTCGCCGCCGGTGACGCCATCGTCAAGGTCGTCCGCAAGTAAACTGCGGCGTCCAAAGGATGTGCAAGGGTGGTCGGGTTTTCCGGCCACCTTTTTTATTGCACCGTGGGGAAGCGTTTTATTGCACGTTGGGCGGGCTTGCAAACCGTTCGGACGCTAAAACGAACCGACCACGCCTTCGCGTTGCCGA
This sequence comes from uncultured Collinsella sp., assembly GCA_900549655.1. Classification (GTDB taxonomy): domain Bacteria; phylum Actinomycetota; class Coriobacteriia; order Coriobacteriales; family Coriobacteriaceae; genus Collinsella. The sequence goes on from UROZ01000019.1 coordinate 22,962, forward strand.
GGGTGTTCATAAGTGGATAGTATGGGCTTACTTATTACAACGTGTGCCGCGTCCGGGAAGCGCGGTGCCGCTCATTGGGAGGAACAACATGAAAAAGAAGCTGCTGCTTGCGCCCCTCATGGCCGTCTTGGTTGCATGCGTGGTCGTGCTTTCCGGCTGTGGAGGTCCTTCGGTTGAGGAGCTCATCACCGAGGATCTTACGACGCAGTTTGACGAGGTCAAGAACGGTGGCGACGACTTCCTCTCTGGCCTGGAGGAGGCTTCGGGCGACGAGTTCGAGCAGCTGGGCATCGATCCCAAGGAGTATGCCAAGACCTACCTCGAGGGCTTTGACTACGAGATCGGCGACGTGACGGTCGACGAGGACAAGGGCGTTGCAACCGCCGAGGTCTCCATCACCTGCAAGTCCATGAACAAGATCGTCGAGGACTTCTCCACCCAGTATCAGGAGAAGGTCGCTGCACTCGACACGGTTCCTTCCGATGACGAGCTGTACAAGATGGCCGGCCAGGTGATGGTCGATGTGACCAAGGCCACCGAGCCCAGGAAGACCACGGTTATCTTCAAGTACACCTGCAACGACGACGGCGAGTGGTCTGCTGACGACTCCGTCAACTCCGAGATGATGGATGCGATGCTGAGCTAGTTCGTTACGGCGTTTTACCAAACGCCGTAACTGCTCGACGCTGCGCGGGCACCAGAGCGACAACTTGTCATTCAAAGAGGACGGCATGACCAGAAGGTCTATGC
>UROZ01000020.1 GCA_900549655.1 uncultured Collinsella sp.
TCTCCCGGGGCCGGCCGGTCCGGCCCTCAGGGTATCGGGTTCCCACATTCATCCGCACATGTGCGGATGAATGTGGGAAGTGTTCGGATGAAGTTGATAATCAAGGCGTTTAAACAAATAAACCAACCTTTTGCGAATTTAGCTATAATTCCACAAACCAAACAGGTATACTTCCTTAATGTCGTGTAGGAAATACGTAGACAAAAAGGAGGTTATGTGATGGTAAGTATTGTTCTTGCTAGCCACGGGGACTTGGCAGCTGGAATCAAGCAGACGGGCTCGATGGTCTTTGGCGATCAGCCGTCTGTAGCCGTGGTCTCGCTCGAGCCGAGCATGGGCCCCGACGACTTCCGTGCCAAGGTCGAGGAAGCAATCGCTTCCTTCGAGGACCAGGAGCAGGTGCTCTTCCTCGTTGATCTGTGGGGCGGCACGCCGTTCAACCAGATCAGCGGGCTCATCGAGGGCCACGATTCCTGGGCTATCGTCACCGGTGTCAACCTGCCTATGCTCATCGAGGCATATTCGCAGCGCTTTGACGCAAAGAACACTGCACATGCGATCGCAAAACATCTCGTGACTGAGGCTAAGGCTGGCGTGCGCGTCAAGCCCGAGTCTCTGGAGCCCGAGGAGAAGAAGCCGGCTGCGGCCGCCGCTGCTCCTGCAGGCGCCATCCCTCCGGGAACGGTCATCGGCGACGGGCACATCAAGATTGCCCACGTCCGTATCGACACCCGTCTGCTGCATGGTCAGGTGGCCACCACGTGGACCAAGCAGATCAACCCCAACCGCATCATCGTGGTTTCCGACGGTGTTGCTCACGACGAGCTCCGCAAGACCATGATCGAGCAGGCTGCCCCTCCGGGAGTCCATGCCAACGTCGTTCCCATCAAGAAGATGGCCGAGGTCGTCAAGGACACGCGCTTTGGTGACACCAAGGCCATGCTGCTCTTCGAGAACCCGCAGGATCTGCTCAAGGCCATCGAGGCCGGCGTCGACATCAAGGAAGTCAACATCGGTTCCATGGCTCACTCCAAGGGCAAGGTCGTCGTCACCAACGCCGTCGCTATGGGCGATGACGACGTCAAGACTCTCGAGGCCCTCAAGGCCAAGGGCGTCAAGTTCGAGGTCCGCAAGGTTCCTTCGGATTCCTCCGAGGATCTCGACGCCATGTTGAAGAAAGCTAAGGCCGAACTGGCCGCTCAAGCATAGTAAAGGAGGGTCCGATACATGTCTGCAATCACTATTCTGCTTGTTGCGATTGTCGCGTTGCTTGCCGGTATGGAAGGCATTCTGGATGAGTTCCAGTTCCATCAGCCGCTCGTGGCATGCACGCTTATCGGTCTCGTAACCGGTCACCTTCAGGAGGGCATCCTCCTGGGCGGTTCGCTCCAGATGATGGCCCTTGGCTGGGCTAACGTTGGCGCCGCTGTCGCGCCTGACGCCGCTCTGGCCTCGGTCGCTTCTTCGATCATCATGGTGCTCGCCCTCAACGGTGGCGCCACCGATTCGGCAAAGGCCGTTACCGCCGCCATCGCCGTCGCCGTCCCGCTGTCGGTCGCTGGCCTGTTCCTGACCATGATCTGCCGTACCCTGGCCACCGCTATCGCTCACGCCATGGACGGTTGCGCCGAGAAGGGCGACTTCTCCGGCATCGAGCGCTGGCAGTACGCTGCCATCCTCATGCAGGGCCTTCGTATCGCCATCCCGGCAGTACTTCTGTGCATCATCCCGGCCGAGGCCGTTACCAACGCGCTTAACGCTATGCCCGACTGGCTGTCCGGCGGCATGGCTGTCGGCGGCGGCATGGTCGCTTCCGTCGGTTACGCCATGGTCATCAACATGATGGCCACCAAGGAGACCTGGCCGTTCTTCATCCTCGGCTTTGTCCTTGCTGCCATCCCTCAGCTCACGCTGATCGCCCTTGGCCTCATCGGCATCTCCCTTGCCCTCATCTACCTTGGCCTTAAGGATCTGGCCAAGCAGGGTGGCGGCATGGGCGGCGGCTCCGGTGACCCGCTCGGTGACATTCTGAACGATTACGAGTAGGAGGGGAGTGATACATATGGCAGAGAACAAGATTCAGCTCACCAAGGCTGACCGCAAGAAGGTTTGCTTCCGTCATCAGTTCCTTCAGGGCTCGTGGAACTACGAGCGTATGCAGAACGGCGGCTGGTGCTTCGCAATGATCCCTGCGATCAAGAAGCTCTACACCAACAAGGATGACCAGATTGCCGCTCTTAAGCGCCACCTGGAGTTCTATAACACCCACCCCTATGTTTCCGCCCCCGTCATTGGCGTTACCCTCGCTCTCGAGGAGGAGCGCGCCAACGGTGCCCCGATTGACGACGTCGCCATTCAGGGCGTCAAGGTCGGTATGATGGGCCCGCTCGCCGGCGTCGGCGACCCCGCCTTCTGGTTCACCCTTCGCCCGATTCTGGGCGCTCTGGGCGCTTCCCTGGCCCTGTCCGGCAGCATCGCCGGTCCGCTGCTGTTCTTCTTCGCGTGGAACATCATCCGTTACGCCTTCCTGTGGTACACGCAGGAGTTTGGCTACAAGGTCGGCTCCTCCATCGCCAAGGACCTCTCCGGCGGTCTGATGGGCAAGGTCACCGAGGGTGCTTCCATCCTGGGTATGTTCATCATCGGCGCCCTGGTCGAGCGCTGGGTGTCCATCTCCTTCACCCCGGTCGTCTCCAAGGTCACGCAGTCTGCTGGCGCCTTTATCGACTGGGCTAACCTGCCCTCTGGTTCTGAGGGTGTCAAGGAAGCACTGACGATGTATAACTCCATCGGTGCTAACGCCCTTGATCAGGTGAAGGTCACCACGCTTCAGGCCAACCTCGATCAGCTCATCCCCGGCCTTGCCGCCGTGTGCCTGACCCTGCTGGTCTGCAAGCTCCTCAAGAAGAAGGTCAGCCCGATCGTCATCATCCTGGCTCTCTTCGCCATCGGCATCATCGGTCGCGTCTGCGGCTTCATGTAAGCACGTTTCGGCTTAAGACCGAGAATTGCTAGGCAAGGGCTTTTGAGCCATTGAAACGGACCGCACCCGGTGGGTACACTGGATGCGGTCCGATTGTTTTATTTGGAGGGCGAGGCGCGCATGGCGCAATCTCAGAACAGCACGGTCGATCTGGCAACGCCGGCAACCTGCCTGATGGGGCTTACCAGCCACGGTAACGTGATGGTGGGCAATAAGGCGTTCGAGTATTACAACGAGCGCAATCCCGAGGATTATATTCAAATCCCGTGGGACGAGGTCGACTATATTGCCGCCGAGGTTTTACGCGGCACCAAGAAGATCACGCGTTTTGCCATCTTCACCAAGGACAACGGTCACTTTACGTTTTCGACGCGCGACGACAAAGAGACGTTGCGCGCGGTCCGCAAGTACGTCGACGAGGATAAGCTTGTGCGTTCGCCCGACTTTATCGATGTGACGGCCAAGGGCGCCAAGAGCATCCCCGCTGCCATCAAGAGCCTTTTCCACAGAGACAGCTAATCGTTGGCGATAGATGGCGGAAAATGCATCCCGGAATTTGTTCTCATTCCGGGATGCATTTTCCTTTTGAGGGCCAGTTGGGAAAGCTTGTCCCATTATTTCGCGTTATTCCGGGTTATTCTTTCCGATATTGAGGATTGCCCTCGGAAACTATTCGCTATAGAGCCTTCTCGATGAGTGGCCATGCGCTACATGGCAAAGGGGTAAATCTGCTACACTAGTACAACATGCCTCCGTAGCTCAGGGGATAGAGCACCGCTCTCCTAAAGCGGGTGTCGACGGTTCGAATCCGCCCGGGGGCACCAGAGAAATCGCAGGTCAGACGGTGTAAATCGTCTGACCTGTTTCTGTATGAATAGGGGCAAAACTCGATTGAGGGGTGAAATAGGGGTGAAAGTTCTTTCTATGGTGAAATCATCTCAACTTCATATTTCACCCCGAGATTCCGCCTTTTGGGCCGGTTTTCAACCCTTCCCACAGCCTGCGGGTTAGATGCAGGACCCTCCGGCTATGGAAAGCGTTGAAAACCTAGGTTGACTTTGCCGTTGGGCGAGCCAGTTTCCGGCAGCCTTTGATATTTTTGATTGCGATTGAAGCCTCGTTGGACATTAGGTGACGTTGGAAGTCTGTCCTTTCGTTCTAATTCGATTTGCGCTCTGTCTTATTTGACAAAGAGGTCAGAGTTGAAGAACTCCTTCAGGGAAACGCCGAGCCCTTGTGCAATCCGGTCGATATTTTCAATTGATATGTTCCGCTTGCCGGTTTCGACCTCGGCAAAGTAAGTTCGGGACATCTCTATAGTGTATGCAAGGGTTTCTTGACTATAGCCGAGTGCGTTTCTCAGTTCTTTTATTCGCAGCCCGACTCTCATCTTTATATCTAATTGAGTCATTGGTACCTCCTAGCCGGTGGTGCCAATGATTCGGGTTAGCCCTATATGAGTCACACCTATATAAGTGACAATTTGCAATACAATGCTTGTGGCTTAATTACATGAGAATTGAATTGGAGCACTGAGATGGATGGGAACGATTCTCGTAAATCACCGGAGCTGGATTCGACGGAGGAGGAGAACGCTAAGAAGCCGATTATGCTCTTCGGGCGCGAGTTCTCCCGCAAACAGGTCTGCGCGGCTGGTGCAGGAATCCTCTGTGCGGCGCTTCTCATCGGCGGCGGTGGATATGCCATCACACATGCGGATTGGACGGGCAAAGCGAACGCCCCTGCGGTGTCCCAGTCAAAGGACGATGAGGAGCAGGACATGGTGCTTTCCCTTGAGGTGAAGGCTGACGGCTGGGATACGGAAACCTCCACGCCCGTCATCGCCCATATCGAGGATGAGGACGGGAAAGTAGACTTCTACACCGCCATCGCCGCGAACAAGCAGGTGACCGTGAGGGTCGGCAAGTCCGGTACCTATACCGTCACATTCATTTCACCGGTGAACGCCGACGGTTCCATCTATGAGGTGTCATCGAAGAAGGTTACCGCCGGGAAGGCCGATAAGAAGACGGCCAGCACGGCTGTGACTTTCAACAAGGTGGATGCGGATAAGGTGACGAAGGATGACCTGACCGCCATCGCCAAGGACGTTGCAGCAGCCGTGAAGAAGGGTGATTCTACCCTGACCGGGGACAAGGGTGCCGAGGTCGTGAAGAAGTTCGAGGACAACATCAAGAAGAACCCGAACGCCGATGCCGATGCCGTCGAGAAGGAGAGCGAGAAGGCGCAGGAGACGGCAAAAGAGGACAAGTCCGATGCGAAGAAGCCGGACACTTCCGACAGCAAGAAGAGCGATTCAGGCTCATCCAACGGTTCCAAGAAGGATAATGGGAAGACCACAGGCAGCTCCGATAATTCTGGAAACAAAAGCAATTCATCTTCCAAGAAAGACGAAGGAAAATCCGATAGCAAGCCGAGTGGCGGCAACAGCAGCAACTCCGGCTCAAACACCAATTCAGGCAGTTCATCGAAAAAGGATGACACCCCGGCGCATGTTCATAAGTATGATATCTACCATCCTGCGGTGACTCATACGGAGAAGGTGTACCATCCCGCAGTTACCCATACGGAGAAGGTGTACCATCCCGCAGTTACCCATACGGAAGAGCGCTCAATTTGCAATGGCTGCGGAGCAGATATCACGGGCAATGAACAAGCTCATGCGTATAATGCACTTATGGCAGGCAATAAAGCATGTGGCGCATATCATACGGTATACAATACCGTAACAGATTCTGCGGCATGGGAGGAAACGGTTACGATTACAGATTCTGCGGCATGGGAGGAAACGGTTACGATTACAGATTCTGCGGCATACTACACTTGTTCCTGCGGTGCTCGGAAATAACAGACGTAACCGGACTAAGGAAATACTTCCTATACTGCCCGCAACCTATCAACCATATAGGAGCGGCAGGAAGTATAAAAACTGTCACAGAAAAAGCCGGTAGATATCTACCATTTCCTAAAATTCCAAGGAAAGCCCCGACCAAAATGGCCGGGGCTTTTTCCAATGCTCGCTGGTCGGCCTTGCGGCCGATGGGTCCCGCTTATGGGCGGGACCCCCGCGACGCACCGTCGCTCTCGCTGCGCCTCCCTGGCAACGCTCCCCAGGGTCGCGTTTCGTCCGCCTCCGCTCACACCGGCCCCGCCCGCCGAACGGCTGCGCTCGATGGCTTCCAGAAGTCGCCATCGCTCCGCCGTGGTCGCCGAGCGGGGCCTCTCGCGCCGGGTCACCGAGCGCCATCGTGCGACGCTCCCCATGGGTCGCGTCTCCTCGGCGTCGGCTCAACCGGCGCTCACCTGCCCGGGCTCGCGTTGCTTTGGCAACTGGCTCGCTCCGTGCAGGCAAGATATGGATTCCGTTGCACGGAATCATCTTGCCGCCTGCGGCGGGGGCGAGCCGCTCCGAAGTCGCTCTCGCCAAAAAGGCCGGGACGCCTGTTGCGTCCCGGCCCAAATGCTCAGTCGTCTCGGCCGTTCTGGTTCTCCAACGCCCTGCGCTCAAGCTCCCAGAACGCCCGCATCGCCGTCGCTATCCCGCGCAGCGTGAAGCGGACGGTGATGCCGGTCGAGCGGTCGACGGCGAAGCCGAGCCTTCCGCCGTTGACCTTCCTCACGGCCCCGAGCGACTTCGAGGGGAAGCGGTACTGGAGGCTCCCGCCCTTCGACTTGGCGAGTTCGATGCCGTCCCGCTTGAGCCGCCGTTCAAGCTCGCCCATCCGGTCGGGGCAGTCGCGCATGCGCCCGACCTCCTCGACCCGGCGGGCGACCGCGACGCGGACGCGGGCGTTCTCCGAGCGCTCGGCCTGCCCCCTTCGGGTCATGTCGCGCTCGGCACTGCCAGGTTGCCTCGCGTGGACGCGCGAGTTTGCCTTGCCGCGCTCAAGCTGCCGGAGGCTGTACCGCTCGTCAAGGGCGCGGACGGTCTTCACGCGCGACGTCGCCGCCTTTCGGGCGGGGCCCTCGTCGAGCCTGCGGCCGGTCTCCAGGTCGCTGCGGTTGATGCCGAGGTGCACGGCGTAGCGGTCGGTGGCGTCTGCGCGGCAGCGCTCGCGGTGCAGCACCATCACGACCTCCTGGTTGGGGTAGCGCTCGGCCACGTACTCCCTCGCGTAGCGCATGCACATCTCCGGCGTCATCTTCCCGCCGTTGAGGTCACACTCGTCGGGGAGGAAACCAAGTATCTGATGTTGCATGTAGGCGCACTTCGCCCCCGCCTTCCCCGGCTTGTCATGCCCCATGGCCTTCCTCGTGTCTGCCATCTCTTGGAACCAGCGCTCTTCACTGATGATGTTCTGCGTGTCGTGCGCGAGAGCTTTGTCCCTGTCCCATGAGAGATAGTCCTTGAGGCGGGAGAGGTGCTTCTCGCTGCACACGCTTGTCTGTTTAATCGCTGTCATGGGTTCTCCCTAGTCGGGCGAAAGGCCGCTGAATTTCCCGGTCGGCTGGATCTCGGCTTTCTTCTTCGGCTCGGGCCACTTGGGGCACCAGAGGCCGACGCGTTCGCCCATCTTCCCGGCAGCGGCCTCGTCCAGTTGCTTTTGATAGGCACGGCGCTTCTCCGCCTCGTGCTCCGGAGTCCCGAGGTCGAAGTGCTCCTTCGTGGGCGTCTTGGTGCAATCGGCGACGGGTGAGCGGAAGACCCCGGCCCGCTCGGCGGGTATTCCGTTGTCCGCGTGCTTGACGACGATTATCCCGTCCCTGTCCGGGGCCATGTTGCGCCATTCCCACGCGTGTATCACGTCGTCTGCGCTCTCGCTGTAGGAGGTCGATGCCGACGAACCCGACGCTGCCTTGCTGCTGCTCGTGCCCCGCGTATGGCGGGTGGTCTTGCCGATGAGCTCCGTGAAGTATCGGCGGTCTTCCTCCTCGGCGAGCTTCATGGCAACCTTGACGCCGCAGTTTGCGAGTATCTTCCTGCGACCGTCTTTCTCGCCGTACTTGTTCAGTTGGCTGACGTCTTGCGTCGCGCCTATCCAGAAGACGCCATAGCTCCGCCCCAGGCTGAGGAGGGCGGGCAGGCACTCGACGCGGGGCAGGTTGCCCCACTCGTCGCCGAGAATCTGGACGGGGCGCGGAAGTCTTCCGCCGTTGGAATCGGCGACGATTTGGACGGATTCCCAGAGCTGGGAGAGGAATATCGCCGCTATGCAGTTGTATGGCGAGCCCTCGTCGAGCACGTGGAGGAATACGGCGCTCTTGGTTTCAAGAACCGCCCGCGGGTCGATGTCGGACGCTGACGTCATCCATGCGACCGGCGTGGACGAGAACGGGCGGAGCGCCACCTTGAGCGTCGAGAGGATGCTCCTGAGCTCGTTGCCGCCCGAGGAGACGAACTGTGACGCCCTGCCCTTGGCGAGGTGGTCGCTCGGCAGAGCGCGGAAGACGGCCTTCAGGGACTCGGACGGGTCGTCGCCCTCCGCCTCGGTGCCGCGGTCCAGGACCTCGCAGACGCTCGCGAGGTGCTTCGATCCCTCGGGACACTCGTCGGACATGGAGACCAGCAGGACCAGGGCCGAGAGCAGGCCCCTGGCCGAGGCGGTCCAGTGCGAGCCCTTGCCCTTCTCGTCATCCTGCACCACGAGCTCTGCGATGGCGTCCGCCGCCTGCTCGGCCTCCTGGTCGTGTCCTTCGGCATGGAGGTTGAGCACCTGCTTGAGCGGGTTGAACCTCTGACCGCGATAGGGGCGCTGCGTGTCGAGCAGGAGGACGCGGTAGCCGCGACGGGTCAGCTCGTCGCCCGTGAGCTCAATGAGCTCGTTCTTCACGTCGGAAACGACGAGGGCCGCGGGCTCAGAGCCGTTGGAAGCGTCGCCGTAGGAGAGCAGGTCGATTGAGGGGAGGTAGAGGAAGCGACTTTTTCCTGAGCCGGTGGCCCCCGATACGAAAATCATCTTCTTGGGTTCGTAGAGATAGCAAGGCTTGCCATGCCGCTTGGTGAACCCGTAGACGAACCCGCGTGACGAGGGGTTCGACGAGCCGTCCCATGTCATGGAGCCCTTCACGACCTCGCGGCCCGTCTTGACGCGGGCGTCGCCGAGCACACCGCCGTCCTCGGCTCTCGCGTTGAGGGCACTTGAGTAGGCGATGAGGGCGCAGGCGCAGAGTGCAAGGAGAAAGACGAACAAGAACCCGAGGGGATAGGTGGCGAACCTGCCCGAGAGCCACCAGTCGAGGACGGTCCCCGCGTCGAACGTTGCGGGGATCGCCGATACGTCGATCCCGCTCCCAGCGACGAACGCGTCGATGGGGGCGGCAAGCACGGGGCATGCGAGGACTGCTAGGAAAATGGATGATACGAGTGCTGTGAGTAGTTTCGTTTTCATGGTTGCTCCCTGGCTTTCGATAGGAGGGCTGAAAGTTGCGACGCCGTGTTCGACACCAGGCGGACGGCGTCTGCAAGCTGTTGGGATGTCTGCGCGTCTGATCCGTATGCGTTGAGGGCGTGACAAGCCTGGTTTAGGTTCCCACCCTCTTTTTTCAGTTGATAGAGCATCTGCCGAAGCATCGCCTCATCGGCGACCTTGACAGGCTTCTCCCCGATGTGGAGGGCGGCTTCGCGCATGAACGTCGATGGGGCCATATCAAAAGAGGAGGAGCGTGTCACGATGGCGGCACGCTCCTCCTCGGTCATGCGGACGTTGATGTGCGCGGTCTTGGCGTTGCCGCGCATTGGCTAGCCCCTGTCGCGGAAGGTGGCGTGTGCGCCGTCGAAGTCGAGTCGGGCCTCGCCCAACGTGCCGTAACGGTTCTTGAGGGCAATGAGCTTGAGAGGCGTGCCGGTTGCGGGGGACTCGTAGGGCCACTCGGGCTTGTTGTCGTCATCGGCTAGGTAGAGCACCGAGTCGAAGCCGTACTCGACGGCGGAGGATCCGCCGAACATGCCGAGGTTGGGCCTAGCCGACTTCCCGGAATCGTAGGACTTTCGCGTGGTCGAGCTCAGCGCGATGACGGGCGAGCCATAGAGGTTCGAGATTTCGCGGAGGCCCTTCACGCATGCTGTGATAGCCAATCGCTCGTCGATGAACTGCTGGTCTGCCGTAGTGCCGCAGGCGAGGAGTTGGAGGTAATCGATGAAGACGATGGGGACCTCGCCGCGCTCGTGCGTCACCAGTCCGACGAGGTTGGAGAGCTCCACGGTGTTAAGCGGGCCGGTGATGCAGAGATTGGGGGCGACCTGGGCGCGATACTTGCCGAGTGCAGCCTCGAAGGCCGCGTACTCGGGATGATTCTCGGTCGCGCAGTCGGAGACCTCGGACAGTGCGAGCTCGCCGCCGCTGAGACGCGCCAGGCTCTTCTCAATCAGCTTATGCGCGGGAAGTTCGGCGGAGACGTAGACCACCGGGTGCCCATCTGCTGCGAGCTTATCGGCCTCCTGGAGCGCAAGTGTTGTCTTGCCCTTGCCCGGCGCAGTTCCGATTGCGTAGTTGAGCCCGGGGTAGACACCGCCGAGGATGCTGTTGAGCGCGTCGAGACCGAAGGCGGCGATGGGCTTGTCGCCCCGAAGGGCCTGGACGTGCTCGTCGAGCACGTCCGACTCGAAGACGAAGGGGATGGCGTTCGGGCGCTGCATTACTCGCTCGCCTCCTCTGCTAGCTTGCGCAAGTAGTCGAACAGATGTTCTTCCATGACAAAGTACTGGTTGGCGATGCGGAAGCAGTGATGGGTCGACTTCATGAGCTTGATAGCCGATGACTGGCCGATGCCCGTGAGGATCTGAACGTCCAGGCGGCTCATGATGCGCTTGGTGCCGACGTGACGCAGGTTGATGCCTGCGGAGATGGCGTCGGTCTTGGGGTCATCTGCAAGATGCATGATAAACTCCTTTGGTAGGGCGCTCGGCTCCTCTTCGATGTTTGGCGACAGTGAGGGGAGTCGGGTGCTTGTTTGTGAAATGGTCTTATCGACTAATTAGCTCCTTTCTTCTCGTACTCGTCGATAAAGTGCAGAAGGCTGATTCGGGCTTCTGCGGGCTCGCTGTATCCCTTGCGTGATGATCTGCCGATATTTGCGAAATCGAGCAGAACACGGTAAGTGCAGGAATAGCCCTTGATGTGCTCCCATATGTTGAGGATGTATGAGAGCAAAGGGGTGACGGTGAGCAGTGCTGCAGGGTCTTGCAGGGTCGTTTCGAGCTCGCGGCCGGTTTTGGCTTGGATGCGGACGTCGAGGTCACCTTCGGGCATCTTTGCGGTCTCCTCCATGAGGAGACAGATGCTGTCCCAGTTCGAGCGGAGATGATGTGCCCGCTCGTTCGTTGTGTCGATGCAGATTCTTGCTCCGTGGCAATAGTCGAAGAAGCTCTTAATGATGTCGCGACAGTCCTTCTCGGGCTGGATAGCGCTCCAGTTTTCGAACATGGCCTCGAAAGCGTCGAGACAGCTCCCGTCTTCGGCATAGATGAGTTGTGCAGCCCACCTGCCAAGGTCCGAGCTCGTCAGCTGTTCCATAGGAAGTCTTGCTAAGAGCGCAGACGGGGTGAGGCCCCTTGCTGCGGCGAGATCAGCGCTGGAGCGCTTGAAGAGTACCTGCTCATCCTTGGAGTTGAATAGGATCGTCGAACGTAGCTTGCTGCTCGCGGTGGTAAGTGCCATTGATAACCTCCTCTCCATCTGGCCTTATGGATAGTATACATTTGGTGTCACCACTATGCGAGTGTTAATTATCATCACCTTCAGATAATTTTTCGAAGATTTCGGCGGCGTTGCGGTCGTTGGCCCTGATTGCGTGGGTGTAGAAGTTGGCCGTCGTGCTCGCTGATGCGTGTCCCATCCTTGCCTGCACAGTCTTCAGGTCCACGTTGCTCGCGACGAGCGCCGTTGCCGCCGTGTGCCTCAGGCCATGGGGGACGAGCCCCGAGTATCCGGTGCCGCGTGTGTGCAGTTTACCGTTGCGCTTGAATTGGCTTGTCACGTTGGCGTACTCGCCATAGCCGTTGTCGACGCAGAAGTCCCTGAACCAGCGTGAATAGTTGTGTCCATCGGGGCGGGTGATGCTGGCGTGGAGGTCGCCGTTTTCATCCTTCTGCGTGCTGAAGGCGTGAACGATGGGGTCAGTATTCCTCTGTCTCAGTCCACGCTGCTCAAATAGGCTGCGCTGCTGCGCCTTCCAATCGTTCAGATACGTGGCTAGCGAAGAGTCTATGGATAGGATTCGCCTGCTCATTTCCGATTTGGGTGCCCTGAGCGTTTTGTCATTGGTGTACTGGCGGACGATTCGGATCTCCATTGCCCCGGGGTTGTAGTCTTCCCAGCAGAGCCCCAGGGCCTCACCTTTCCTGAGCCCCAGGTGGAATATGAGCATGGTGCAGACGGTCATCGGGCCCATGGGTTCAGATAGCAGACACTTGGTGAATCGGGGCAGCTCGTCGGGCGGGAGGAAGTTGCGCACTCTGAGGTCCGGCTTCGGGAGTTTAACGCTGATGCACGGGTTGCGTTCGATGAGTTCGTTCTCCAGTGCGTCCTGCATGACCTGCTTGAGTTTGACGTGGATACGACGGATCTCGGCCTCTGTGAACCTTCCAGTTGAGATGGCGTCGGCATACGCTCGTTTGATCTCATCGGGCCTCAGTGCGACGAGAGGTGCGTCACCGAACAACTCGCGTATGTGGCGCACGTCGTATTCCTCTCTTTGGAAGGAAAGAGGCGAGCCGAAGGAGCTTTCTCGGAGCCGGTGGAAATCTTCGGCGTATCCAGAAACGGTGGTCGGTATGTCGTCAGCTGGTTCATAGGACTCCAGTTCCCTACGGTAGGCGTCGAGTGCATTCGCCACCTCGCTGGGCCAGTTCTTCGGGTTCTTGCTCTTGCAGTGGATGGTTTTCTTTGGGGTTTTTAGGTATCTGACCCGCTTTCCGTTCTTTCCGGATTCGGGGTCGCGACCGAGGGAGAAGTAGATGCGGAAGGAACCGGGCCTCCCTTTAATGGGCTCGGAGGTGCCTTTGGCTGTGGGTTTGATTCTGGTTTCCATGGGTCTCCAGGGGTGGTGCGTTGGATTAGCCTCGGGGGCGGGGCTTTGAGGGCCTCGCCCCCGAGGCTAATCCAAAAATTTCACCCTTGCAACTCAAAATCAATGACTGAAGGGGTGAAAAATGGGTGAAATAGAAAACTAATCAGTAAAAGCAAAAATGACAAAATACGTAAATTACCTGCGGAAATAAAGATGTTGATGAAATTAGAAAACCGCAGGTAGAGTAATAGCTCATGACCTCCTAAAGCGGGTGTCGACGGTTCGAATCCGCCCGGGGGCACCAGGAAAATCGCAGGTCAGGAGTTATTTTTGCTTCTGACCTGTTCTGGTTTTGGGGCTAAGAACCGCTTCCGTTTGTAAATCTGGTAAGTAAATATTATGACTTCCCGAGTTTTCCACTGAAAACAGGAAATCACCATTTTGGGGATAAAAGTTTTCAACAGCTGTCAGTCGGTTCCATTTTGGTGAAGCGCTTCCCCCTTTTGGGTAAATTATTTCACCATTTTGATGATTCGGTAGCTTCGAATTCTTTGATAAAACGCCTGTTCAGAAGCTTGTGCTATACCCATTTTGGTGAAACCAATTAATAGAGAAATATACTATAAAGAAATAGGGACGGCGATGCCGTCCCCTTCGCTCGCAAAGCTCGCTGCGCGGTCACGTGCCGTGACCTTGCCGCCGGCTACGCCGTCGATTGATACGCTCACTGCGTTCGCTGATTGATAGACTAATCCGTTATATCGGTGACACCAGTCATAAGTGCAGCGATTGACATGTTGAATCCATTGGCAATTTTACAGATGTTGGAAAGACTGACATTTCTTCGTCCGACCTCTATCGAGGCGTAGTAAGACCTGTCCATGTCGATACGGTTCGCAAATTGCTCTTGTGAGTAACCAAACTTTGATCTGAGTTCTTTGCAGCGTAGACCAAAGGATCGTTGTAGTGGCGAGATATCCATGACAAAAAGAGTCATGGATTGTTGTATAAAAGCCAACGGACTATATACAACAATCCCAGTTAAGGCGCATAATTATCTCTATTGGAAAGCGCTCTGATGCCCAGTCGGATAGGGCACGGAAAAGGAATGGAATAGCAATGACTCAGGGAAAGCATTTCGCTGCCGGTGGCGATCACTTCGCCGCACTGCCAAGCAAAAAGATTCACACTCCGAAGGGGATCGCGCGTCTGACCGTCACCGCGGCGACCATGGCCGCCATGACCGGATCGAGCCTCATCTCACCGTTCACGGCATTCGCCCAGACCGGTGACGGGGGCACGCAGCACCCCGCCGTGATGTCGCCGATCGCCGCCCACGCCGGCGCGGCATCCGGTACCGGCGCGAAATCCGCCGCACAGACCATCGCGGACCTGCAGAAGGCAGTCGACGAGGCGAAGGCGAAGGAGGACGCCGCCAAGGCAGCCTACGATGAGGCCGCCGGTCCCTACAACGAGGCGGCTTCCGCCCGCGACCAGGCCAAGGCATCCTACGATTCGGCAGTCAGCGCCGGCGCGGCAGCCGACCGAGCGGCAATGGACGAGTACGCCCGTCAGGTCGCGGAGGGCAAGGACGCCGCCGATGCCGCCGGCAAGGACCTCGAGCAGGCGAAGGCGGGTCTCGCAGACGCCAAGGCCGATGCGTCCGAGAAGGACGAAGCGTACCAGTCCGCCCTCAAGGCGGCCCAGGATGCCAAGGACGCCCTCGATAAGGCCAAGGCAGATGCCGTAAGCGCCACCCCGGAGGCAATCAGTGCCGCCGAGCAGGCCGTGCGCGACGCCCAGGCTGCCGTGGACAGGGCACAGGCCGAACTTGACAACGCCAACGCGACGCTTGCCGATGCCCAGTCCAAGCTGGTTGCGGCCCAGTCTGCAAAGGATTCCGCCGATTCCGTCCTTGTCGCAGCCAAGCAGAACAAGGACGCGGCGGATGCGAAGGCCGCAGCCGCCAGCGCCGCCTACGAGAAGGCGAAAGCAGACCTCGCCGCAGCGGAGGCAGGCGCGAGCGGCCCGGAGTACGATGCGGCAAAACAGAAGGTCGCGGACGCGGAGGCAGCCCTCGCTGCCGCACGAGCGGTGCAGTCCCAGTGCGAGTCCGAGCTCGAGCAGGTGCAGTCCGCTGCGGCAACGGCACAGACCGAGCTAAATGATGCCCAGGCGTCCCTCTCCGTAAAGCAGCAGGCCGCGGCCGATGCCGAATCCGGTGTGAACGCCGCCCAGTCCGCTCTCGATGCCGCGAACGCCGGCCTCGATGCGGCCAAGCAGGCGAATGCCGACGCCGTCGCCAAGCTGGATGCCGCGAAGCAGGCTGTCAAGGACGCCGAGTCCGCCAAGGCAGCCGCCGACGAAGAGCTCGCGAACGCCAAGACCGCAAAGGATACCGCAGACGCCGCCGTGACCGCCGCGCAGCAGAAGGTCGACGAGGCACAGGCGAAACTCGATTCCGCCGACGCGCAACTCAAGCAGGGAGCCATCGGCTTCTTCAAGGCCATGGGTGCCGATTCAGCCATCGAGATCATCCAGAACTGTACACACAAGGACTACACCGAGGTCGGAAACAGCCTCGATGCGACCAGTCTCGACAACATGCTCGCGGCAATCCCGTACATGAAGTCCATCAACGAGTATCGCAAGTCCGTCGGTCTCTCCGAACTCCAGGTCACCTATAAGCTCATTGCAGCGGCGATAGCCAACGCAAACTATTCCGATGTCAAGTTTGGACATTCCATGCAGTTCGATACGACCGAAAACCTCGCATGGAATTATGGAACCGATCCGAAACCGCAGTGGGTTGACCAAGAAAAGGCTTTCTTCGATCAGGCGGTTCAGGAGCTCTATGGCGTCACCGGTCTAACCGGTAAGGATGCCGTAGATTTCTACAAGACGCATAGCGGGATTGAATCCTATGTCAACCAGCACTTCAAGGTTGCCGGATATCCCGCAACCGTCGGTCACTACCTGCATGTCATCAGCCCCGAAATCGGCTATATGGGCATGGCAGTCTGCAGCAAGGGAACCTTGAACGGCTGGCAGACCGACAGCCTCGATACCGCAAACCTTGGTTGGGCAGGTTCAGGCTGGAACATGAATCCCATGTCCGTCGACGAGTACGAGCAGAAGCTGACCTCCTATATCAACGGCCTCAAGAACGCCAAGAGCGCACTCGACGTAGCCAAGGCCGATCTCGCATCCAAGCAGCAGGCAGCCGCCGGCGCCGCCGCAACCGTCCAGCAGAAGCAGGACGCAGCGGATTCCGCACAGGCAGACGTCGATGCCGCGAAGCAGGACGTCACCGATGCCCAGCGTGCCGTCGATGCCGCCAAGGCTGATGTCGCCGCCAAGCAGCAGGGCGTCACCGATGCCCAGACCGAGCTTGATGCGGCGAAATCGGACCTCGATGCCGCCAACGCGGCAGTCGATACGGCAAAGTCGACCGTCCAGCAGAAGCAGGTTGTTTTTGATGCTGCCAACGCAGCCGTAACGACCGTACAATCTAAGTTGGATGCCGCAAAGGCCGACACCTCTGCCAAGCAGCAGAGCGTTGCCGATGCGAACGCCGATCTCGCGAAGTTCTTCCAGGACGTCGCCGACGCCAAGAAGGCGCTCGATACAGCAAAGAGCGTCCATGACTCGGCGGTAGCCGATCAGACCGAGAAAGCGACCGTCCTCGCCGCCGCCGAGCAAAAGGCGGACGCCACCGCACGCGCCCTCGCGGATGCCCAGCGTGCCGTCGATGCCGCAAAGACCGACGCCGGCGTTGCCGCCGACAGGCTTACCGGCTCCCAGACCGATCTCGATGACGCACAGTCGAACCTCGACATCCTCACCGGTCTTGCCGCGAAGCTCGCAGAGGCACAGCAGCGCGAGCAGGATGCAGTAAAGGCCGTCAATGACACCAAGGCCGCCCTCGATGCCGCGAAGGCGGATACCGCCGCCGCCGAGTCCCTGGTCTCCGCCGCCGAGCAGGCAAAGGCGCAGGCAGACGCCAAGCTGTCGAAGCTGAACTCCATCGATGCCGGCGCGGCGATCGCTTCCGGCCATGATGTGAACGCGGATGACGCCCTCAACGCGCTTTTCGCCGCAGCAGTCGAGGCACGTGCCAAGGTCGCGCCCGCCAAGGCCATCCTGGACGAGAAGCAGACCGCGGTGGACGAGCTCCAGCCCGGCTATGATGCGGCACTCGCCGCCTACGAGCAGGCGAAGTCCGACCGCATCGCAGCGGAGCAGAAGCTTTCCGATGAGATCGCACGACAGGAGGCGGAGGAGGCCGCAAAGAAGCAGGCGGCATACACCCCGAAGCACCTCGCCAACACGGAGGCCGCCAAGCCCGGCAGCCTCGCCCAGACCGGCGACAGCGCGGGACTCATCGGCGAGACGTTCGCCATCGGCGGCACCGTCCTCGTGGCAGCCGGCGTCTTCCTCGATCGGAAGAAGCGCCGCGAGCAGATGTAAAAGCGAACCGGGCGCTGGACACCGGCCAGTGGTCAACGCCCGGCTTCATGGATAGGGAGATCGGTGTGAGAACAAAGGCTATTATCGTTGCGTTTCTGGTGTGCCTCATGGCACCTCAACTTGGATGCTCCAGCGTTGCAAAGCAAGAAAGCGGCTCTGCGGAAAGGACCACCACAGCGGTAAAGAATAAAGACAAAAAGAAGCCAAGCGAAGAAAAGGCGGCGCAAGCCTCTGGAGCCAAGTCCGAGGAGAAGAAAGAGTCCGCCGACAAGGACCAGAAGTCCGATGACTCCAAGAAGGAGGATAACAAGTCTTCCGATTCCTCGAAGTCGGACAACAAGGGCGATTCCTCCCAGTCCAAGCAGAATTCCGGCAATTCGCAGAGTTCCGGCAGCAACAATTCCTCTTCCAACGGCGGTAGCCAGAAGAAGTGGGTTGCCGAGCAGGGCCACTGGGAGACAGATTACAGCCAGGTCTGGGTACCGAATGTAGTGTATACGCGCCATGAACGTTGGATGTGCTCTGTATGCCATGCAACGTTTAACTCAGCAGCCGAAATGGACAATCATGTTATCTCTACCTACGGTGATGCACAACACCCTAATGGAGCTTCTGCAATCAATGATTCGTATACCACCTCTGAGGACCAGGGACATTATGAACAGCAGGCTACGGGACAGCATTGGATTGTCGACGTCGCCGGTCACTGGGAGTAATGTACATCGTTCCTCTCCTCTTACATTCGGTAAATACATATTTGTTCGCGGGCGGTCGGTTTCGGCCGCCTTTTTATGTGCTCAGTTTGGGAATAAACGATAGGAGAATAATCAATCAGGAGGCCGCTGTGGAAAACAAGAATGCCAGTAAAAAGAAAACCGAAGAGCCGATGAGCCTCAAGGATAAAAAGGGACAGGCCATTGCCGGATCAAAAAGAATTGCTGAGGAGCGCGCTGAACGTAGAAGACTAATGGGCCTTGACGTCTAGCTGATAGCCCATCGATGTCTTAATTGTTCCCGAAGCCTTTCGAGAAAGAAGATGAGGCCTCTCATCTTCTGCCTACGCTTCGCTGCGTCTATGCCCCCTTCTGGGGCATGCAAGATGACTGTGGGTGGCATTTTTGTGGGCCCATTCGGACCCCAAAAACACCACGCCACAGACCTTGCTTATCGCCTGCTACGGCGATAAGGTTGTTGTGAAGTTAAAACTCCGCGATGAAGAATCGCGGAGACGATTCTTCGTTTTTGGAACGACGCTAGTCGTTCCTCAAAAGGAAAGCGAATCGCATAGCAGGTTTTGATCGGAGGCCTCTCCGATCGCTGATTCGTTTTCCGGAGGAATCATGAGCAGGCTCCGCCCACACACCGTCAAGGCGTCTCTTTCCGATGAAGAGAAGAAAGCCATCATCGCAATCGCAAAGCGACATGAGATGAGTGAGGCGGAACTCATACGTTTCGTCTTATGCAATGCCGACGATCTCGATATCGATTTTGGTCTTGCGGAAATTGCTGATCAAAAATCTCGAACTGAAGAATTGCACATCAGGGTCTCACCGGAAGAAAAAAGGATAATCGAAAGCAATGCTGATTTCCTTGGCGTGACCGTGAGCTCGTATGCACGGCGCGTACTAATTAACGGGAAGATCGAGAAAATCGATTTCGACCATGGCGGCGTGGAGAAGATCTATCATGAGCTTTTGAAGCAGGGTACGAACCTTAACCAGTTGGCGCACTTCATAAACGCGCAAGGACTTTCGGCTTACGACGAAACTGCCGTTCTTATGGCCATCGGGTGCGTTGCTAAAAGTTCTGATTACGCTTTTCAATTCTTGAGAACGCTCGAGCGTCGCTATTTCACCGATGGCGGCGATGCAAAGTGACTGTTATCAAGCAGAAGAGCGTATCGAGCGAGCGCTACGCAAAGAACGTTCGGCGGTACATCAACGGGAAACATGCCCTTGCCCGTGATGGCTGGAACATCAAATGCGATAAGTACTGGTTTTCGAAAATGGCAATGACGCGGAAGGTTTTCCATCACGACACGCCTTCGCGAGCCGGCGCGAAGAACGTGACTATCCTCCACCAGATTCTCGCGTTTCTCCCCGAAGAATGTTCGTGCAACGGCGGTAAAATGACGCCGGATGCATGTATGGCCTACGCAAGGCAATGGGTCGCGAAACATTACCCGAATCAGCAAGTTATCTTCGCGCTACACGAGGAAAGCGACAAGGCGGGAAAACGCTACGCAGTGCACATGGCAATTAACCGCACGGATCTCCTGACAGGAAAACGTTGTGAGACGGGCGGGCGTCACGGGAAGTTCGAACGCGCCTCGTGGGTCCGCGAACTCGATAAGGACTGGAATCTCGCCCAACTTGAAAAGGGTAAGAAAAATTCGAAGATTCGTGATCGTCAACCGCGCGACACGGAAAAGGAGATTATTGGTCGCGGCGAGTACAGTTATAAAAACAATCTGCGTGAGCTGATCCATATTGCGATTGACGAAGGTCGCGTAAAGAATATGGAGCAGTTCAAAAAACTACTTGCATCATGGGGCGTAGACATTTTCATCAAGAACAATCGAGTCTATGCGACAGATCTCGATATCAAAGAAGCCGGCAATCCGAAGTGCACCTTCAACCTGACTCGTCTTGACGGACGCTTCGCGTTGAAGTCATTGCAGACGGCTTTCGAAAATAACGTGTTGGAGGCCGAGCGTGCGCTTCCATACGAGAAGCGCTGTGAGATTTATATCCGACGACTCAAGAAAGCATACTCGGCGTGGGTCGAGCAGGCTAAAGCAAGCAAAGGCGTCGCCTACAATTCGTTTCCTAAATTCATTACACCGAAGTGTGACGAAGACCTGCTCGAAGATCCGGCGGTTCGCGATGAACTTCTTGCGCGTCGCGGTTATGCGAGGGAGATTCGCAACCGTTACGCCGGCGCCGTTCCCAATGCCGGCGATGACCGCGTTCGCACCGCCGGCCAGGCGCACGGCGGTAGCACTGTGTCGCGACAGATGGGCGATCGCGTTATCGACCGTGGCGATTTCTCACGTGGTGACACGCCTCGCTAGTTTTGGATAGTTCATCGTCGGTGCCCTGGCGCGCTACCGTTCGGTGCCGATTCTGCCACGCTTGCAGTCTCGGCGAGGGTGGGGAGCATGAATTGAATGAAGAGGGCCAGCCACTCTGATAGAATCGTCCTCGCTGTCGGCAGTCCTCGTGCCGGGCAGAGCCCTCCATTCGATGGGAGGTGATGCCCATGACCGATTTCACTGAGTTCGTGAAGCTCCTGACCGCTATGGTCTCGCTCCTCACGGCCCTTGTCGGCCTTTCCAAGGCACTTAAGCAGGGCTCGAAGCCCAAAAAGAAAGGTCACCGTCGCTAAGACGATGACCTAACTTCGTTAAGCAACGGCTCTGCCCAGCTCACTACAACTTGGGCTGCCGTCGGCATTATTTTACCCTCTTGACGAGGAATTCGTCCATAATTCAAAAATCAAATTGTGCTCGCTATCGAAGCCAAGATGGACCAGATCCTGCCTGCAGCTCGCGAGAAGGTCAACGCCGAACTCTGCGACCGTTTTGCCGCCCTGTGCCAGGACCACAAGTTCCTGTATATCTTGGGGTCCGGTCCCGTGTTTAGCCAGGCCTATGGCTTCGCTATCTGCTCGCTTATGGAGATGCAGTGGCAGAGCTGCGCCTATATCCACTCCGGCGAGTACTTCCACGGCCCCTTCGAGGTGACCGAGCCCGGAGTCTTCTACTTCCTGCAGATGTCTTCTAGTGAGTGCCGAGCCATGGATGAGCGCGCCCTCGCATTCCTCGAGACCCATACCGACACTCTTATGGTGCTCGACGCCATGGAGTACGGCATGGACCAAGTACCGGCGAGCGTTCGCGCGTTCCTTGATCCAATCCTGTTCTACGCGATGAACTGTGAGCTGCGCTCCGCTCGCGGCAAGGTGTTCGACCATCACCCGGACGTGCGTCGTTACATGGGCATCGAGAAGTACTAGCGATTTTAAAACGGGGCGCGAGGCGCGTTGAGACGTGCGAATCCCTCGCGCCCCGTCTGCTCGCCGTAACCACGGCGGTTTACCTGAATGGAGATAACCATGGCAGCCTATCCTATAAGCGTGCTTGGCTTTGGAGACAACGTTGTCGATAAGTACGAGCACATCAAGACCATGTATCCCGGCGGCAATGCAGTTAACTTCGCCGTCTTCGCCAAGAAGCTCGGCGTCGATCGCAGCGCCTACATGGGAATCTTCGGATCAGATGAGGAGGCCGAGCACGTTATAGCATCGCTCGAGGACGAGGGCGTCGAGCTTCTTCGCTGCCAGCAGGTCCTGGGCGTCAACGGCGCCGCTCGCGTGACCGTTGACGAGACCGGGGACCGTATCTTCCTGGGCTCCAATGAAGGCGGCATACGTGGCGACATGCGCTACGTGATAGACCGCTTCGCCGCCGAGTACGTCAGCGGCTTCGATTTGGTGCACAGCGGCAACTACTGCTTCACCGAGCGCGAGCTCCCCAAGATCAAGGCTGCCGGCGTGCCTATCAGCTTCGACTTCTCCGATGACTCCACCGACGAGTACTTCGGGCAGATTGCGCCATTTGTGACGTACGCCTTTATGTCCATGGGCGACGCTTCCCTGGAGGATATCAAGGCGAAGCTCGAGTGGGTGAAGGCCCTTGGCCCTCAAATCGTATGCGCATCGCGCGGGAGCAAGGGCTCCGTCGCCTATGACGGCGAAAACTTCTACGAGCAGGGCATCAAGCCCGTGGCGCCCGAGGAGCTCAAAGACGCTATGGCGGCCGGCGATTCACTGCTGACGGCGTTTTTGGTCACCTATCTTTCCAAGAAGAAGGCCGGCGAGTGCGGCGAGGCCGCGATTCGCGAGAGCTTGGACTTCGCTGCCGGTTTTGCGGCGGAGACCTGCAAGATCGAGGGCAGTTGGGGCCACCCGCTGGTCTACGAGAACTAGTTTTTTGTCGTGGCGGGGTGTCTTGGGGCGCCCCGCATTGCGTTAGGAGTCAAGATGTCCGTTCGTGCCTGCGCGGCAGGATTTTGCTGCGCCGATGTCTACCAGAATCTGGATCCCCTGGGTTGCATCCAAGGGGGCCTCTCAGGAGCGCTTCGAGGGGTGCTTCTTGAGTATATGAAGGCAAAAGGGATATGCAATCTTCATATACGGCCTTCTTTTAGAGGGCGTTGTCCTTACTCTTTCATCTCCTTGCCTATGGACATTTTGTCCATAGGCAAGAGTCCATGGTCGAGATCATGGTGAAGTTCTGCGGCCAGTAATTACTGCATTACATATTCTGTTGTCACCTGGGAGGCTCGCTTTTGCGGGCCTCTTTGCGTTGCTAAGGGGTCATGGTCTGTCGATAAATAAAGCGCCCGCTTGCGGGGGAGCAAGCGGGCGCCGTTGAGCGAATATGTTTGCGGCCCTAGCCGCTGCGGGTGATGGGTCTTCGACTAGTTAGTCGTGCCGGAATCGTCGCCCGAATCGGAGCCAGAAAGCGAAACCGTCAACGTGATCGTGCTGTCGGTGGATTGCTTACCGGTGGGGGAGACGCCCGTGACGGTGGCGTTCTCGTTGCCGCTCACAGGGTTGCCGTTCTGGTCACAGAAGCTGATGTTGTAGAAACCGGCGTTGTTGAGCGCGGTGACGGCGGCGGAGATGCTCTTGCCGTACAGGTTGCCCGGGACGCTGGCCTTGCCGGACTTCTTGGCGATGACGACGGTGATCGTGGCACCGGGCTTTTGCTTGCCGCTGGGGTTCCAGCTAATTACGGTACCCTCGGCAACCGAGTCGTTTTCCTGGTAGCTCACGTCGACGCCAAAGCCAGCCATGTCGAGAGCGTTGCGTGCCTGGGCTTCGGTCATGTCGGTCAGATCGGGCACCGAGGTGGTGTCCGGGCCGCTGGAGACCTTGTACGAGATGGTCGTGCCCTTCTCGACCTCCTTGCCGGCAGCAGTGCTCTGTTCAAAGACCTGCCCCTCTTCGGCCTCATTGGCTTCCTCCGAAGCGCTGCCCTTCAGGCCCACGCTTGCCAGTGCGGCCTCGGCCTGGTCCTTGGTCAGGCCGACGAGCTTCGGA
>UROZ01000021.1 GCA_900549655.1 uncultured Collinsella sp.
CGCACCCAGCTCGAGCGCCGTGTCCTCCAGCATGAGGCCCAACGTGCGCGAGCGCAGACGCTCGGCATCGCCCGCCGACACGTCGCGATCGAGCACACGCGCCGCATCCGGTGCATCGCGCTCGACGGTGCGAATGTGCAAACGCTCGGCGATGGCGCGGACGGCGGCACAGCGGGCAGCCTCGGCCTCTTCCTGCGCCGGCGTAAAGATACGGTTGCGCCCCAGCACCAGGCCAATCACATTACGCGGGCCCAGAGCGTCGACGGCCAGCGCCGCCAGCAAAGACGACGGCAAGTCGCCCTCGAGTGCCACAACAGCACGCGACGCACCGTGGGCTCGGGCGTTGTCGCGCACGGCGAGCACCAGCGCCTGCCACAGCCATTCCTCGGAGCGAAACTCGGGCAGCTCGTGGTCCTCCAAGGCATCGAGCATCACACCGCGCTGGATCTCCTGAACCAGTAGGCTCTCCTCAAAACACGGCGCTTGGGCCACCACGCGGCCGCAGTCGTCGAGTACAAACGACCCGCCGGTATACACCGACTCGTCGTACGCACCGACCGGCGCCATGCAGGCAAACCACACGCTGCGCTTAGATGCGATCTTGCGGTAGGCTCCGCTGCGCACGGCTGCGATCGCAGCGGTCTCGCGGTCGGTCATATCAAACGCGTTGAACTGAAAATAGGCGATGAGGTCGACGCCGGTCGGCAGCATCTCGAGCTCGCGGTCCAAGTCGAAGATCACGGCGATACGCACGCCGTCCACATCGAAGACTGGCGGCGCCCAACGGGCATCGCCGTTCCCACCGCGCTGCAGGGCAATGCTCGAACGGGCCGGCACCACGCGACCGTCCTTGAGCATCATATAGTCGAGCAGGGGCTGGCCCTCAAACGAAACCGCCGCGGACACGATGCAGATCATGTCGAGTTCTTGGATACGCTCGGCGACACCGGTCAGGCCTGTCAGCATGTCGTGCTCAAAGTCGGCAGCGCCCACCAGGCCGCCGGGCAGGGCTCCCATAAAGAGCGGAGCCGGCACGCACAGCACGCGCGCACCGCGCTCGTGGGCCAGGCGCGCCTGGTCCTCGATGCGACCGCAGATACCCTCAATATCACCCAGGCGCATATCGATCTGTGCAAGTGCGAGCTTCATGGCTCAGCCCTTTCCGTCGTAAACCATCGTTGTCGTAGTAAAAGCGCCGGCCACAAGATGCAGTCGGCGCTTGCATGTGCATATGCTAGCTATGATACCCCGAGCGGGGGCGCGCTCCTAGAACGTCGCGGACCACAACCCGTGCAGGTTGCAATAGGCATAGACGGTACCGGTCTTGGAGCCGCCGGCAAAAAACGTCGCGGGCTTCATGCCGGGCTCAAGGTAATGGACCTCCAGACGGCCCTCGGCCTCAAGGGCGATCCACTCGATGTAGTGCTCGGGCACCATAGGATGCTCGACCGAGCCCACGCGCGCACGGATCACGTGACCGTCGCGCTCGCTCTCAACGACCGGCACGTGCTTCTCGTGCGCCGCATCCTCGGTGTTCGCGGTCAGCTCCGTGCAGCCGGCAGGGGTTGCAACGTCGTCGCTCAGGGCGGCAATGAGCTTGCCGTCGGGGTCCTTAAAGAATTTCGCCATGATGATCTCCTTTGCTGATGTGCCGATGTTCTTGAGGTTCTTATGCCCAAAGGCAGGCGAACCATCCACGGCATCGCAAATGAACACATAACGAGCGAGGCTAGCGCCCGGGGTCAGAGCGCGCCGGCAACCCGGAGCCGTCTCAACAGCCCCGGTTGCCATCTGCGCAGCTAGCGTCCGTCGCCGCCGAGCAGCGCCAGAACATCCTCGCGGGTAAACAGCGCCGAGGAGATGCCGTCGCCGCCGAGCACGCTGTTGACCAGGTCGCGCTTGGACTCCTGCATCTGCATGATGCGCTCCTCGATCGTGTCCTTGGCGATGAGCTTGTACACGGTCACGGTATGTTGCTGGCCAATACGATGCGCGCGGTCGGTCGCCTGGTCCTGCGCGGCCACGTTCCACCACGGGTCGTAGTGGATGACCACGTCGGCCGCCGTCAGGTTGAGGCCCACGCCGCCCGCCTTGAGCGAGATCAGAAACACCGGCACCTCGCCCGCCTGGAACTGCGCGACCATCTTGGCGCGGCTCTCCTTGGACGAAGCGCCCGTGAGCTTAAGAAAGCCGATGTCCTCCTTGGCCAGGCGCTTGCCAATGATATCGAGCATGCCCGTGAACTGGCTGAACAGCAGAATGTGGTGCCCGCCGTCAAGCGCACCGTGTACGAGCTCCATGCAAGCGTCGAGCTTGGCGCTCCCCGCCTTGTAGTCCTCGTAGTGTAGATGCGGGTCGCAGCAGATCTGGCGCAGCTTGGTGAGCTCGGCGAGCACCTTGAGCTTGTCTTTCTTAAACTCGGATGCCTCGCGGTGCTGCACCTGCTGGGCGATGCGGTCCTGGTTGGCCAGGTAGAGCTTGCGCTGCTCGCCGGTGAGCTGCGCCATGACGGTGTCCTCGATCTTCTCGGGCAGGTCGGCCACCACGTCTTCCTTGACGCGACGCAGCACAAACGGCGACACGAGCGCCTGCAGGCGAGCGGCGCTATCGCCCTCGGCATGCTCGACGGGGCTCTCAAAGCGCTTGGCAAACGACTCGCGTGTGCCAAGCAGGCCCGGCATCAAAAAGTCGAAGATGCTCCAGAGCTCAGACAAGCGATTTTCAATGGGCGTGCCCGTCAAGGCAAAGCGCACGCCGGCAGGCAGGCGCTTGGCGGCGCGCGCTACCTGCGTGAGCGGGTTTTTAATGTACTGGGCCTCGTCGAGCACAACGCGAGCAAAGTCCTGCTCGGCATACTCGTCGATATCGCGGCGCATGAGGTCATACGACGTTACAACCACG
The DNA here is from genome assembly GCA_900549655.1 of uncultured Collinsella sp. GTDB lineage: Bacteria > Actinomycetota > Coriobacteriia > Coriobacteriales > Coriobacteriaceae > Collinsella. Next base: position 2,902 of record UROZ01000021.1, read on the forward strand.
TTATGCTCGGCAGCGCCGGCAATCTGCACGCGGCGCTGCGCCTTGGCGCCCACGATAGCGCACACGTCGAGCGAAGGCGCAAAGCGCTCCAGCTCGGCGGTCCAGTTATACACGAGCGACGCAGGGCACACCACGAGCGTGGGCTTGGCATCCCCCGCCTCCACGCGCGCCAGGATATGCGCGATCATCTGCAGTGTTTTGCCCAAGCCCATATCGTCGGCCAAGATACCGCCGAGGCCCAGGTGCTCGAGCGAGCCGAGCCACTGGTAGCCGTCGACCTGATAGCCGCGCAGTGTGGCCTTGAGCGAGACCGGCACCGTAAAGTCCATCTTGCCGAGCGTATCCAAGCGCTCGACGGTGCGACGGAACGCAGCGTCGCGATCGGCTTCGAGCTCGGGCGTGCGCGCAAGCATGCTGTCGACAAACAGGGTACTCGACGCGGGAAGCGACACGCCGTCGAGCAGGTCGACAGCATCGACCCCCAGGTCCTCGGCAAGACCAAACGCGGCGCGGGCACCCTCGTCCAGGCGAATGATGTCGCCCGACGTGAGACGCGCAAACGTCTGGTGACGCTTGTAGGAGTCAAGGTAGATGGCAAGGTCTGCCGCCGAAAGGCCGCTCGCGCCCAGTTCGACATCGAGCAGGTTACTCTTGACGGTCGCGCGCACCGAAAGCTTGGGCGCAGGGCGGACCGAGACCTGGCGCAGGCGGTCACTGAGCATGACCTCGCCCAGCTTGGACAGGGCAGACAGGCCCTCGGTCAGCAAGTGGAACAGGCTCTCGTCATCGCGTTCCTCAAACGCCAGGCCGCCCTCGTAAAAGTCGAAATACAGGGCCGCCGTATCCATAACGCGAAACTCTGCTATCTCGTCGCGCGGCGGCACACCAGGGCGTTGCTCTTCGAAGGGGCTGCCCGGAGCGCCCAGGCTAAAGAGATCTGCCGACCAATCACCGTAGGCAACTGTAATCTTGCAGGTCACAAGCCCGTCGTCGACACCGATTGCCATGGCAAAGCTCGGCTCGGGCGCCACGGTGTCGAGCACGGCGGGAGCGGTGAGGTCAGTGTATTCGCGCAGCACGGGCAGTGCCATGCGGCAGAATTCGCCCACCTGCTCGGCGGCGATATGGACCGGCGTGCGACAAGGCAGCAGACGCGACAGAAACGGTGCGGCATGCTGGGCAAACGCCGCATCGGCGCGGCGCGCGCGGTGCGTGTCGACCAGATAGGCAACGTCGCCCGAGGCAAAGCAGTACATATCGGCGGGCAGGCGCAGGTCGTAGCTGCCACCGGCCGCCGGCGCGATCTTGGCAGCAAGGAGCGGCGGTTGTTTCGCCGAGGCCTCGTCCTCCCCCACCGGCGACAACTCAACCGCAACCTCGTAGGAACGATGCGTCGTCGTTCCCCGCGACCAGGCGGGCTCAAAGGAAATGGTCCGGCCACGCAGCAAGTCCAGCATGTATACGATGTCATGCTCGGACAGCGGCAGCTGGCGCTCGGCGACAAAGCCGCTGCGTGCAAAATCGTACGACGCCGAACGCGAACTCGTGATGTCGCTCAGATACACAACCGTTGCCACAACAAGGTCGAGCAGACGCACCGAAACCTCGTCAAAGGCCTCGGGCGTATGGAGGAATGTGAGCTTCTTGCCGTACGAGAACGTGCCGCCGCGCACGTAGGCGGCGGCCATGCCGTCGATGTCCTTGACCACGTAGGACACCGAGCCGCAGCGGATGCGAAGCTCGAGCGCCCAGCTAAAGCGGTCGGCGAACAGCGGATTGTAGTACGGCACCAGCGAGGGCTCCAACACCGCCTTGGGGGCATCGGGGTCGACAGTGCCGGCGAGCTTGCGGCGCATGCCCGCCAACTCATCCATGCGCGCGTCCGAAAGATCGGAGAGCGCCTTCATGAGGCTCGGGCTCGTGGGGACGGGCGCCGGGAAGGGAAAGTTGGGATTGACGACCGGCACTTTGGGCGCGGTGCGCGCGGGCTGTTTCGGCTGCGCCGTAAACGTGCGGACCGGCGTGCGCAGCCCCTCAACAGGCTCAATGCCGCTGGCGTCCAGGTACGCTAGCGCCGTGGCGATGGCGTGCTTGCACATGCCGGGGTAGCGATAGGCAGCGGGGCAATCGCAGTCGTAGTCGATCACCTCGTGCTCGTCCATGTCGAGCGCCACGTGCGTCTTGTACAGGTCACCGCGCGAGCCGCGCACTGAGCCCTCAACCGTCACGTTCTTGGAGAAGCGCGAGCCGCTGTCCTCGATCGACAGCACGGCGCCGTTGAGCATGAGCGAGCGGCCCTTCATAAAGGTGCCGCTCAGCGCCGCCTCTTTCCGGAGCGCCTGCACAAACGTCCCCTGCGCCATCACTTCCTCCAATCCACACAGGGTAGCTAATTTGGGACGGGGCTATTTTAGCTACCCCCATATGTCGGTTGAGATGTATTCCGACCCCAGCTCATTCGCCGTCAGCCAAAAGGGTAGCTAAAATAGCCCCGTCCCAAATTAGCTACCCCGGCAAAATCATTTTAGATAACCGTCACGCGGCCTTGGTTGCCGACGATGGCCTTTGCCTCTGCCAGCAGCGGAATCGAGCGTGCATTGACCTTGGCAGGCACCTCGGCGCGCAGTACGCGCCCGTCCACCTGCTCGATAAAGATCTCCACGCGGTCGCCGCCCGGGTTAGCGGTGAGCACCGTGGCCAGGCGCGCCATATTGCCCTGGCTAAAGCGGCTGTTGGGCACCATGACCTCAAACACCTTGGGTTTGTTGTTCTCCTCGTTGAGCTCCAGCGGCACGATCTCCTGCGCGATGATCTGGTCGCCGCGGTCCGAGCGCTCGAGTTTGCCCTTGATGCGCACAAAGGCGTCGGACAGCTGCGCACCGGTCTCGGGATCGACCTCGCCGTACAGGTACCCCTCGGCCTCTTTATAGGTCTTGGGGAACACGACGACGGTGGCCTCGCCTTCCATGTCCTCGAGCTGCACGATGCCCATGGGGTCGCCGTTTTTGGTCACGCGCTTGGACACGCTCGAGACCATGCCGGCCCACCACAGCGCTTTGCCCTCGGGAATCTCCTGGTTGATGGTACCGCCCGTGGGGTTTTGCACCTCGTAGCCGGTGTCGATCTGCGAGAACGAGAAGTCGCGCGCTTTGCTGAGCGCATACTCAAACGGGCGCAGCGGGTGGTCCGAGACATAGATGCCCAGAACCTCCTTCTCCTGGCTCAGCTTAAGGTGGCGGTCCCATTCCTGGCCGTCCGGATCGGGCACGCTGACCTCGAAACCCGAGCCCTCAACATCACCAAACATGTCGAAGAACGAAGTCTGGCCGCTCGCGCGGTCCTTCTGGCGCTTTATCGCGGCGTCGATGATGTTCTCGGGGTTGTTCTTGTCCACAAAGTGCATCATCTGGCGGCGCGGATAGCCCGTGGAGTCGAAGGCACCTGCCTTGATCAGCGATTCGATCACGCGGCGGTTGGCCTGGCTCGAGTCCACGCGCTCAACAAAGTCGTGCAGCGTCTTAAACGGACCGCCTGCCTCGCGCTCAGCGATAATCGCCTGCGCCACGCCGGTGCCCACGCCTCGAATACCGGCCAGACCAAAGCGCACGCCCTCCTTGGTAGCCGTGAACTCGGTACCGGACTCGTTGACATCTGGCGACAGCACGGGGATGCCGTCGTGACGGCACGCCGAGACGTAGTGAACGATCTTGTCGGTCTTGCCCGTGTAGGACGTCAGAACGGCTGCCATGTACTCGTGCGGATAGTGAGCCTTGAGCCATGCCGTCTGCATAACCAGGATGGCGTAGCCGGCGGAGTGCGACTTGTTGAAGGCGTAAGATGCGAACTCGAGAACATCGTCCCAAATCTTCTGGGCGACCTCGCGCGTGTAGTTGTTCTTGATAGCGCCGTTCATCCAGTGGTCGTAGGTGGTCTCGTCCGAGCCATCCTCCCAGTGGAGCACCGTCGACGTGAGCAGCTTGATCTTCTTCTTAGCCACGGGCTTACGGATACGCGAGTCCGATTCGCCCTTGGAGAAGCCGCACATCTCGACGGAGATGAGCATAACCTGCTCCTGGTAGACCATGGTGCCGTAGGTTTCACCCAGGATGTCGTCCAGACGGTCGTCGTAGGAGACGGCCGGCTCCTTGCCGTTCATACGGTTGATGTAGGACGAGACCATGCCGGCGCCCAGCGGGCCCGGGCGGTATAGAGCGATCAATGCCACGACGTGCTTGTACTCGGTAGGCTTCATGTTCTTGATCGTGGCCGTCATGCCGGCGGACTCGACCTGGAAGACGCCGGCGGTATGACCGGAGCCCATGAGCTTAAAGATCTCGGGATCGTCAAAGGGGATCTCTTCCTCTTTGATGTCGATGCCGAAGTTCTTTTTGATGTTTGCCTTGGCCTTGGAGATAACCGTCAGCGTGCGCAGGCCCAGGAAGTCCATCTTGAGCAGGCCCATGTCGGCAACGGTATGGCCCTCGTACTGGGTAATCTCGACGCCGCCCTTGGTGTCGAGCTTGGTGGGCACGTGCTCGTTGACGGGGTCGCGGCAGATCAGAACGGCGCACGCGTGCACGCCCTCGCCACGGGTGAGGCCCTCGATCGAGAGCGCCGTGTCGATGATGCGGCGAGCGTCGTCGTCCTTTTTATAGGCCTCGGCAAAATCGGGGTTAAACAGATCTTCTTTGCCGGGTTGTTTGTCGAGCACCTGCTTGAGCTTGACCTTGGGGTCGCTCGAGACCATCTTGGACAGGCGCTGGCCCATGTAGACCGGGTAGTCCAGGACGCGCGCGGCATCATTGATGGCCTGCTTGGCCTTGATGGTCGAGTAGGTGATGACGTGGGTGACCTTCTCGGGGCCGTAGAGCTGGCGAACGTGCTCCACGACCTCGAGGCGCCGCTCATCGTCGAAGTCCATATCGATATCGGGCATCTCGGTACGCTGCGGGGAGAGGAACCTCTCAAACATCAGGCCGTTCTCGAGCGGGTCGAACGCGGTGATGTTCATGGCGTAGGCGACGATAGCGCCGGCGGCAGAACCACGGCCGGGGCCGACGCCGATGCCGTTGTCCTTGGCCCATTGCACGTACTCGGCAACGATGAGGAAGTAGGCGGCAAAGCCCTTGTCGCAGATGACCTTGTATTCGTACTCAAAGCGCTCTTTGATGTTGACGCCACCGATCTCGCGCGTGGCCCAGTCGTCACCATAGTGCTGGCGCAGGCCCTTCTCGCACTCGCGGCGGAACTGGCTCTCGTGCGTCTCGCCGGGATCGAGCAACGGGAAGCGCGGCAGGATGATGGAGTCCCAGTCGAGCTCCACGTAGCACTTGTCGGCGATCTCGAGCGTGTTGTCGCAGGCCTCGGGGCAATACGGGAACATTGCCCGCATCTCCTCCTCGGTCTTCATGTAAAACTCCGAGCCGGTCATGCGCATGCGGTTGGGGTCGTCGACTTTGGCGTTCATGCCAATGCACATGATGACGTCCTGCACGGGCGCGTCCTCGCGGCGCAGGTAGTGGAAGTCGTTGGTGGCGATGACCTTAACGCCCACCTGTTTGGCGATGTCGATGAGCGTGCGGTCCATCTGCTCGTCGGTCAGGCCGTTATCGGTGGTAATGCCGTGTTCCTGGATCTCGATATAAAAGTCGCCGGGGTCGAAGGTGTCGCGGAAGGTCTCGGCCCATTTGATGGCACCCTCCATGTCACCGCGGTCGATGTACTTGGGGATGATGCCCGCGATACAGGCACTGGTGCAGATCATGCCCTTGGCGTGGCGGCGCAGGTTGTCGAGCGTCACGCGGGGCTTATAGTAAAAGCCCTGCACGGCGGCCTCGGAAACCGTCTGCATCAGGTTGACGTAGCCCTCCTGGTCCTTGGCCAGAAGGATCATGTGGTAGAGCTCGGGCTTGTGGTCGCGGGCGAGCGTCTCGTCCGGCGTAAAGTAGACCTCGCAGCCAAAGATGGGTTTGATGACCAGGGGCGGCTTGAGCTCGTCGATGTTGCCCTTCTCGTCCCACATGGCCATGTCCTTCACATACTGGGCATGCTCGCGCGGGTTTTCCTCGGGATCGGGCTCCACCAGCTCGTCGCGGCGGTCCTTTTCCAAGAAGGCCTTGTCGTGGCTCCAGGTTTTGTACTCGGGCGTGTTGTGGTTGACGGCGTCGCAGGCCAGCGCCAGGTCGGGCACGCCGTACATGTAGCCGTGGTCGGTGATGGCCACGGCGGGCATGCCAAGCTCTACGGCACGATTGACCATATCCTGGATACGGGTTGCGCCGTCGAGCATGGAAAAGACAGTGTGGTTGTGCAGATGGACGAATGCCATGTGATGAGCTCCGATGCGGGTTCGTGTTCTGACTGAACGATTTTACCCCACGGCACGGACAGCACCCGAACCTAGCCAAACCCACACGGGTAGTCAATTTGGGACCTTCAAAAAGGGAATGAGGGCATCCCGATGCATCGAGTATTACTGGAACCCCGGCGATGCGCGGAGTGATTTGTGACGAATAGTCATGTCCATCAAGAAGGCTCGACGCTTCGGATAGCTCGTCAATCGATATATCAATTCTTGGAGACCTGTATTCCAACCATTTTTAATGAAACAACGGCGGTAATTGCTATCGCGATTGCACCAATAATACCGAGCGCTATCTGAATGGGATATAACCCCAACACATGTCCAAATATGGAGAAAAACACTGCAGAAAAGAGTGCCCTTACCAGAGACGCGACGGAAAGGATCGTCGCGCGGAGATCGTCCGCTATCGCGTCTTGGATTAAGTTTTCCGAAGTGATGTACACCACTTCTGGGAGAAAACAAAGCACCATGCTAAGGCCAAACAAACACAGCGGATTTGAAGCGAACCACGGAAGAATCATGAAAAGGCCAGCCTCGATTAGCATCGAGCCGAGCATGGTATTTCTTTTCCCGAAACGCAATGAGAAGGAATCTGCTGCAATGTAGGCCGTCGCATTTACTGCATAGGATGCACCGAAAAAGATTCCTATTATGGAGACGGGAGCATCAAATGCGTCGAATACCAACTGATTCAAGTTGTAATAACTCCCATAGAATCCATCGAGCATGCTTGTGCCGATTAGAAGAAGCAATACCGCAAAAGCGGATTTTCCAACACGCCAGGTTTCGCGTCTGAACATCTTGGCCGCGTCAAACCTTCCCTTTTCAGAGCTTTCAGAACGGGTCGCTTCCGTCCTCTCAATGGGATACAGAAGGAAAAGCTGCAGGAGATAGAAAACGGAGACACATACGTAGAGGGCGCTCCAAGATACTTGGGCAATGAAAGATCCGAGCACAATCGCCATTCCCGTAGCGATTGATTGCGCGGCAAGCAGCCGAGCGTTGATGGTGAGGAAACGCTCTCCTTGACCGGCATTCCGGGCAATTTCATATAAAAGTGCTTGTTCGGATCCCGATTGAAGGGAGTAGGCGAGTGCCTCAACAAGGGAAAGCACGACAAGAAAGGGACCTGAGAGCAACAGCATGCCAGCCGTATGGAAGAAAAGCAGCAGCACGCCCACTTGAATCGAAAACTTCTTTCCAAAGAAATCGCCTATCAGCCCTGTTGGCAGCTCGAGGACGACCGTTGTAATGTTAAACAGGGCTTGATAAAGCGCGATTTCCGTGACAGACATTCCTTTCTCCGCAAGGAAAAGTAGAAACACTCCCCGATTTAAAACAAATCCCGCGAGAACGAAAAAGGCGGAATAGATGTGCAGTTGCGTAGCGGCATTCTTATTCATTTGGCACTTCCATCAACTACTTTTGTCGGGCCGCTCGCTACTGACTCGAAGCCTGAAGTGTTCACAGTTGATGTGAAGAGCGGTAAAACTTTTGCACAGGGTATCAATGGAATACATCCGAAGCGTTTTCGGCAGTATCATCGGCGAAGGCGGGATTAGCCTTTACGCGGCGCTCACCCTCGATATATTTGACGATTTGATCAATCGTCTGGTTGGCGTGGCTCTTGAGCTTGCGCTCATAGAAGAAGAGGCCGAGCTTGCCGCGCGTGCCAGACGTGTTGCCACCCACACCCTGAAAATCCTCGGTATAGGTGAGCTCGCAGACACCATCGCCAGCAGGTGCAGCCTCATAGCGCATAGTATTGATGCCCGCCGCATACTGAAAACGGACCTCATAGAGACACGGGTAGTCAAAGTGCTTGATTTTAACCTTGATCGCCATGCCCTTGGCCTTGCCTTTTGCGGACTGGGCGCGCTTCTCGTACTTATAGCCGTTGAGCTTGTTGCGGCTGGGACGCTTGCCCGTGGCGTTCTCGATATCCTGCATGATGGACCCCGCCAGAGCGTCAAAAAGCTCCTCCGGCGTCACCTTAAGCGTTTTGGTGAGCTGCATGATAGCTCCTTATTCGTTTGAACCGTTCGAGCCATTGTACCGCCCCAGGCTCTCCCATGCGTTGCGGTGAAATGCGGACTGCTTGGCGGCTTTTTTGGCCAAAACAGTCCGTATTCCACCGCAAGTTATTGAGGGCTAGCGGCTGTAGGTGACCACCTGAGGCTCGCACGGGTTGGCGAGGTCGACTTGCTCCACGCGGACGAACTTGACGGTCACGGCCTCAAAGCCCGCCTTGTGCAAAACATCAGCGTAGACGCGCGCCTGCAGGGCGTGCTTCTCCTGCAGCTGTTCCGGCGTCTCGTCCGGTGTGCCGCCCGTCTTGTAGTCGATGACCAGCGCGTGCGACGGATCGGCCGGGTCGGTTGCCAAGGCACCGATAGCGCCCTCGGCATATGCGCCGTAGCGGGCGATGTCCTCGTCCTCGCAGCCCAGCGAAAAGAACGGCACCTCGGCGCGAACGCACGGCCAGGCAAGCAGCTCGGCACGGACCGCCGACTTGAGCCAGCGGTCCAGGGCAACGTCGAAGCGTTCGCGCTGCTCCGACGTCAGGCGCCACAGGCGCGCCAGGGCGTCGGCACGCTCAGCGGGCAGCTCACCGGTATCCATCTCGATCAGCCACTGGCAGGCGGCATGGAACGCCGAGCCCAGCGCCATGGGGTTGCCGGCGGGCTCAACGGCGGCCACGTCTGCATCCGTCATCTCGGAACCATCCGACTCCGCATCATCGCCAGCCTCGTCCATGGGCACATGCGCCTCGGCGGCTCGGTCCTCGGACTCGGCATGCAGCGCCGCGGCAATTGACGAGTAGCTGTACGAATCGCGCGCCGGATACGGGCAGGTGCCCATGCGCACGCCCACCGCCTGGGGATACACGAGCTCAAACGCATCGGGCTCGGGGTCGGCAGGACCGGGAACGGCAACTCGGGCATCTGCACCGGCATCCTCCGGCTCTGCATCGCCGCGAACGAGCCTGCCCTCGGCATCCAGTGAAGCGTTGGCCTCAAACGCCTGCTCGCCAAAAGTAAAGTTCGCGAGCGAAATGAGCTCGTAGTCGCCCGGCTGGGAGTTGTCGAACACCAGGCGGTCGGCATCGAGCTGCGGCATGTCCAGAGCGTCGGTCGGCAAAATACGGCGCAGCACGTCGTAGGTCAGATCGGTCTCGACGTCGAAGGTCGGCGCCGTCACCTTGCCGCGGCTCACGCCGGCATCCATCGCCAGAATGACCAGCTCGCGCGCTCGCGTCATGGCGACATAGAGCAGGCGGGCCCGCTCCTCGAGCGAAAGCTGGAGGTCGTCGTTGCGCAGGCGGGCAAATGCCTCGGCGGGAGAGCCCGTCGCACAGACGTCCTCCATGAGCTCCGGCGGCAGCCACAGCGACGTGCCCTTGCCCTTAAACGCATGCTCAAACTGCTTTTTAACGTCGTCGCCCTTCACAAAAGTCCCGTCGGCGAGCTTAACGCCGTCGAAGCGTGCCGGCAGCGCCACGACCTGCGCTCCGCCCTCGACGCGACCCATCTGTGCCGCGCCCGAGGACTTACGCACGCCAAAGCACTCGGCAACCGCCACGACCGGATATTCCAGACCCTTGGAGGCGTGCACCGTCATGATGCGCACCGCGCCGTCACCCTCCTCGTTGAGGGCGCCCGGGGCCTCCTTGCCCGCCAAGAAGCGGTCGAAGGCCAGCGCGATGGAACGCGGCGAGTTGCCGAACTCGGCCTCCGCCTCGGCCACGGCGTCGAGCGCCTTGAGCACGTTGGCGGCAATGGCCTTGCCCTCGGGACCACGCTGCGCCAGACGCACAAACCAGCCGGAGGCGTTGACCACGTCGCGCGCGATGGCGGCGAACGAATCGCGGCCCACGCGACGAAGCGCATACCGCAGCACCTCGCGGGCGCGCGTCACGAGCGGCAAGTCTTGCAAACCCGGCACATCGGAACCGCTCATGATGCCCACGTCGATATTCCGGCGCGAGGTCTCCCCTGTCTCGCTATCGAGCTTGGTCGCCAGCGCCAGGAACTCCTGGGCGCCGAGCGCAAACATCGGCGAGGCGAGCAGCGGCATAAGGCCCTGCGCCGTATCGGCCGGATTGGCGAGCGCACAGACCAGGGCGCGCACCGTCTGCACCTCGGCTGCCTGGGCAAAGACCGAGCCGCCCGCGATGACGCAGTCGAGCCCCTGGTCGCGGAAGGCCTGTGCGTAGACGTCTGCGTTGGTCATGCGGCCCAGCAGCAGCACCATGCCGCCCTGGGGCTGGCCGGCATCGGCAAGAGCGCGGAATCGCTCGGCGATCGCACGGGCCTTGGCCTGCGTGCGCTCCTGCGTACTGCCGCCGGCAACAAAGAGGGCCTGGCGACGCGAGGCGTCCGCCACCAGCGTGTCCTTGCGGCCGTCGCTCGCCTCAAGATCCAAAAAGCCCTGCATCAGGCCGCCGTCGTCCCCGTCAAAGACGCGTGCCACGTAACGCAGCACCTCGTCGTGGCTGCGGAAGTTGCGCACGAGTTTGACGAGCTCGCCAGCAGGGGCGTCGGTCACGGCAGTCGCCTCGGACGCGGCAGTCGAGCCCACCTTGCGCTCCTGGCGACGGAACACCTCGACCTCGGCGCCGCGGAAGCGATAGATGGACTGTTGTGCATCGCCCACGGTGCACAACGCGCGCTCCCCCGCACCCGTCAGGTAACGAATCAGATCGACCTGCATCTGGTCGGTATCCTGAAACTCATCGATCATGACCATCTTAAAGCGGCCCTCGTACGCAGCACGAATGGCAGGGTAATCGCGCAGGGCCTCGTAAGCCATGCGCAGCAGGTCGTTGTTGTCGAGGGCAGACTGGCCGGCCTTCAGTGCGCGATACTCGGCCTCCACGGAACGGGCCAGGCCCACCAGCGCATCGAGCGCCGGGGCACCGCAGGCAAGCACGATATTGATAAACGCATCGGCGGCCTCGGCCTTGAGCAGCTCGACCTGCTCCTTGGGGAACGCCTTGCTCGCGCGCGGCATGGTGCACGACATCATGAGTCGCGCCGCATCGGCCATGGTCTTGCCGCTCGCCTCGAACGCGGCGATGGCGTCGAGCGCCACCTGCGCCTTCTCGGTCGCGGCCTTGCTTGCGCCCAGCGCCGCGCGATAGGCATCGGCGAGCGCCGAGGTATCGGCCTGGCCGCGCGCCACGCGCACGTCGTCCATACCGCCCGGCAACTGACTCGACAGCTCCAGCAGGTCGCGCACCAGACCCTTGATGGTCGTACCGCCGCCAAAGGGACCGCCCTCGCCCGCCATGGGATACCAGGCATAGAGGGCCTTGAGCGATGCCGCGAGCTCGGGGGCTGCATCGGGTGCCGTCGCGCGACCCAGCACATGCTCAACAGCCTGATCCATGAGCTCGTCGGTATCGGTGAGCACCGTGAACTCGGGGTCGATGCCCAGCTCCAGCGCGTGCGCGCGCAGGATACGCGAGCACATGCCGTGAATGGTCGAGATCCACGCGTCGTCGACGGTCAGTGCTTCCTCGTCCATGCCCTCGTCGATAAGCGCACGGCGCACGCGGTCACGGATCTCGGCCGCGGCGTCTTTGGTAAAGGTAATGGCGAGCACCTGGTCCAGATGCTCAACGAACGGACCGGATTCGGGCGAGAGCGCGTAGACGATGCGGCGCGTGAGGGTAAAGGTCTTGCCCGAACCGGCGCCCGCCGAGACAAACAGCGGACGGTCGAGCGTTTTGACAATCTGCAGCTGTTGCGGCATCAAAGTCGAAAGATCCATGGTCTACACGTCCCTCCTTACAAACGTTCCTTCGTGGTTATACGAGCAGCGCGCATGCGCGGCCTGAGCCGACGTCGGGTCGACGGCGGCAACGTTGCCTGCCTCGAGCTCGCGCAGGCGCTCGGCGATGCCGGCCTCCACGCGATCGAGCAGGGCATCGAAGTCCATGCTGCCACCCTCGCCGGGGAAACCTTTCTTAAGGCCCGGGATGCGACCGTCGCCGCGTTCCTCCTCGAGCAGCTCGGCGCTCGCGGCGCCTCGCAGCGCCGGTTTGCCGCCCTTGGTCGAAAAATAGAGCGCCGCACGGGTATCCAGATCCAGCGCCCGACGCATGGCCTGGGCGTAGATGAGCGTTTGGGTATGTGGCGGCAACCAGCGCGGATCGTCGATGGGCGCCGCGCCCGATTCCTCGTCGCGCACCGTAGGGTCGGCGAGCTTAAACTCCTCAACGCCCGTGCGATGCTTGTAGTCGATCACCACAGCACGATTCTCGGCGTCCACGTCCACGCGGTCGATGCGCCCGCCAAGCGGCCAACCGGCATACTCGACCTTGAGCTCGTTGAAGGCGAACTCCAGGTAGCGCGGTGCAAAGGGGGCTAGTGCCTCGGACTCGTAGGCAAGCACGCCCTCCAGCTGGGGCAAAATCTCGGCCACCTGGCGCTCCTCCACCGCAGAAAGCGGCACCAGCGGGCCCTCCGTGCCTCGCTTGCCGGCGTGCTCGGCCAAGGTCTCGTCAAAGACCTCGCGCAGCAGCTCCTGAGCGCGCGGCAGATTCTCAGGCGTCACGCGCTCCATGCCCTCCTGGGGCAGGCGGGCATGCAGGTGCTCCAGCACATCGTGGACAAAGTTGCCCTTCTCCATATTTCCAAAGCCCGCGTCGATGGACTGGGGCTTCACGCGATACGACACGAACCAGCACAGCGGGCACGTCGAATACGCCTCAATCTGCGAGGCGGACGTCAGACGCGGCACGAGCGGCGCGTTCTCGCCCTCGCCATCGCGGCGACGCAGGACCAGGTACGGCACAGCCGCCTCACTCAAATGCTGAGGAGCCTCGCACGCGACGCGCTTGCACTCAATGCCCTCGCCGGCCGCTGGATCAAAATCGGCGACGATACCGCCCTCGCCCACGCACGCAACCTTGACGGCGCCAGTGGCCTCGGCGTGCGCCCGCAGCTCGGTCCACACGGCTGCCGGGTAGCACTCGCGTGCCTGGCGATCGTGGGTCACGCGGGCGAGCACAACGGGGCCGCGCGCGGCCTGCATCGCGCGGCCAAAGCGCACGCGCAGCAGGGCGGCGGGCTCAAGCGTCGCACCGCTGCAATCTAACTCTGCCGTCAGCGTGGCCAGCGGGCCCTCCTCATGCGAGAGCGGATAACTGTCGAGGTCGACGTCGGCAAACAGCACGGCATCGTAGCTGGCGGGGCGCAGGGCTGCCGCATCGGCAAGCGACGCAAAGCGCACCTGGGCGCGCGGCGTGCGGTCGACCTCGTAGGTCTCGTAATCGTATGCGGCGCTGCGCTTGTCCACCTTGGTACGAACGCCGTCGAGCACGGGCACGGTCGCGGCCTGCGACACGTCGAGCGCGCGGGCGTCGTTCATAAGGATGTCGATGGCATGTCGCAGTAGGGCGGTCTCCGCCTGGCGACGAGCCTGACTGTCAAAGCCTCCAAGGGCGCGATCGGGCAACGCCTCGGCGACGGCGAGCATTGCCTTGAGCGCCGTCACGGGTTTGTCGCGCCACAGCGCTTGGAACACGTCCGAGACCACGCACGGCACGTTCTTAAACCAGTTCTCATCGCTGGCGGCCTTGCGCGTGCCCCTGACCTGGCCCTGCACGCTCTGCAGCAGGCTTTTGACGGCCATGGCGGTCTTGCCGCGCGACAGGCGCATGTTCTTGTCGAAGGTGCGCGCGCTGGCGGCATCGGCACCCGAAAGCGGACTGTAAATCCAGTCGGTAAGCTCCGGCGCGGGCCACCACTCGGTCTTGGAGGCGGTGCCCTCGTCGGCGGCCTTCATGCGCTCGATCAGATTGGCGAGCGCCGTGAACTGCCTGCCCGCGATGGATTGGGAAAACGCCGTGAACTCGATTGTCTCAGCAGCAATGTGACGCGCCGCCAAACGGGCAGCGAGTTCACCGAACAGCTGGGGCGCCCGGGCAGACACCACGAGCACGCGCACGGCGTCCGCGGACGCCGTGGCACCGCCGTCGACCGCGACGTCCTCACACGTTTTTACCAGCTCATCGATTGCATCCACATAGGCGTGGACGCGGGCGTGAGGGCCGGCAACCTCTACAAAGGTAGGCTGAGCGGCCGACTTGGAGGCAGTCTGGAGCGCAGCGGCACCCTCCCCCAGCGGCGCGACCTCAAACAGCACGCCGCGGGCATCAAAGGCGGCAGCAAGTTCCTCGCGCATCGCCGCCTGCTCGCAGGCAAGCAGCACAACGACCTCTCCCCCGTTGTTTGCCACGGCGGACAGCAACTCGAGCAGGCCGTGCGTAAACGACGTGACGCCGCGCACACATACCGCGCGGGCGCACGCCGGTAGGCTGTCGGCCAAAGCGTCGGCCATAAGGTCAGCAGCCTCGCAGGACTCGACCATGCCTCGACGGTCCAAGCCGCTCGCATAGGCACTCAACAGCTCGAACACGCGAGCCTCGGCGTCGCTCTTGGGATCGGGCCGGCAATTGTTGGCACGGCATCGCTCGGCCGTCGTTCCCGCTACGCCCGACAGCACATCGCGGGCCATGCGCGCGAGCATGCGCACCGTACCCTGACTGCGCGAAAGCGGCTGCAGGTCGGCATCGTCGCGACGGGCGATCATGTCCGAGAACAGCATCTGGCGCTGCATGTTGTCGACAAAGCTGCGGCCATCGCCCATAAGCTCCCACAGCGAGCGGAGCCACGACGCTGGGGTTTTGTAGTCAACGCCCAGCGAGGCGCCAGCAACCGCAGCATCGTGACGGCACACGTCGAGCTCGGCAAACGAGGGCGCCAGCAATACAGCACGCCCGTGGCGGGCAACCAGGTCGGCGAGCAACGCCGCCTCGGCATCGCTCAAGTCCGTGCCGGTATTGGTGGTATAGATTCGAACAGGCATGGTCCTCCACTTAAACCGTTCGCAATAATCAATGCATCCATCCTACCCGCCCACGCGGACAGATTTGCCCCACGCCAACAGATTTGATCCCTTGGGGACGGAGGAAAACGGATCAACGAGGGGGTCAGTCTAACCCGGTGATCCGTTTCCCCCGTCCCCGAGGGATCAAAAAACCGCCCCCGAAGGGACGGTTCTGCGCAATTTATTTTTGCCGCTGGCCTACTCGCCATCCTCCAGTTTGATGAGGATCTTGCGATAACCACCGTACTCGCCGTTGAGCGCCTTGGACACGCGGCTCACCGTGGTGGACGAAGCGCCGGTGCGGGCCTGAACCTCAACATAGGGCTCGCCCTCATCCAGATAGCGCGCGACCTGCAGGCGCTGAGAAAGATCGCAAATCTCGCGCGGCGTGCAGATATCGGTTAAAAACGCCTGGATATCGTTCTCGTCATCCAAAAGGCTAAATGCGTGGACCAGCTGCTTGACATCAGGCTTGTCAAACATGTTCTCGATATTCATCGATCACCGCCAAACCCGCCATAAGGCATCGAAGTTGATACTGACATCGGGCATCGTTCGCCCGTAATATGCAATAAAACTATGCATGGGCTATTTGCCCGTAGCAGTGTAGCACACCACCAAACTAAAGCGACAAGACTCTCTGCCAGCGGCACGTTTTTCAGGACGAACGCCGTTTAGAAACCGAATGCGCACGTAAGCTCCACGAATATTTGAGACAATGGGCGCCCAAACAC
Source organism: uncultured Collinsella sp. (assembly GCA_900549655.1). Classification (GTDB taxonomy): domain Bacteria; phylum Actinomycetota; class Coriobacteriia; order Coriobacteriales; family Coriobacteriaceae; genus Collinsella. The sequence continues at coordinate 18,898 of UROZ01000021.1, forward strand.
CGCGGCGCGCCCGCGCAACCATCCAAGTCGCCGCCGCAAGCCGCTTCACGCGACGCCAGCAACCCCGGCGCAAGAAAGGATTCACGCCATGCGCTTTATGCTTAACTGGCTCTTCACCTCGATCGCCATCGCGATCGCCACGTTCCTCGTCCCCGGTATCCAACCCTTCGGCTTTGCCGAGGCCTGGGTCTGCTTTGCCTTTGTGGGACTGTTCCTCAACATCGTCGATTCGTTCGTCAAACCGTTCCTCACGGTCATCTCGCTGCCGCTCACAATCATTACGCTCGGCATTTTCCAGCTCGTGCTCAACAGCTTTATGCTGGAGCTCGCCAGCTACCTGTCGGTCAACCTGTTGGGCGTCGGTATCTCCATCGCCGGCTTTGGCTCGGCCTTTATGGGCAGCATCCTAGTGTCCATCATGCGCAGCATCCTCGATAGTCTTGCCGAGGACTAAAACGGCCATTCCGACCGTGTCCGTCTCAACAGCCCAAAACGAAGGCCGCCCATCGCAAAAATGGGCGGCCTTCTTATTTGCCAAGTCTCAGAGGGCAAGAAAATCTACCATTTCCACCCCGTCCCCACATGGCAGGTGGGCTAGATGACGTAGTCGTAGCCTTCGCTGGGGGCGACGAGCTGGTCGAGCGTCACGCCGTCGAGGTAATCGTTGATGAGCTTGTCCAGGTTCTTCCACACGTCGAGCGTGGGGCACTCATCAGATCGCGAGCAACCCTTGCAGTCGCCATCCAGGCAGGCGACCGGTGCCAGACTGCCCTCGGTCAGGCGCAAGATCTCGCCCACCGTGTACTGCTCGGGCGGACGCGTGAGCACATAGCCGCCGCCCTTGCCACGCATGCCCGAAAGCATGTTGGCGCGCACGAGCGTAGCCAAGATGTTCTCGAGATATTTCTCGGAAATCCCCTGTCGCGCCGCGATCTCTTTGAGCGGGATGCGACCGGCCGCCTGGTGCTCGGCCAGATCGACCATAACGCGCAGGGCGTACCTGCCCTTAGTAGAAACCAACATATATATTGCTGCCTTTCGGTCTTTTAGTCCGTTGAAATTCTAGCCGAAAAAATGGGTTTGAAAATACCCGTTCCGGTCAAGATGGTTAATCGACTCGTAATAATCTTCTATTTCCTATTGCATTACTAGGCTTTAGTGTCTACTATGCTTGCCAACAGCTAAACGAACAACCTATAAGGTTTATGGGTTTAGCTGCTAGACATGCCGTAAAACCGCACGGCAACCAGCAACTTGAACACTTTGGAGGTTCACCATGAGCAAGGTTTACACGTCCATCGATCAGCTTATCGGCCACACCCCGCTTCTGGAGCTCACTCACTTTGAGGCCGACGAGGACCTCAAGGCTCGCGTGCTCGTCAAACTGGAATACTTCAACCCCGCCGGATCCGTTAAAGACCGCGTCGCCAAGAACATGATTGACGAGGCCGAGAAGGCTGGCAAGCTCGTGCGCGGCGGCGACTACACCATCATCGAGCCCACGAGCGGCAACACCGGCGTCGGCATCGCCTCGGTAGCGGCCGCCCGCGGCTACAAGGTGATCATCACCATGCCCGAGACCATGTCCGTCGAGCGCCGCAAGCTGATGCAGGCATACGGTGCGCAGCTCGTGCTCACCGACGGCTCCAAGGGCATGAAGGGCGCTATCGCCAAGGCCGAGGAGCTGCAGAAGGAGACTCCCAACAGCATCATCGCCGGCCAGTTTGTGAACCCCGCGAACCCGGCCATTCACAAGGCCACGACCGGCCCCGAGATCTGGGATGACACCGATGGCAAGGTCGACATCTTCGTCGCCGGCGTTGGCACCGGTGGTACCGTGACCGGCGTGGGCGAGTTCCTCAAGGAGCAGAACCCCGAGATTAAGGTCGTCGCCGTCGAGCCCGCCACCTCCCCGGTGCTCTCCAAGGGCCAGGCCGGCCCGCACAAGATTCAGGGCATCGGCGCCGGCTTTGTGCCCGACGTCCTCAACACCCAGGTCTATGACGAGATCATCCCCGTCGAGAACGACGACGCCTTTGCCACCGGCCGCGCCGTGGGCCACAAGGAGGGCGTGCTCGTGGGCATTTCGTCCGGCGCCGCCGTGTGGGCCGCACTGCAGCTGGCCAAGCGCCCCGAGAACGAGGGCAAGACCATCGTGGCCCTGCTTGCCGACACCGGCGAGCGCTACCTGTCCACGGCACTGTTCCAGGACTAAGGGCCCGTCACTTGTCGATAGGCCCAAGGCACGCCGGTCTACCCTCTCTTCTGGCTGCCTAAGCCCATCTCGTTAGGGTGTCCCACGAGACGTCCGAACTTGCTACAATGTCTGCGGCGCGGAACCAGCCTCCCGCGCCGCTTTTCTTTTTTGGCCACATGCCACCAAGGAGAACCTCCCCATGCACAACAAGCGCGTGCTCGTCGCCATGAGCGGCGGCGTCGATTCCAGCGTGACCGCGTACCTGCTCAAAAGCCAGGGCTACGAATGCGTCGGCGCCACCATGCGCCTCACCTGCCCCACGCCCGATCCCATCACGGGCATGAGTAAGGTCGACCGCGACATCGCCGATGCAAAGGCCATCGCCGAGCGCCTGGGGATACCCCACCATGTGCTCGACCTGCAGCAGACCTTCGACCGCAACGTGATCGAGCGCTTTGTGAACGCCTACCAGGAAGGACTGACGCCCAATCCGTGCATTATCTGCAACCGCCACATTAAGTTTGGCGCGCTGCTCGATGCGGCGCTGGACATGGGCTGCGACTACATCGCAACGGGACATTACGCCAAAACAAGCCAGGCGGCAGACGGCACCTGGCAGCTACATCGCGGCGAAGATCCCAAAAAGGACCAGAGCTACTTTTTGTATTCGCTTACGCAGGAGCGCCTGGCGCACACGATCTTTCCGCTGGCAGGCCTAGACAAAGAGCGCGACGTGCGCCGCATTGCCGCCGAACAGGGCTTTACCAACGCCCAGAAGGCCGAAAGCGAGGACATCTGCTTTATCGCGGACGGTGACTACGCGGGCTATATCGAGCGCCGCTGTGGACATGCCGCTGCACCGGGTGACATTGTATGGCGCGACGGCAGCGTGGTCGGGCGCCACAACGGCGCGCTGCGCTACACCATCGGCCAGCGCAAGGGCCTGGGCGTCGCGATGGCGCATCCCGTGTATGTGACGGGCGTCGACGCCGCCAACAACACCGTGCATCTGGGTGAGGCCGAGGACCTGACCGCCGCTGCCCTCACGGCCGATGAGTGGATCTGGAGCGCGCCGGACGCACGCATGGAGGCGGAGCTCGACGCCGGCGGCATTCGCGTAGGTGCCAAGTACCGCTACCGTCAAAAGGACCAGGCAGCGACCCTTACGCGTGACGCCGACGGACAAATGCTGCTGACCTTTGACGAGCCGCAGCGAGCCATCGCCCCCGGCCAAGCCGTCGTCGTCTATCGCGGCGACATCGTCCTGGGTGGCGGTACGGTGACCGGCGCACTTAAGTAGCCGCAGG
>UROZ01000022.1 GCA_900549655.1 uncultured Collinsella sp.
GCTCCGCTCCGCCGTCGCTGCGGGCGTTCTGGAGACGTCTCCCTTGGAGGATCTTGAGGTGGTGAATGAGATGCAGCCCGGTCAGTGCATGCGCAAGTCGGCGATGCACTCGTTTATCCTCGCAATGAGGCTTGCACGTAAACAAACGCCGAGTTACTCGCTCAGGCAGCTTGCCTGCTGGCAAAAGCGGCTGCCACTCGCCGTTCGCTGCAAAATGTTCCTTGGCACGCTCCGACGCATCGCGTCGGGCAAGATCGAGTAGAGCTTAGCTTGGAGACGGGTTTGAACAAATACAAGAGCCTTGCGCAGAACATAGTCCTTTTCGCTGTCAACTCCGTTGCGACGAAGCTTATAGCCTTCGTGCTTGTTCCGCTCTACACTTACTACCTGAGCGAGGGCGAGTACGGAATCACCGACATGTCGCTGACGGTCATCACGCTTATGGTGCCCCTCGCGACGCTTTCGATTTCTGATGCGGTGCTGCGGTTCGTCATCGATGACTCGAAGAACACCGACCGCTACGTGACTGCGGGGCTGGCGATTGTCCTCGTGAGTTTCGCAATCGTCACCGTCATGCTTCCACTGCTCGATCTTGGCATCTTCGGGGGGCTTGGCGATTACAAGCTCTGGTTCTTGGCGGCCTATGCGAGCAATGCCATGCTGACGTACCAAAGCAACGTCGCGCGGGCGCTCGACCAGGTGCGCATCATTCCCTTTGCCGCTGGGATTAACTCGCTGGCCACCCTTATCGGCGCCTTTGTGTTCATCGCGCAGCTGAGGCTGGGTGTCGAGGGGTATTTCATCGCGACGATACTCGGGGGTGTCTGCGGGTCGTTGGTTTACGAGGCTCTTGGCAAACACCGCGACCATTTGCTGCATGTTGGGATGAGCGACCTTCGCGCCGACCTGAAGAAGATGATGTCCTACGCGATTCCTCTGACACCCAACACGCTCTTTTGGTGGGTAAACAATAGCATCAGTAGGTTTTTCGTGACGGGGTTTCTGGGAATTGCCTCGAACGGGCTGTACGCTGCGGCAAGCAAGATTCCAAATCTGTTGAACGCCGTGTTTCAGATCTTTCAGCAGGCATGGCAGATCTCGGCATATCAGGAGTTCAAAAAAGAGGGGGTCGGAGACTTCTTCACGACGGTCTTTTCGGCACTCCAGTTCATCATGTTCTCCTGTGCCGCTCTGCTCGCTGCGGTCACTCCACTCCTCGCCTCGTTGCTTCTGCAAAGTAGCTTCTATTCCGCGTGGAGGTACATCCCGCTTCTCCTGGTCGCCTTCTTCTTCAACACGATTTTCTCTTTCTACGGAACTATTTACTCCGCTAGCATGGATACAAAAAGGCTGTTCGTTACGACGATGATCGGTGCGATCGCGACCATGGCGGGTTGCTGGGCTCTGGTTCCGACGCTCGGCCTTCTAGGAGCCTGCATAGCCGATGTGGTCAGCAACTTTCTCGTAATGCTGTCGAGGATGCGCGGGGCCGCCCGCGCTGTCGATGTGCGCACTAATTGGTTGGTGTTTTACGCCTGCGTGGCCCTCTTGATCTTTCAGGCGGTCTTGGCAGCGTTGAATGTGGAGAACTACACCTTTTTGGCCGGCGCATGCGCGCTCGCGGTCGTCGCGCTTCAGGCCGCCCAAGCCAAAAGCGAGATACGTGCCTTGTTGAAGCTACTCAGAAGTAGAAAAGGCGTCAAGCATTAGCGGGCGCTGTAAGTGCAGTATTGAGCCAAAGGAGACATGTACCATGAACGCTAAGGCGTTGGCAATAAAACTGAAGTACAAATGGCGCGGTTCCGTTGAGTGGCAGATGACGTCGAGCGAGCTGCGTGCCTATGCGAAGAGTCTGCACGACGTCGACGTCGACCTCCATACGTACGGCTCCTACTTCGATGACGCGTTCAACGGCGGAGGGGGGTCTATCCTCGTCGGCCGATACTGCTCCTTCGCCGGGAACGTCCGCTACTTTGGAGCGAACCACCCGACGGAGCGGGCCGTCATGTCGCCCTTGCTCTACAACCCCACATTCACTGGGGTGTCGGATTACGACGTTGAGCGGAGCGGGCTCGTGATCGGTAACGATGTCTGGGTCGGCTATGGCTCAATCATTACTTCGGGTTGCAATCGCATAGGCAACGGCGCAGTGATAGGCGCGGGCAGCATCGTGACTCACGATGTGGAGCCTTACTCGATCGTGACGGGCGCGCCCGCGAGGGAGCGGCGGAAGCGCTTCGACGGCGAGACGATCGCCGCGCTTGAGGATTTTCGCTGGTGGGAGCTGGAGCCCGGCGAGCTCATGATGCTGGTTGAGGACGCGTACGAGCCCCGGAGGTTCGCCGAGAAGGCTCTGCAGATGCGTGTACAGGGTGAAGCGGGGAGGGTTAGCTAGCCGCAAAGACCGATGGTGCGGGAAGGAGGCTGTCGTACGGCAGTGCTCGCATGCTTCTACCTGCAGATTCCCGTCGGACACGTTGAGGCGGAACTCCGTATGCGCAACCCGTACAGCCCCTGGCCTTAGGAGTTCGGCCGGCAGACTGTGTACGTGCTGGCTAACTGGTACTTCACAGCCACGGAGGCGAGCCGCCGGAACCTGCTCGAATTCAGCGTCGACGCGCTGCGTACGACGGTGCGCAAGGGCTACTCCCACCCGCGAGCTCGACTGGGCTACCGGGAGCCGCCTCATCCTCATTACGGCGTACCGCCGCGAGAACCTTAGCGAGCCCATACACCGTTTGTTCCGAGCCATTTTATCGCTCGATATAAAACATATTTCGATTGTAAAGGAGAGATTAAATGAAAGGTATTATCCTCGCCGGCGGGTCCGGCACGCGCCTGTACCCGCTCACGCTCGTGACCTCCAAGCAGCTGCTGCCGGTCTACGACAAGCCCATGATCTACTACCCGCTGTCCACCCTCATGCTGGCGGGCATCCGGGACATCCTGGTCATCTCCACGCCGACCGACCTGCCCAACTTCGAGCGCCTGCTCGGGGACGGCTCGCGCTACGGCGTGAACCTCTCCTACGCTGAGCAGCCCTCGCCGGACGGCCTGGCGCAGGCCTTCACCATCGGCGAGGAGTTCATCGCCGGCGAGCCGTGCGCCCTGGTGCTCGGCGACAACATCTTCTACGGCAACGGCCTTTCGCGCCACCTGACGCGCGCCGTCCAGAACGCCGAGTCGGGCAGGGCCACGGTCTTCGGCTACCACGTGGACGACCCCGAGCGCTTCGGCGTCGTGGAGTTCGACCGCGAGGGGAGGGCCGTCTCCATCGAGGAGAAGCCCGAGCGCCCCAAGAGCTCCTACGCCGTCACCGGCCTGTACTTCTACCCGGGCGACGTCGCCGCCAAGGCACACAAGGTTCAGCCTTCCGCCCGCGGGGAGCTGGAGATCACCACGCTCAACCAGATGTACCTGGAGGAGGGGACGCTGTCCGTCGTGACGCTGGGCCGCGGCTACGCGTGGCTGGACACCGGCACCATGGAGAGCCTGCACGAGGCGGCGGAGTTCGTCCGCGCCGTGGAGCACTCCCAGGACCTGCCCGTGTCCGTGCCCGAGGAGATCGCCTGGGAGAACGGCTGGATCACGACCGCCGAGCTGGAGGAGGCCGCCAAGGCCTACGGCAAGTCGGTCTACGGCCAGCACCTGAAGAAGGTCGCCGCCGGCGAGATCGTCAACAGCCCGCGCGAGTACTAGCGCCAGCTTGTTTTCTTTTAGGGGTCACCGTTTATCTGGTGGCCCCTTTCGTTATGATTACGTTGACCATAAAGACAATATGATTGGGAGTGGATGTGTTAAGCGTCTACTTTGGCGATATGCCAGAAGCGATTTACAACACAGCGACATATTTCAAAAACTCTTACCGGTCTTCTTGGATTACGAATCCCTATGCAGTCTCGATAATTAAAGATGTCGATCGATCGGATGTTGTCTCCGAAAACGTCATCGAAAGCCCTGTGCTTGGATCCATCTCTCCACTCCAGCTTTCTGGTGGCGTGAAAACGCTGCTGCTTATGAGATTTGATCGTAAGCATATTTTTAACGCCTCTACCTGTGGTGACAACTGTGCCAAGTGGATTCTCGACATGGCGAAAGATCGCAAGCTCGTTGTGAATCTCTATCATGTGATGGACTTTGGTCGCGAGGATTTTAAAATTAAAGTCGTGAATAGCGGCCGAATCGTTCACAACATGGCCGATTTGATTCACGAGTCGATTCCGTATCTGTAGGTACTGCTTATGAACGGTTCGCATCTCGTTAAGATTTCCCGCCGCAGGGGAACTAAGTACACATTTACCATCAAGCGGAACATCACTATTGTGCGTGGCGATAGTGGCACGGGTAAGACGACACTCTTTGACATGGTCGCAGACTACATGCGAACGGGCGAGCAGTCGGGTGTCTCCTTGCAATGCGATTGTCCCTGTGTCGCCCTGACCGATTATGATTGGCGAAACCAGCTTTCGTCTGTTCATGACTCGATTGTATTTGTCGATGAGGGCTTAAAAGAGATCCATTCTGATGAGTTTGCCCATCATGTGCTGTATTCCTCGAATTATTTCGTGCTGATCTCAAGGGCTGATTTCCCCAATCTTCCGTATAGCGTGGATGAGATTTACAAGATTAAGACGAGCGGAAAATACCATTCTTTCATCCCTGTTTATCAAGATCGCGGGAATCATCGTTATGCTATTTCCCGGTCGGCGCCAAAACAGGACTTTTCTATCCTTCTATGCGAGGACAGTAAGTCTGGTTTCCAGTTCTTTGAACGGCATTTCGCTGACAGTGAGCTTACCTGTACTTCGGCCATGACGAACAGCGCGATTTTGCGCTGGTTGGATCAGCATCTCGACGATCGCGTGTTTGTTGTTGCGGACGGAGCGGCATTTGGGTGCTATGCGGACCGCGTCCTTAAGCTGCAAGACATTCACCGCGATACTGTTACGGTTTGTCTTCCCGAGTCGTTCGAATGGCTTCTGCTGAGCTCCGGCGTAATTTCAGGGCTAGATGTTAAGACGGTTTTGGAAACCCCAGAAGCCTTTGTAAACAGTGAGAAGTTTAAAAGCTGGGAGGATTTCTTCTATAAGTACTTACGTGAAATAACTGAGGATTCGGTTTTTCACTACGACAAAGACTGCATTCCGGAGGCGTTTTGTACGGGAGGTAATTCTGCGAAGGTTATGGCTCTTATCGCATGCCGAAATGTCCGATAGTTTTGTTGAATAGTGTCGCGTCGTCACTTCCTGCGGCATACTAAAGAAGCTGTACATGCTTCAGATTGGATTTTCATGTCTGAGATCTTTGAACCCAAGAACATCATCGTCACGGGCGGCTGCGGCTTCATCGGCAGCAACTTCGTGCACTACGTCGTGGACAACCACCCCGAGGTGCACGTCACCGTCCTGGACAAGCTGACCTACGCCGGCAACCCCGAGAACATCGCCGGGCTGCCGTCCGACCGCGTGGAGCTCGTCGTCGGCGACATCTGCGACGCAGAGCTGCTGGACCGCATCGTCCCGGGCCACGACGCCATCGTGCACTACGCCGCCGAGAGCCACAACGACAACTCCATCGCCGACCCCGAGCCTTTCCTGCGCACGAACGTCGAGGGCACCTTCCGCCTGCTGGAGGCCGTGAGGAAATACGGCGTCCGCTACCACCACGTCTCCACCGACGAGGTCTACGGCGACCTCGCGCTCGACGACCCGGCGAAGTTCACCGAGGAGACGCCGTACCACCCGTCCTCGCCGTACTCGAGCACCAAGGCATCCTCCGACATGCTCGTGCGCGCCTGGACCCGCACCTACGGCCTTCGCACCACGATCTCCAACTGCTCCAACAACTACGGCCCCTACCAGCACGTGGAGAAGTTCATCCCCAGGCAGATCACGAACATCGTCGACGGCGTGCGCCCCAAGCTCTACGGGAAGGGCGAGAACGTCCGCGACTGGATCCACACCGAGGACCACTCCTCGGCCGTCTGGGACATCCTCACGAAGGGCCGCATGGGGGAGACCTACCTCATCGGCGCAAATGGCGAGAAGAACAACATCACGGTCCTGCGCATGATCCTCACGGCCATGGGCCGCGACCCCGAGGACTTCGACTGGGTCGCCGACCGCCCCGGCCACGACCGCCGCTACGCCATCGACTCCACCAAGCTCCAGCGCGAGCTCGGCTGGAGGCCGGCCCACACCGACTTCGCAGAGGGCCTGAAGGCCACCATCGACTGGTACGTCGAGAACGAGTCCTGGTGGCGCCCGGCCAAGGAGGCCACCGAGGCCCGCTACCGCGCGCAGGGGCAGTAGGGAGAGCAGAGACATGGCAGACATCGCATTCGAGAAGGACCTCTCCGTGGCGGAGACCGGCATCGACGGCCTCAAGGTCGTCGACCTGGCCGTCCACGGCGACTCGCGCGGCTGGTTCAAGGAGAACTGGCAGCGCGCCAAGATGACCGCCCTGGGCATCCCCGATCTCAGGGTCGTCCAGAACAACATCTCCTATAACGACAGCCGCGGCGTCACCCGCGGCATCCACGCCGAGCCCTGGGACAAGTTCATCTCCGTGGCGCGCGGCAGCGTCTTCGGCGCCTGGGTGGACCTGCGCGAGGGCAGCGAGACCTACGGGAAGGTGTTCACCTGCACGCTCGACCCGTCCAAGGCCATCTACGTCCCGCGCGGCGTGGGCAACTCCTTCCAGGCCCTGGAGGACGGCACCGCCTACACCTACCTGGTGGACGCCCACTGGTCCCTCGAGCTGAAGAGGACCTACACCTTCGTGAACCTCGCCGACCCGGAGCTCGCCATCGACTGGCCGATCCCTCTCGACCAGGCCACCGTATCCGACGCCGACCTCAGCCACCCGATGCTGAAGGACGTCGTCCCCATGGCGCCGAGGCGCACCCTCGTCACCGGCTGCAACGGCCAGCTGGGGCATGCGGTGCGTGCGCTCGCCGAGGAGCGCGGCGTCGCCAAGGACTTCGACTTCTGCGACATCGACACCTTCGACATGTCCGACCCGGCGGCCTACTCCAAGTACGACTGGTCGCTCTACGGCACCGTGATCAACTGCGGCGCCTACACCGCCGTGGATAGGGCGGAGACCGCCGAGGGCCGCGCGACCGCCTGGAAGGCCAACGCGACCGGCCCCGCCCTCCTCGCCCGCACATGCTCTGATCACGGGATCACCCTCGTCCACGTGTCCAGCGACTACGCCTTCGACGGCACCGCCGAGGTGCACGACGAGGACGAGCCCCCCAGCCCGCTGTCCGTCTACGGCCAGACCAAGGCCGCCGGCGACATCGCCGTGGCCGGGTGCCCGCGCCACTACATCATGCGCAGCTCCTGGGTCATAGGCGAGGGCCACAACTTCGTCAAGACGATGAAGGCGCTCTCAGACCGCGTCGCCGACCCGGACGACAAACTGGACAAGGTCACCGTCGTGGACGACCAGCTGGGCCGCCTGACCTTCACGCGCGACATGGCCGAGGCCATCTTCCACGTGCTGGGGACGCACGCCCCCTACGGCACCTACGACTGCACCGGCTCCGGCACCGTCAAGTCCTGGGCCGATATCGCCCGCGCCGTCTTCGAGGCCGCCAACGGCAACGGGGACAGGGTCGTGCCGGTATCGACCGCCGACTACTACACGAGCGCCGAGGGCCCCGTCGCCCCGCGCCCGGTCCACTCCGCGCTCGACCTGTCCAAGCTCGAGGCTGCCGGCTTCCACATGCCCGACTGGGAGGAAGAGCTGGGGGAGTACATCAAGACGCTCTAGCCGCTATTAACTTTTCGAGAGTAAAAGCCGCCGTTCTTTAACGGCGGCTTTTCTTGTTGGTGGCTATCTGCGCAGTGGTGCCAATAGTATTTTGCGGAAGATCTACCTCTCGCTTGGCATGGAAGTAGGGTGGCCGGGCTGGTCGTCGTAGGCGTATTTGCTGTACACGTTGACCTCCCACTGCTTTTTTTCGACCTTTGCTACAGAATCTAGGATGAAGCCGGTCGCAAGGCTCAGGCCGCATAGGAACATAAACGAGGCGGCGAGCATAGCGGTGGGGAAGCGCGGGACGAGGCCGGTCTGGAAATATTCGACAACGATGGGCATGCCCAGGGCGAGGCCGAATACCGCGAACAGAAGCGCAACGAGGCTGAAGAACTTCAGCGGGCGGTAGTCCTTGAACAGCGTGCCGATCATCGCAACGACTTTAATGCCGTCGCTCACGGTGTTGAGTTTGGACTCGGAACCCTCGGGACGGTCGCGGTACTCGATGGGCACATCTTTGATGCGCCAGCGGTGGTCGACGGCGTGGATCGAGAGCTCGGTTTCGATCTGAAAGCCCTCGGAAAGCACTGGGAAGGTTTTAACGAACGGGCGGCTCATGGCGCGGTAGCCGGTCATGACGTCATCGAAGCTGTAGCCATAGATCCACTTGATCATGGCGCGGACCAGATTGTTGCCAAAGCCGTGGAAGGCGCGCTTGTTTTCCTCGGCGTAGGTGCCGTTTGAAAGGCGATCGCCTACGGTCATGTCGGCCGTGCCGTTAAGGATGGGCTCGCAGAGGGCCTTGGCCGCCTCGGCGGGGTAGGTGTCGTCTCCGTCGACCATCAGGTAGCAATCGGCGTCGATGTCGCGAAACATCTGGCGGCATACGTTGCCCTTTCCCTGACGGGGCTCAAAGCGGACTGTGGCGCCGTGCTCGGTGGCAATGCGTGAGGTATCGTCCGACGAGTTGTTGTCATAGACATAGACCGTCGCTTGCGGAAGCTCGCGGTGAAAGTCGTCGATGACTTTGCCGATCGTGAGCGCTTCGTTGTAGCAAGGGATGATGACGGCGATGGATTCAGAATTCACTTAATGCTCCTTATACATTCAATCCTAGAAAGTATAGCCGTTTGGGCCTGGCCTAAGATGTGGGTTAGTTCTCCAGTTTTGTTGCGCGAATCGTTTGCATGGCCGTCGGGTCTATACTGTTCGTTTGTCAACGATTACGAGTAAAGGAGTTGCATCCGTGTCGGATCAGACAAAGCAACAAGAAACTCGCAGTCTGCCTGCGACGTTTGCTAAGAACGAATTTGAGAAGGACGCGTTTATCCTTCGTCAGCTGGTTACCAAGGATTTTAAGATTAAGTATCGTCGCAGTGTTTTGGGCGTTGCGTGGTCGGTGCTCAACCCGCTGCTGATGATGATCGTCATGGCCATCGTGTTCTCGACGATTTTTGCCCAGGGTCGCAACGGCTCTATTACGCCCGAGATGTACCCGCTGTACTTGATCGTGGGTAACGTCACCTTTGCCGTCATGTCCGAGTCTACGAACCAGGCGCTGACGTCGATCGTGGGCGCAGCTCCGCTGCTCAAGAAGGTCAAGGTTCACCGCTGGGTCTTCCCGGTGCAGAAGGTGCTCTTCTCGCTGGTCAACTTTGCCTTCTCGCTGGTCGCCGTCGCCATCGTTATGCTGTGGTTCCGCGTTATGCCTTCGTGGCACCTGATTCTGTTGCCGGTCTGCCTACTGCTGCTTATGTGCTTCTGCATGGGCCTGGGCATGATGCTCTCCGCCCTCACGGTCTTCTTCCGCGATGTCATGCATCTGTGGAGCGTCGTCATTACGGCGTGGACTTACATCACGCCTATTTTCTGGACGACCGACTTCGTTGCGCAAATGCCGCATCTCGTGCGCATTCTGGTCTATGCGAACCCCATGTATAACTACCTGCAGTTTATGCGCGATATCTTCCTGTTCCAGACTACGCCCTCGCTTATGACGTTTGGTATGTGCGTCGCTTGGGCGGTTCTTGCGCTTGTTATTGGCTACACCGTGTTCCATAAATCCGAGCGCAAGTTCATCCTCTACATCTAAGGAGTGCTGTGATGACTGAATCTGTTGTTGATTACAGCGAGCAGCCTCTGGCTGTCGAGGTCGACGACGTCACCATGATCTTTAACATGGCGTCCGAGTCGCTGACCAACCTCAAGGAGTACTTCATCAAGCTTGCCAAGCACGAGCTGTTCTTTGAGGAGTTTAGGGCGCTCAGGCATATCTCGTTTGATATTCATCGTGGCGAGGTCGTGGGTCTGGTCGGCACCAATGGCTCCGGCAAGTCTACGATGCTCAAGATTATCGCTGGCGTGCTTGAGCCTAGTGAGGGCAGCGTTAAGGTGCACGGTAATATTGCGCCTCTGATTGAGCTTGGTGCCGGCTTTGACCCCGAGCTGACCGCCCGCGAGAACATCTATCTGAACGGTGCCCTGCTCGGCTATACCAAGGAGTTCATCGACGCCAACTTTGACGGCATTATCGAGTTCGCTGAGCTGCAGAACTTTGTCGATATGCCGCTTAAGAACTTCTCCTCGGGCATGGTGGCGCGTATCGCCTTTGCAATCGCGACGATTACCGAGCCCGATATTCTGATCGTTGACGAGACGCTGTCCGTCGGTGATGTGTTCTTCCAGCAGAAGTGCGAGGCCCGCATCCAGCACTTTATCCAGAGCGGTGACGTGACGGTTCTGTTCGTTTCGCACTCCATGGAGCAGGTTGAGCGCATCTGCCAGCGTGCCGTTTGGATCGAGAAGGGTGACCTTCGCATGGACGGCCCGGTCGATGAGGTCTGCAAGGCGTATCGCGAGCAGTTCAACTAGGTTATAATTACTTGCGCCTGACAGGCTTGCGCTTGCTTGGGCGTGCGGCTATTTGCTCCATTAGCTCAGTTGGATAGAGCAGGGGACTTCTAATCCCAAGGTCGACGGTTCGAATCCGCCATGGAGCACCATCGTTTATTAAGCCCGGACCGCTTGGTGGTCTGGGCTTTTTATCTTGTGTGCTGCGGTTTTGAAGGGTTTGCCATGGGAAGCAAAAGGCTCGACTGGATAGATATTGCAAAGGGGATTGCAATTATTCTGGTCATTGTGGGGCACACCGTCCCAAATCCCTCTCCCTTGCGGCACGCGATCTTCTCGTTTCACATGCCGGTGTTCTTTATTCTTGCCGGGTATACGTTTAGGCCGAAGCCGTGGCGCGAGCTGCTGAGTGGTTCGGTGTCGCGCCTGCTGGTGCCGTATGTGGTTCTTGCACTGGCGTGGCAGGTGCCGACGTTCTTGATGAGCGGCGCTCCGTTGACGAGCGGTACGCTGGTTGCGGGGCTTACACGCTTGTGTTTGCCTCGGGCGTTGATGTGCCTGGGCTTGGCGTTACCGCCGTTGGCATGGCATGGTTTCTGGCGGCGCTGTTTATGTCGCGCCTGCTGTTTAATGCGCTCACGCGGCTGTTTGATCGCCGCGGGATTGGGGTTGTTTGGCAGGGGGTTGTCTGTGCCGCGATAGCCTTTTGCGGTTTGAGCGTGTCTCGATTTATGGGTGTTTACCTGCCGCTCGATCTGGATCTGAGCTGCTATATCGTGCTGCTGATGTGGGTTGGCTATACGGCGCGCCAAAGGAGGCTGGAGCCGATCGTGAGCAAGCCTCTGCTGTTTATTGGAGCCGGTGTCGCTTGGCTTGTCCTTGCCGCGCTGAGCGGGCTTGAGCTTTCGAGCCGCCGTGTGGATGGGATTGTGGTTGCGACAGCTGCTGCTGTTGCGGGTAGCTACTGCGTCTGTTGGGTTTCGATGGCGTTGAAGAAGTTGAAAGACGTGCCGGTTTTGGGGGCTTTTGAGCAAGGACTCGTGTTTTGCGGACAAGCCAGTCTGGCGATCTTTGCGATCCATGCGGTCGATTGGTTTATTCCTTGGCAGACCATGCCTCTGCTTATGACGCTGCCGGCATCGTGGCTCTTCGCATCAATCGTGCGTTGCGCCTGCGATATTGGATTGGCGTACGTGATCAAGAAGGCGTAATTAAAAGCGGGGAGGACCAAGTCGGCCCTTCCCGCTGTCATTATTCAGTAGTGTTGCGGTCTTACTTTTCGAGATGCTCTTTCAGCAGCTCCAGCGCGTGGGCGTAGCCCTGCAAGCCCTCGCCGGTGATGGTGGCGAAGCAGGCAAGGCGTGCATAGCTCACCTGACGGAAGTCCTCGCGCGTCTCTACGGCGCTGATGTGTACCTCGACGGCAGGGATGGCGACAGCCTTGAGGGCGTCGAGGATCGCGACGCTCGTGTGCGTGTAAGCTGCCGGGTTGATGACGATGCCGTCGACATTGCCGTAGGCCTCCTGGATCTTGGCGACGATGCTGCCCTCGTGGTTGGACTGGAAGACCTCGACCTCGTCAAAGCCCTGCGCGGCGCCCGCCTCCTGGCAGATCTGGACCAGGCGGTCGTAGTTGTCGCTGCCATAGATGCCCGGCTCGCGAATGCCGAGCATGTTGAGGTTGGGGCCGTTGATGACGAGTGCTTTCATGGTTGCTTCCTTTGCAGTCGAGAAACCACCACAAAGGTGCCTGTCCCCTTTGTGGTGGTTTTTTTTAGAGAGCGGGTGGGAGGGTGTCGAGGAGGGCTTGGGCGGTATTGGCGGCGCAGTCGCGTGAGTCGATGATGTGGTCGGCCCAGGCGCGGTAGCGTGGCATACGTTGTTCCGCGAGCTTATCGATGCCGTCGCGTGCGGTGATGGGGCGGCCCTTGTGGGCGAGCTCTTCGAGCTTGCGGTTGAGCATCACGATCTGACTGTTCTGGTGCAGCAGCGGGTAGTTCTCGTCGCGTGTGACCACGCCGCCGCCGGTGGAGAGCACCAGGCCGCTGCGCTTGGAGATGTCGGCCAGCGTAGCAGTCTCCTGTTCGCGGAAGGCCGCCTCGCCGCGCTCGACGATAAAGTCGGCACAGGGCATGCCCAGACGCTCCTCGAGCGCGCGATCCAAGTCGATGTGCTCGCGGTCCGTGAGCTGGGCGATCTGCTCACCCACGCGGGTCTTGCCCGAACCCGGCATGCCGATCAGCGCGATGTTTTGTTCGCGGCGGGACAGACGCTCCGTTACGTCTAAGATGCGCTTGCGCGGGGTGACTTGGCCGGTATAGTGCTCGACGGCCTGTGCCGCTTGGGCCACGAGCATCAGCAGGCCACCGATGCAGGGGATGCCGCGGCGCTCGGTCTCGAGCATGAGTCCCGTGCGGGCGGGGTTGTAGACAATGTCGATAACGCCTTCGAGCGCATCGAGCCCTTCGAGCGTGCAAGGCGCGTCGGGGCAATGGGGGAACATGCCGGCGGGCGTGCAGTTGACGAGCAGGGCGGCGTCGGACTGCTGCGCGATGTTGCCGTAGTTGACCTCGCTCGTGCGGCCCACGGGCACCACGGTGGCGCCTAGGTCGCCGAGCACCATGCTGGCAGTGGTACCCGCGCCACCGGTGGCGCCGAGCACAAGGACCTTCTTGTCGGCCACTTCAACGCCCAGCTCCTCGACCAGGCACTGAAAACCGAAGTAGTCGGTGTTGTCGCCCCGCAGGCGGCCGTCGGCCAGGCGCGTGATGGTGTTGACGTTGCCCATACGCTCGGCCAGCGGGCTCAGTTCGTCCAGGTATTCCATGACGGCGCGCTTGTAGGGGATGGTCACGTTGGCGCCCTCCCATTCGTTGCCCGTCATAAAGGCCTCGAGGTCCTCGGGCTCGCGCTCAAATCGCACGTACTCGAGCCCCGCGAGCTCCTTGTAGATGGTTGGGGTGTAGCTGTGGCCCAGCACGCGGCCCAGCACGCCGTAGGGGCGGGTTGCGGCGGTATCGGTCATCTAGAGCACCTCCGTGTAGCTGCCAAAGTAGGTGAAGCTCTCGCACACGTCATCGATGGAGGCGAGCAAGTCGTCGAGGGCCCTGCTGCCAAAGGGGCAGTCCAGGTCAAAGTAGAACATAAACTCAAAGTCATGCCCGGGGATGGGACGGCTCTCGAGCTTGATGAGGTTGATGTTGAGCGCATAGAAACGCTCGAGTACGCGGTAGAGGGCACCCGGCTCATTGGCCGTGGTGATCATGAGCGAGGTGCGGTTGGCACCGGGGTAGACGCGCGGCTCGCGGCTGATGACGACAAAGCGCGTGTAGTTGTTGTCCGAGTCTTGGATATTGGGCTCCAACACCTCGAGGCCATACAGCGTGGCACAGCTGCGCGATGCGATGGCGGCAACATCGGTGCGTTCGGAGTTGGCGACCATCTCAGCCGACATGGCCGTGTTGGGGTACTTGGTGGCATGCAGGTCGTGCGCCTCGATAAAGCCGGCGCATTGGGCAATGGCCTGGCCGTGGCTGTAGACCTCGTGCACGTCCGCAAGCTTGGTGCCGGGCTTGACGAGCAAGTTGTGGTCGATTTTGAGGCGAAGCGAGCGCACGATGTGGAAGTCGAACTGGGCGAGCAGGTCGTAGACGGCGTTGACGGAACCTGCGGTGGAGTTTTCGATGGGCAGTACGCCAAACTCGCAGAAGCCGTCGCGCACGGCGCGCATAACGCCCTCGAAGGTCTCGAAGAACGCGATATCGGGCACGTCGAAGAGCTTGCACGCGGCGATCTGGCTATAGGCGCCCTCAACGCCCTGGCAGGCGA
Organism: uncultured Collinsella sp.; assembly: GCA_900549655.1. Taxonomy (GTDB): domain Bacteria; phylum Actinomycetota; class Coriobacteriia; order Coriobacteriales; family Coriobacteriaceae; genus Collinsella. The sequence continues at coordinate 14,443 of UROZ01000022.1, forward strand.
CGCTGGCAGTCTGGGGGAAGGGCGTGTCGAAGGCCTCGGCAGTGACGTGGGCCTTTTGCGAGACCGTGATGCCCTTGAGTTCGTTGATATAGCGCTGCTGCTCGGCCTTGCTCATGCTCATGAGGAGGCGGAACAGCGTGATGGTCTGCGCCTCGTAGCGCTCGGGCGCGCGACTGGCAAGGTTGTTGAGCTTGGAGCGCTCACGGGCGGGGTCGAAGACGGCCTTGCCCATCTCGATTTTTGACTTGGCGACCTCGGTGGCAATGTCCATGCGCTCGACAAAACTGTTGAGGAGCGTGGTGTCGATGCCATCGATGGCCTGGCGAATGTCGGCAAGGTCCATGGGGACCCCTTTCGTGAATCGTTGCCTGGGGTAGTTAATTTGGGACGGGGCTTTTTAGCTGCCCCGGCAGTTAGCACGACGGTTTGGCCGATTCGCGGTCGGGGTAGCTAAAAAAGCCCCGTCCCAAATTAACTACCCCTGGGTTGGTGGGGCTTAGCGCTGGGCGGCGTCCTCGAGGAGAGCGTCCCAGATGGCGAGGGCGGCGGCTGCTTCGGCTACGGGGACGGCTCGGGGGACGATGCAGGGATCGTGGCGGCCGTGGATCGAGAGCTCGGCATTTTCCATGGCGTCCATGTCTACGGTCTGCTGCTCGCGGCCAATCGAGGGCGTTGGCTTTACGGCCATGCGCCACATGACGGGCGCGCCGGTCGAAATACCGCCCAGGATGCCGCCGGCGTTATTGGACTCGACTTCGATCTCGCCGGTCTCGGCATCGATGCGATACGGATCGTTGTTCTCGCTGCCGCGCATGGCGGCCACGGCAAAGCCCATGCCAAACTCCACGCCCTTTACGGCGGGAATGCCAAACGCGATTTGCGCGATGCGGTTCTCGATGCCGTCGAACATGGGGTCGCCGATGCCCGTGGGAAGCCCGTAAATGCCGCACTCCACGATGCCGCCGATGCTGTCGAGCTCGTCGCGCGCGGCAAGAATCTCCTCGCGCATGCGGCCGGCTGCGGCGGCGTCAATGCACGGCAGATCGTTCGTAAGGATTGCCTTGCGGTCGGCCTCGCGATAGACCATATCGTCCATCGGCAGGTCGGAGATGCCGCCGATCTGCGCGACGTGCGCCATGACCTGAATGCCGCGGGCCTCAAGTGCCTGCAGCGCAATGCCGCCGGCGATGCATAAGGGGGCCGTTAGGCGGCCGGAAAAATGCCCGCCACCAGCGACATCGTGCATGTTGTGATACTTCACGCGCGCAGGGAAGTCCGCATGTCCGGGACGGGGCTTGCGGCGCAGCTCGGTGTAATCATTGGAGCGCGTGTTGGTGTTCTCGATAATCGCGGCGATGGGCGCGCCGGTGGTATGTCCATCGATCACACCGGCGATGATATGCGCTGCGTCGGCCTCGCGGCGTTTGGTTGCGGTCTCGTCGCGGCCGGGGGCGCGACGGTCGAGGAAGGCCTGCAGCTTCTCCTGGTCCACGGCGATGCCCGCCGGGATGCCATCGAGCGAGCAGCCGATAGCGGGGGAGTGCGATTGGCCGAAGATGCTTAAGTGCAAGACGTTGCCAAAGGTCGAGGACATGCTATTCCTCCTCGAGTGTGACCTTGCCGCCCAGCAGGCGGTAGTGGTCGAAAAAATCGGGATAGGACTTGTTGACGGCCTCGGCGCCGTGGATCACGACCTCGCCGGTGGCACGGCTCGCGGCGATGGCGGCCATCATGGCGATGCGGTGGTCGTTGTGCGAATCGACCTCGCCGCCGGTAAAGGCATCGACGCCCTTGATGATGAGGTCGTCGCCGGCAATACGCACCTGCGCGCCCAGCGCGGTGAGCTCGCGGGTGGTGGTGGCCAGGCGGTCGGATTCCTTGATACGCAGGCGGGCGCAATCGCGGATGAACGTGCGGCCTTGCGCCAGCGATGCCACGGCCGAGATAACGGGCACCAGGTCCGGAATGTCGTGGGCGCTCATCTCAAAGCCGGCGAGCTTGTCGGACTGCACGGTGGCGGCGTTGGTGGAGCGCACGATGCGGGCGCCAAAGCGCGAAAGCGCGGCAAGCACGTTGCGGTCGCCCTGTGCGGAGCTCAGGGACACGCCCTCGACGGTGATGGGGTCGGTGCCGATAGCGCCGGCACACAGCCAAAAGGCAGCGTTGGACCAGTCGCCCTCGACGGCCACGCTGCCGGGCGTGCGGTACGAGCCGCTGCTCACGCGGAAGTTCGTGACCTCGGGCTGGCCGTCCTTGGCCGGAATGCGCTCGACGTTGACCTCAACGCCAAAGGCCTTCATGGCCTGGATCGTTAGGTTGATGTAGGGGCGGCTCTCAATGAGGCCAGTCACCTGCACACAGGAGGGCTGGGCGAGCAACGGGGCTGCCAGCAGCAGGCCGGAGATATACTGCGAGCTTACGTTGCCCGGCAGCACAAAGGTGCCCGGGCGCATGCGTCCGCTTGTCTTGAGCGGAAAACCGCCCAGACCCTGTAGGTCGCAGCCGGCGGCAATGATCTCGTCCGAGAGCGGGGACAGCGGGCGTGCGCCTAGGCGGCCCTGTCCCACAAAGGTTGCCTCTGCCCCCAGCGCGCAGGCGACGGGCAGCATAAAGCGGAGCGTGGAGCCGCTCTCGCCGCAGTCGAGCGTGCCGCCGGCAAGGGCCTTGAGCAGGCCGAACTCAATGCTCTTCATGGTGGGGTGGACCTGGAAGCCGTCCTCGACGGTCTCGATGCGGGCGCCGAGCGCCGTGAGGCAGCGGACCGTGGCCTCAATATCGGCGCAGGTGGTGTTGCAGGTCACATGCGTCTCTCCGTTGGCAAGGGCAGCGCAGATGATGAGACGGTGCGCCATCGACTTGGACGCGATGGCGGGAACGGTGCCCTTAAGCGGGGACGGGGTGATGCGGGCTAGCATGCGGATGCGTCTCCCTTCTGGCCGAGGCCCTCGGCAATGAGTTCGTGGAAAGTGGAAAGCGGCATGCGGTCGATGCTGCAGCGGCCAATGCCGTGCGGAATCACCAGGTCGATGGTGTCGCCCGCGCGCTTCTTGTCGTGGAGCGCCTCGGCAAAAACGGCATCGGCATCTAGGTCGCAGCGGGTCTTGAGGCCATGGCGGGCGCAGAGCTCCTCGATACGACCGGGCAGTGCAGCATCGCAAATGCCGTGCAGAGCCGCGGCGCGCGTGATGATGCCCATGCCGATCGACACACAGTTGCCGTGTCCGAGCTCAAAGTGCTCGCAGGCCTCGACGGCGTGTCCGGCGCTGTGTCCAAAGTTGAGGAGCTTGCGCTGGTTGGTTTCGCGCTCGTCGGCGACGACCACGGCGCGCTTGATGTCGATATTGCGGGCGATGATGAGCGCTACGCGCGCCACATCGCGGTTGAGCAGCTCCAGCGTGAGTGGGGTCTTCTCCAGCTCGGCGAAAAGCTCTGGGTCGGCGATCACGGCGTGCTTGACGACCTCGCCGCAGCCGTCGGCGAACTGCTCGGGCGTGAGGGTGGCCAGGCACCCCACGTCGGCGATAACCACGCTCGGCTGCCAAAAGGCGCCGGCCAAGTTCTTGCCTGCAGCCAGGTCGATGGCGGTCTTGCCACCCACCGACGAATCCACCATGGCGAGCAGGCTCGTCGGGATCTGCACAAACTTGCAGCCGCGCATGTAGGTGGCGGCCACAAAGCCCGCCACGTCGCCCACGACGCCGCCGCCGAGTGCCACGATCACGTCGGAGCGCGAAAGCTCGTGCTCTGCCACAAACTCCATAATGGCAACATAGGTTTCGGCGCGCTTATGGGCCTCTCCGGCCTCGAAGGTGCAGATGCTCACCTCGTAGCCTGACGCCTCCAGGCTCTGCTTAACGGGCATCTGGTAGAGCGGGCCCACGTTGGTGTCCGTCACGATGACGGCCTTGGTACCGCCGGCAGTGGCGCGCACGAGTGGTCCCGCCTGCTCCAGCAAAAACGTGCCAACATGCACCTGGTAGGGGCGTGCAGTGTCGATATCGATGGTAATCGCCATAAGCTTCGGTCCTTTCGACCTGGCGTGATAGGTGGTCTAGTGGGAGGTCTCGTCGTCGAGCGCGCGCTTAATGCGGTCGCCCTCGGCAAGGAGATTCTCCAGATAGCGCTGGTCGCGGTCCTTAAGGGCGCGGCTGTAGGCGCCGAGCGAATCGATCAGATGGTCGATCTCGAAGGCAAGCGCATCGGCGTCGTCGATCATGAGCTCGGACCACATCTGAGGATTGAGGTGCGCCACACGGGTGAGATCGCGGTAGCTACCGGCCGAAAAGCCGTGGTGGACCTGGGCAGTGGGGCTCTTGACGTAGGCGTTGGATACCACGTGCGCAAGCTGGCTCGTGAAGGCGATGACGCGGTCGTGCTCGGCGGCGCTGGTCACGCTGAACTTGCCAAAGCCCAAGGGGCGCACCATCTCGCGCACCTGGCCCAAAAGCTCCAGCTTAAGTGCGTCGTCCACCGCGGGCGGCACGAGCACGAGCGGGGCGCCCTGGAACAGGTCGGCGCGGGAGTGTGCGTAGCCCGAGTACTGCGTGCCCGCCATGGGGTGCGCGCCCACAAAGTAAAAGCCGTGCTCGCGGGCAAGCTCAAAGGCGCGCTCGCACACGATGCCCTTGACGCCCACCGTGTCGATCACCACGGGGCCCATGATGGCGTCGGTGTCGGTGGCGTCGGCGAGTGCCTGGGCATGCGCCTCGAGCCACTCGATGCAGGCCTCGGGATAGCAGGCAAGGACGATGATGTCGCATTCGCCGAGCGTCTCGTCGTTGAGCTCGCCGGCAACGGTGCCCATGCTGGCCGCCGTCATGACGTCGTCATCGGGGTCCCAGGCCAGCACGCGGACGCCCGCCTGCGCATAGCCGCGGGCAAAACTGCCGCCGATGAGGCCAAGGCCCACGATGCCGGCGCACTTGGGGCCGCCCTGGTTAACGCGCGCGTTTCTCACCGTACCCATGGGCTACTCCATGGTCTCTTGGCAGACAACCTCGCGGATGGCGCGGATGCGGCGCATGGTGTCGTCGAACTGATCGGGGGTGAGGGCCTGGGCGCCGTCGGACCAGGCGCGGCTCGGCTCGTCGTGGACCTCGATCTCCAGGCCGTTGGCACCGCAGGCGGTCGCGGCGAGCGCCATGGGCTCAACATAGCGGGTGTAGCCGGTGGCGTGGCTGGGGTCGGCGACGACGGGCAGGTGCGAAAGGTGGTGCAGCACCGGCACGGCGTTGAGGTCGAAGGTATTGCGGGTGCGGGTCTCGAAGGTGCGGATGCCGCGCTCGCACAGGATGACGTTGTCGTTGCCCTCGCTCATGATGTACTCGGCTGCCATGAGCAGCTCGTCGACGGTACCGGACATGCCGCGCTTGAGCAGGATCGGGGTCTTGGTCTTACCGACCTCCTTGAGCAGGGGGAAGTTCTGGGCGTTGCGGGCGCCGATCTGCATGACGTCGATCTTCTTGTCCAGGAAGACCTGCACGTCGCGTGGGTCCATGATCTCGGTGACGATCGGCATGTCGAGCTCGGCAGACGCCTCGCACAGCAGGTCGAGGCCGGCGGGGCCCATGCCCTGGTAGGCGTAGGGGGAGGTGCGGGGCTTGTAGGCACCGCCGCGCAGCATCGTGGCACCGGCGGCCTTCACGCGGCGTGCGATGCGGATGAGGTTCTCGCCCTCGACGGAGCAGGGACCGGCGATGACCTGGAACTGGTCGCCGCCGATCTTGACGCTGTGGCCGCAGTCGATGACGGAGTCCTCGGGGTGGAACTTGCGATTTGCGCGCTTGAACGGCTCGGAGACGCGCTGCACGCGCTCGACGACATCCATGGACTCGAGCAGGAACGGGTCGATCTTGGTCGTATCGCCCACCAGGCCGATAATCGTCTCGTTCTCGCCGCGCGAGACGTCGGTCTTCAGGCCTTTTTTCTCAATCCAGCTGACGATATGGCTGACGGCCTCGTCGCTGGCGCTCTGCTTTAGAATTGCAATCATGGTGTGCCTCTCACCTCGATGGATAACTTTTGCAAAAACGGCCCGCATTGCGAGCCGTGTATATATGGTGCATGAAAGTTTATACTATCTGACTCGCTTTTGCCTTCTAAAGTGGGCCGTTGCACCGCGTCTCCCACGGAATTGCAAAGCTTTTTCTTTTATTTTGATAGCCCGTGGTGCACTTGGGTATAATGCCAAACGTTGGCCCTATTAGCTCAGGGGATTAGAGCGTCTGCCTCCGGAGCAGAAGGTCGTTGGTTCGAATCCAACATGGGGCACCATCGAACGTAAGACCGTCCGAACCTCGCATGGTCCGGGCGGTTTTTCTTATACCGACGCGACGTGATGGGACGTGGTATGGCAGCAACGGATATCGAGCGCGGACTCTCAACCGCCGAGGTCGAGGAGCGCATCGCCGCCGGTAAGATCAACCGCAACATGGAGCTCAAGATCAAGTCGGTCAAAGAGCTCATCATCGAGAACTTCTGCACGCTGTTCAATTTGATCAACGTGATCTTGGCGTTCCTGGTCATTTTGACCGGTTCGTTTAAGAATCTGACGTTCCTGTTCGTGGTGTTCCTCAATACCGCTATTGGCGTCATCCAGTCCATGCGTTCCAAGAAGATGGTCGACAAGCTCACGCTGCTGACCTCCAAGAAGGCCATCGCGGTGCGCGACGGCGCCGAGGTGGAGCTCGACCTGGACCAGATCGTGCTCGACGACATCATCCGCCTGGGGCGCGGCGACCAGATTCCCGCTGACGCCGTGGTGGTTTCGGGCGAGGCGCTCGTGAACGAGAGCCTGCTGACGGGCGAGAGCGACCTTATTAAGAAACAGCCCGGTTCCGAGCTCATGAGCGGCAGCTTTATCGACTCGGGCCTGCTGCGCGCCCGCGTGATCCATGTCGGCGCCGACAACTACGTGGCTAAGATCAATAACGAGGCCAAATACGTCAAAAAGGTCAATTCCGAGATCATGAACGCGCTTAACGCCATCGTGCGCTTTGCGAGCATCATCATGATCCCGCTCGGCTTGGCGTTGTTTGCCTCGAGTGTGAGCGAGCTGTGGGATGCCGCGGGAACCCCGGGCGATAGCGCGCTTTCGTGGTGCTTCTCCGAGCTGTTGGCTGGTCATGTGCCTTCGTCGGCGCTGCTGTCCACGGTGGGCGCCCTGCTGGGCATGATCCCGCAAGGCCTGGTGCTTCTGACCTCGTCGGTGCTCGCCATCGCCACGGTGCGCCTGGCTCGCCGCAAGGTGCTGGCACAGCAGCTCTACTGCATCGAGACGCTCGCGCGCGTCGACGTGCTGTGCCTGGACAAGACGGGCACCATCACGTCGGGCCGCATGGAGGTCGAGGGCACGTATCCGCTGCCGGTTGAGGGCGTGAGCTTAGGCGCCGGCTCCGACGAGGCGGCCGTTCCCGTCGATACCACGGTGCTCGATTTTGCGCTGGCTAACGTCGCGCGTGCGACTTCGGCCGATGCCAACGAGACCTGCCAGGCGCTGCTCAACTATTACGCCGATCGCCCGGTCGAGGTGTCTGAGCCGCTGTCGGTCATTCCGTTCTCGTCCTCCAAAAAGTGGAGCGGCGCGTCGTTTGCGCAGGGCTCCTATGTGATGGGTGCGGCGCAGTTTGTGCTCTCTGATCGTGTGTTTTCGCAGGTCGAGAACCGTGTCGCCGAGCTTGCCGATACCTGCCGCGTGCTCGTGGTGGCGCGCGT
>UROZ01000023.1 GCA_900549655.1 uncultured Collinsella sp.
GGGAGCTTTCTCAACCAAAATGGCGGAGGAGGAGGGATTCGAACCCTCGTGACCTTATACAGGCCAAACGGTTTTCGAGACCGCCGCATTCAACCACTCTGCCACCCCTCCGCGTGGGGTAAAAACAAAGCAGGCTCAAAGGCCTGCTTTGGAATTAACTGGCGGAGAGTCAGGGATTTGAACCCTGGAGACGCTTTTGACGCCTACACGATTTCCAATCGTGCTCCTTCGGCCACTCGGACAACTCTCCGTTAAATGCGAAAGTCAGTATACACGAGGAATCGCAAAGTGCAAACAGAAAAGTTGGCATTTTTTGAAACGCTTGGCTTCGTGACGGGATCTAGAAGGCCAAAAACGGGCTCTGACCAGCATGGCTGCATGCAGCAAATTGTTCAAAATAGGTATTTATAGACGACGTGTCAGCAATTTTAAAAATCTTTGAACGGTGTTGTGAGCCACTGGTATGCATTTCGCGACCACAGCCTTGCACTTGCTGACCTGCGGTTCGATTTGGTTTGTCCCCGCAGCGCCGTATCTTGTCCACAGATCCGTCAAGCATTTGGTCAGCATTTGGTTGGAAGACGCATGAAGTGCCGTGTGAGTATGAACATATGTGGAGGTCATGAGGTTGTAGCTGCACATTCTTGCAGCCTGGGAGGTTGAAAGATATTATTACCAAGTCTTTTCCTGCTTCAGGCGCACCTTCACGACCTGAAGCCACATTTGCCCAGAGGAGGTGACAATATGAAGGCTTATGAACTGCTGTTCTTTGTTGACCCGTCGCTCGACCCCGAGACTCGTCTCGCTGTTATGAAGCGTATCGATACCACGATCGCTGAGGGCGCTGGCAAGGTCGACTCCGTTGACGAGTGGGGCAAGCGCAAGCTCGCCTACGAGATCAACGACCTCACCGATGGTGACTACACCCTCATCAACTTCCACGCAGATCCTACCCAGATCGCCGAGCTTGATCGCGTCCTGCGCATCACCGACGCCGTGGTCCGCCACATGATCGTCCGTCGCGACGACCAGGAGTAAGACTGTCGTTTTGGACTGGGCTTGTGCCCCAAGAGGAAGTAGTGAGTTATGAGCATCAATCGAGTGAACATCACCGGTAACCTCACCCGCGATCCCGAGCTGCGCGCCACCGCCGGCGGAACCCAGGTTCTGTCCTTTGGCGTCGCCGTGAACGATCGTCGCCGCAACCCGCAGACTGGCGAGTGGGAGGACTATCCCAACTTTGTCGACTGCACCATGTTCGGCACCCGCGCCGAGGCCGTGAGCCGTTTCCTGGCAAAGGGAAACAAGGTCGCGATCGAGGGCAAGCTGCGCTACAGCTCTTGGGAGCGCGACGGCCAGCGCCGGAGCAAGCTTGAGGTCATCGTCGATGAGATCGAGTTTATGAGCTCCCGTGGTGGCCAGGGTGGCTACGACCAGGGCGGTTACGCCCCCGCAGCTTCCGCGCCCGCAGCACGTCCTGCCGCGCCGGTGGCTACGCCGCCCGCGGTCGACGTCTACGATGAGGACATCCCGTTCTAAGGGTTGTTCACCTATTTTTGAGTGAGAGGCGGCTTCGGTTCGCCGAAGTTGCCAAATGAAAGGTATTTTGACATGGCTAATGATTTTTCTGCACGTCAGCCGCGTCGTAAGTACTGCCAGTTCTGCAAGGAGAACACTGAGTTCATCGACTATAAGGACACTCAGCTTCTCCGTAAGTACATGACCGACCGTGGCAAGATCAAGCCCCGTCGCGTCACTGGCGCTTGCACGCAGCATCAGCATGACATCGCCAACGCCATCAAGCGCGCCCGCGAGATGGCTCTCCTGCCGTACACCGTCCCCGTGGTTTCCTCTCGTGGCAACCGCGACCGCGGCTAAGAAGGGAGACGCATCATGAAGGTTATTCTTCTCGATGAGATCAAGGGCAAGGGCGGCGAGGGTGACGTCGTAGAGGTCGCTCAGGGTTACGCTGAGAACTTCCTGTTCCCCAAGAAGCTCGCTGTTGCCGCCACCAAGGGCAACCTCAAGCAGCTTGACGAGCGTCGCAACAACATCGCCAAGCGCGAGGCCGTCCGTCTGGCCACCGCCAACGAGACCAAGGCTGCCTTCGAGGGCAAGACGGTCACCGTTGACGTCAAGGTCGGCGACGAGGGCATCCTCTTTGGCTCCGTTACCGCCGCTATGATCGCTGACGCCATCAAGGCTCAGCTCGGTATGGACATCGACCGCAAGCGCGTCGAGCTCGGTAAGCCCATCAAGGTTGCCGGTGCCCACACCGTTGCCATCTCGCTGTACCGCGAGATCAAGGCCGAGGTTGTCGTTCTCGTCGGCGTTACCGCCGAGGAGCTCGCTGCCGAGGCTGAGGTCGAGGAGGCCGCTGAGGTCGCCGAGGCCGAGACCGCCGAGGTCGAGACTGAGGCTGCTGCCGAGTAGCATTTGCTGCAACGCAACAATCTTGTTCTAAGAAGGGCGCTCTGGGAAACCAGGGCGCCCTTTTGTTTTTTGCGCTGAGTGAGTGTCATGGTGAACGTTGCGTCGAAGTCCTATATACAGGACCGTTCATCCGTTTGGTTCGGTGATGATTGGCGACGCGCGGCGCGTTTTGGGACCGTAGCTGATACTATGGATGCTCGCAAGCGATATGAATGAGGATGCTCATGGCATATGACGATAGGGAGACCGGGCTGACGGTCGAGGACCGCGGCTCAAAGTTGGGTCTTCCCCAAAACCAAGATGCAGAGGCCAATGTGCTGGCCGCTATGCTGCTATCGCCCGAGGTGGTCGAAGAAGCCCAGGTCGAGCTGCAGCCCGATGACTTCTACCGGCCCATTCATAAGACCATCTATACCGCGATGGTCGATATGTACAACAGCCGCATTCCCATCGACTCCATCTCGCTGATCGATTACCTGCGAAGCATCAACAAGCTCGATGCCGTGGGCGGCGAAGCGTACATTTTGGAGTTGATGGGTCAGACCCTGTCGCTCGTCAACTGGCAGCATCATGCCGCCATCGTTCGCCGCGATTCGATGCTGCGTGAGCTGATCGGCGCCACCAACGAGATCAACGCGCTGGCATATAATGCCCCCACCGACACCAAAGAGGTTGTCGAGCTGGCCGAGAGCAAGCTGCTCAAGGTTACGGCGCGCGAGGTCAAGTCGAGTTACAAGACGTTGACCGAGTTTATGGTCGAGGCCTATAACGAGGCCGAGGAAGTGTGCCAGGCCGGTGGCCAGGCTGCGGGCGTGCCCACGGGCTTCCCGTCGCTCGACCGCATGCTCATGGGCTTCCGCGAGGGTCAGCTCATCATTATCGGCGCCCGTCCTGCTGTAGGTAAGACGTCGTTCGCTCTGAACCTGGCACTTAACGCTGCCGCTGCTGGTTATACCGTCGGCTTCTTCTCGCTGGAGATGTCGGGCAAGGAAATTGCCCAGCGTCTGATTTGCGCCTACGCCATGATCTCGATCAGTGACTTCCGCATGGGCCGTATTAGCCCCGAACAGTGGGCCAATATCAACGAGGCCACGCAGACCTTGTCCAAGCTCGATATTCTGATTGACGATACGCCCGGCACCACAGTGACCGAGATTCGCGCCAAGAGCCGCCGTATGCTCCATAACAAGGAGAAGGCAATCATCATCCTGGACTACCTGCAGCTGGTGAGTCCTCCGCCGGGACGCCGCTCCGAGAGCCGTACCGTCGAGGTCTCGGAGATGTCGCGTGGTTTGAAGATCATGGCCAAGGAGCTCAAGATCCCGCTCATCGCGCTGTCACAGCTCTCGCGTCAGGTCGAATCCCGTACCGGCAAGCGCCCGCAGCTTTCCGACCTTCGTGAATCGGGCTCCATCGAGCAGGACGCCGATATCGTTATGTTCTTGGACCGCTCCGCCGACGAGGCCGAAGCCTCGCGCGACGATCGACCCGACGAGGGCGTTACACGTATCGTCGTGGCCAAGAACCGTTCGGGCCCGATCGGCGACGTCGACCTGATGTTCCTGCCGGCATCCACCAAGTTCTATGAGCTTGATGGGGCACATGCCGAGGAGTAGGACAGGCGCCCGTTGCACGGGTATACTGGGAATGTTTTGTGCTTCTGCGTGCCGGCATGGCGCGTAGACAGGCCATGAATGTAAGGAGTAAACATGCCGTCAACCGTTTTGGTCGGTGCCCAGTGGGGCGATGAGGGCAAGGGTAAGATTTGCGACCTGGTCGCCGGCGACTTCGATGCCGTCGTGCGCTACTCGGGCGGCAACAACGCCGGTCACACCATCGTCGTCAACGGCAAGAAGTACGGCCTGCACCAGGTGCCTTCCGGCATCATGTATTCCGACCACGTGTCGGTGATCGGTAACGGCTGCGTCGTCAACCCCAAGGTTGTCCTTGAGGAGATCGACATGTTCGAGGCCGACGGCATCACCACCAAGAACCTCAAGATTAGCGGCAACGCGCATGTCATCATGCCGTACCACATCGATCTGGATGGCGCCTTTGAGCAGAAGCTCGGCAAGAAGAACATCGGTACCACCAAGCGCGGCATTGGTCCGTGCTATCAGGACAAGATGGCCCGCATTGGCCTGCGCATGCAGGACATGCTGGACGAGACGCTGTTCCGCGACAAGTTGGAGACCGCTCTCGCCCGCGTGAACCCCGAGCTCGAGCTCATCTACAACCTGCCCACCTACACCGTGGACCAGATTTGCGACGAGTACCTGCCGATGGCCGAGCGCCTGCGTCCCTACATCACCGAGACGAGCCTGCTGCTCAACAACATGATCGATGAGGGCAAGAACCTGCTGTTTGAGGGTGCCCAGGCGACGCTGCTCGACATCGACCACGGCACCTATCCGTACGTGACGTCTTCCAACTGCACCGCCGGCGGCGCCATTACCGGCTCCGGCGTCGGCATGAAGAACGTCGATCGCGTGCTGGGCGTCATGAAGGCTTATATCACCCGCGTCGGTTCGGGCCCCATGCCCACCGAGCTTTCCTATGAGTCCGAGGCCGGCCACACGCTGACCGAGGAGGGCTATGAGTACGGCGTGACCACCGGTCGTCGTCGTCGTTGCGGCTGGTTTGACGGCCCTATCGCCAACTATGCTTCGCGCGTCAACGGCCTCACCGACATCGCCGTGACCAAGCTCGACGTGCTTTCGGCCTTCGACACCATCAAGGTGTGCGTGGCCTACGACGTCGATGGCGAGCGCTACACGAGCGTGCCCGAGCATCAGGTGCGCTTTGAGCATGCCAAGCCCATCTACGAGGAGCTCCCTGGCTGGAAGTGCGACATCACCGGTTGCCGCAGCTTTGACGAGCTGCCGCAGGAGGCTCAGGACTACGTGGCGTTTATCGAGGATCTGGCACACACCCGCGTGACGTTCATTGGCGTTGGCGCTGGTCGCGAGCAGATCATCAACCGATTCTGGAAGTAATCGGGACTATTTGGTTATTGCGATATACCCCTTTGCAGCCCAAGCGGGCGGCCGAGGGGTATATTTGCTTGCAAAGGGCTCGCGCGGAGCGAGCCGTTAATCCATAGAGGAGGCACCCTTGAAGGCGGACACTCAAACCATCGACATCCTGTTGTTGGGCAGCGGCGGCCGTGAGCATGCTTTGGCAGCTAAGCTCGCAGCATCACCGCGCGCCGGCAAGCTCTACATTGCGCCGGGTAACGGCGGCACCGCGAGCTGCGGCGAGAACGTTGTTCTCGACGACTGCGATCCTGCAGCCGTGGCGGCGTTTGCGCAGAGCCACGGATGCGGACTCGTGGTAATTGGCCCCGAGGCTCCGCTCGTGGCGGGCGTGGCCGACGCCGTGCGCGCGGCGGGTATTCCCTGCTTTGGCCCGGGTGCCGAGGGCGCCCAGATGGAGGGCTCCAAGCTGTTCTCCAAGCAGCTCATGGAGCGCGCCGGTATCCCGACGGCAGCCTACGGCTCGTTTACCGACGAGGCTTCGGCTCTCGCCTACGTGCGCGAGCAGGGCGCCCCGCTGGTCGTAAAGGCCGACGGCCTTGCCGCGGGCAAGGGCGTTATCGTGGCGACCGAACTTGAGCAGGCCGAGGAGGCCGTGCGCGAGTGCTTTGGCGGCACCTTTGGCGATGCCGGCAACACCGTGGTTATCGAGGAGATGCTCGTTGGTCCCGAGTGCTCGCTGCTGGCCTTTACCGACGGCAAGACCGTGCGCCCCATGGCTACCTCGCAGGACCACAAGCGCGCGCTTGAGGGCGACCTTGGTCCCAACACCGGCGGCATGGGCGTCTACAGCCCGGTGCCCATCGTGACTGACGAGGAGCACGCCACCATGGTGGCGGTCATGGAGCAGACCGTGGCCGAGCTCGCTGTCGAGGGTATCGACTACCGCGGCTGCCTGTACGGCGGCTTTATGCTCACCCCCGCCGGTCCCAAGGTGCTGGAGTTCAATGCCCGCTTTGGCGACCCCGAGACGCAGGTCGTGCTGCCGCGCCTTAAGAACGACCTGGTCGAGGTCATGCTGGCTTGTGCCAACTGCGAGCTCGATCAGATTGAGCTCGACTGGCGTGACGAGTGGGCCGTGGCCGTTGTCCTGACGAGCGCGGGCTACCCCGGCAGCTACGAGAAAGGAAAGGTCATCACCGGTATTGAGGATGCCGAGGCCATGGAGAACGTGACCGTGTACCATGCGGGAACTGCCGTGGTGGACGGTCAGCTCGTGACCAATGGCGGCCGCGTGCTTGCCGTGACCGCTCTGGGCGACACGTTCGAGAACGCTCGCAACCTTGCCTACGAGGCCTGCGAGAAGATTGATTTTGAGGGCAAGACCCTGCGTCACGACATCGGCCTGCGCGCGCTGCGCGGCCGCGACGCCTGGGATGCCTAAAATCCGAGAGGAATGAGACGGATGGACGAGAAGAACGAAGAGCTCGTGGACGCGCAGATCGTCGAAGAGGACAGCCGCGTGTATGGGCACGCCGAGGGCGAGCCTGGTGGCGAGGTCGCTGACGAGCCGGCGCTGGTGCTGGGCGATGACGACCCGCACGATGCCGAGCTGCACGAGAAGATTCTTTCGGAGGAGTGCGCCTGGAAGGGCAAGATCCTCGACGTCCACCGTCTTGAGGTTGAGCTGCCCAACGGTCGCCGTAGCGCCCGCGATATCGTTCGCCATCCGGGTGCGGCGGCTGTTGTGGCACTGACCGAGAGCGGCAAGATCGTACTGGTGCGTCAGTACCGCACCGCCATCGACCGCGTGACGGTCGAGATTCCTGCCGGCAAGCTCGACCCGGGCGAGGACCCGCTCGATTGCGCCAAGCGCGAACTGCATGAGGAGACGGGCTTTAGGGCCGGTCGCATTCGCTTTTTGACGTCGATTGTCACGTCCTGCGGCTTCTGCGACGAGATCATTCACATCTACCTGGCCACCAAGCTCGAGTTCGATGCACCCAACCCCGATGATGACGAGTTTGTCAACGTGGACCTCGTGCCGCTGCACGAGCTGATCGACGCCGTGCTCGACGGCAAGATCGAAGACGCCAAGACCGTCGTAGGCGCGCTTGCCTGCGACAGCATCGCGCACCGCCTTGGGGGCACGGAGCTTTAACGAGTGGGGATAGCCCTGGGACAAGTACTACTGATTGCTTTGTCCCAGGGCCTTACGTTGCTGATATTTCTTTGAGGATCACATGCTGAAGAGGTTTCTTTCGTATTACGAGCCCCAGATGGGGCTTTTTGTTGCTGATACTGTTTGTGCTCTGGTGCTTGCCGCCATTGACCTGGCGTTTCCCATTATCCTGCGCAATTTGACCGGTGGGCTATTTACTCAGGGTCAGGCTGCCATTATGCAGGCGCTCGGCATGATCGCGGTGGGCTTGGTGCTGATGTATGTCGTCCGCTGCGCCTGCCGCTATTTTGTGAGCTATTGGGGTCACGTGATGGGCGCGCGTATGGAGTCCAAAATGCGTGAGGACCTGTTCGACCAGTATGAGCGCTTTAGCTTTGCATACTTCGACCGCAACAGCTCGGGCGACATGATGAGCCGCGTGGTCAACGACCTGTTCGATATCTGCGAGGCGGCGCACCACGTGCCCGAGTGGATCATCATCTGCGGCATCGAGATCATCGGCTCATTTGTGATCCTCTTTACCATTGCCCCGGTGCTGGCGCTCGCCATGGCCGTGGTGACGGCGGCGTTTGCGGTCATCATGTTTTGGCAGAACATGCGCATGCGCGAGGTCTTTAGCGACAACCGCAAAAAGATCAGCGGCATCAATGCGCAGCTGCAGGATTCGCTGGCGGGCATGCGCGTGGTCAAGAGTTTTGCCAATGAGGAGACCGAACGCTTCAAGTTCCGCGCCTCCAACAATCGCTATCTTTCGTCCAAGGAGAACATGTATCACGCCATGGGCGTCTATACCGCGACGTATGGCCTACTCTCGGGTGTGCTCTATGTGATCATGGTGCTGCTGGGTGGTTGGCTCGTTGCCCAGGGTCAGCTGCAGGCGGTCGATATGGCAACCTTCGCTCTCTACATTTCGCTGTTCTGCACGCCGCTCGAGACACTCGTCAATTCGGCCGAAACGTATCAGAAGGCTATTGCCGGCTTTAAGCGTATGGACGAGGTGCTCTCGACCGCGCCGGATATCCAGGACAAGCCGGGCGCCACGGATCTGCAGGTGACCGCCGGCGCCGTGGAGTATCACGACGTGTGCTTTAACTACGAGGATGTCGAGCTGGGCGAGGGCGATGCCGACGAGCGTCCCGTTATCGACCATATGGATCTGTCCATCAAGCCCGGGCAGACCATCGCTTTGGTTGGCCCTTCGGGCGGCGGCAAGTCCACGACCTGTTCGCTGCTGCCGCGCTTTTATGACGTGGCTGCCGGCTCCATTAGCATCGACGGCCAGGATGTGCGCGATGTGACGCAGCAGAGCCTGCGTCGTGCCATCGGCCTGGTGCAGCAGGATGTCTACCTGTTTGACGGAACAATCGGCGAGAACATCGCCTACGGCAAGCCGGGTGCTACGGCAGAAGAGATCGCCGAGGCGGCCCGCCGCGCCAATATCGATACCTTTATCGAATCGCTTCCGCAGGGCTACGACACCGTGGTAGGCGAGCGCGGCAGCCGTCTTTCGGGCGGACAGAAGCAGCGCGTTGCCATCGCGCGCGTGTTTCTCAAGAATCCCAAGATCCTTATTTTGGATGAGGCGACGAGTGCTTTGGATAACGAGAGCGAGGAGGCGGTGCAGGAGTCGCTCGAAGAGCTGGCACGCGGCCGCACCACGATTATCATCGCCCACCGTCTTTCGACCATTAAGCATGCCGATGAGATTGCGACCGTTGAGCATGGTCGCGTTGTGGAGCGTGGCACGCACGAGGAGCTTCTCGCCCGTGGCGGCACTTATGCCCGTTACTATCGAATGCAGTTCGAAGGCGCGCGTGCGCACGAGCTCGACTGATTGATATGACAGGAAGTTTATGGCTGACAAGAACCCTTTGACTCCGGAAGAAGTGACGGAGCTATTCTCCGAAATCGATGCATCCGGTGTCTTGGATCCCACGCTTGCCAAAAAGCGAACCGAGCGCATGCGTGAGAAGGAGGCTGCGGCCAAGCGCGGTGACAAAGCAGCGCTAGCGCAGCTGCGCAGCGAGGACCGCGCGAGCCAGGCAAAACATATCGACCCGCTGTCCGAGGACGATCCTTCGGGCTCACAGGTGAGTCATACCATTACGAAGACCGCGATGGCCGTGGTCATTGGTATTTTGGTGCTGATCGTGGGCATGCAGATTGGCTACGGCGTGATGCGTCGTCTGAATACCGCCAACCTGTCCGAGAGCGTTTCGGTTGATACCGTTTCTACAGCACTCAAGGGTGGACTCGAGTGGGGCAACGGCTTTACGCAGTTCCCGCTCGACTTTACCGTCGATGAAGCCGATGAGCGTACGGGCACGGTCGAGGTGACGGTGTTGGACACATCGTCTGCCAACGAGCTCGAGCTGCTGTCCAACGGGCAGATCCAGGCCGCGGCGCTTGCGACCAACGCGCTGCTCAACGACAAGATCGACCGCGTGGTGTATAACGTTCACGCCTATATCGACGAGGATAGCAACATTCAGCACGATTCCTTCTTTGGCATGTTCCCCGCGCGGGGCCACCAGAGCGCCATTTTGACGTTCGTGTGGACCAAGAGCTCATCCAACGCCACGAGTATCGACTGGAAGATGCGCATCGTGAGTATGGATGACACCATCGCCGAGCGCATTCAGAAGCAGGTGAACTCGGTGTCGTCGTTGATTGAGGACCCGGTGGTTAGCCAGACCAAGATTGACGAGGAAAAGGCCGAACGTGACCTGGAGCATCGTCTGCATGGCCGCGAGATTTTCCGCGGTGGCAAGCCCGATCGCTCACCGTCCGATTTGCTGGAGCAGGACAAGAGAAAGTAAGACGTCATCATCCCGCGTGAGCTACAAGCCTCGCGGGATGATTTTTTAATCCCCGTCCCAGAAAAATCATTATGCATAGAAAGTCATAATTATCATTTCGTAAACATTTCGATGAAATTAACGCCATGAGGCATACTTGCGGTTACAATACCGCGAGGCCTAACTACATACCTTTAAGCCGGTCCTGTGAGACCGGGAAGGAGAATTATGGCGAACAACCATACCGCGGGCGCTGCCGCCCGCACCTTCGCGCCCAGCGAGCTTTGCCAGCGTATGCTGGCCAAAACCAGCAAGGGCACCTGCGGTCCCTGCATCCTGTATCTTGAGGATGGGACCATTTTTTATGGACGTGCATGCGGCGCCGAGGGCACCGCGACCGGCGAAATCTGCTTCAACACCTCGCTCGAGGGCTACTTTGAGGTCATGACCGACCCGAGTTATGCCGGCCAAATCGTAACCATGACCTATCCGCAGATCGGCAACTACGGTATCGACGAGACCGACGTCCAGTCGGCCTTCCCCGGCGACGCCGTGCGCCCTGCGAGCGCTCCGGCTATGCGTGGCATGATCGTTCGCGACATATGCGCCACGCCTTCTAACTGGCGTTCGGCCGTCAGCGTGCCGGAGTATCTGCGCGCCCACGGCATCGTCGCTATCGAGGGCGTCGACACCCGCGCTCTGGTGCGCCATCTGCGCGACAATGGTTCCAAGATGGGCATTATCTCGACCGAGATCTTCGACGTCGACGAGCTTGCCGAGCGTCTGGCCGCAGCGCCCACGCTGGTAGGCGAGAACCTGGTGAAGACCGTAAGTTGCCCCGCGCCTCACGAGTTTGTGGCCGCCGACCTGCCTGCCACGCATGACTTTGCGCTTGCCCCTGCCGCTCCTGCCCGTCACAAAGTGGTCGCCTACGACTGCGGCGTCAAGCGCGGCATTCTGGAGGGCCTCGTCCGCGCCGGCTGCGACCTTACTGTCGTGCCGTGGGATACGCCTGCCCAGCAGGTGCTCGACATGAATCCCGATGGCGTCTTTTTGTCCAACGGCCCCGGCGACCCCGATGCCGTGGTGGAGACCTACGAGCAGGTGCAGCAGCTGATCGGCAAGGTGCCGGTCTTTGGCATTTGTCTTGGTCACCAGATGATCAGCCTGGCCTGCGGCGCCCAGATGGAAAAGCTTAAGTTCGGTCACCGCGGTGGCAACCAGCCGGTCATGAACCTGGTAAGCCGTCGCGTGGAGATCACCGCGCAAAACCATGGCTTTGGCCTGCTGTTCCCCAGCTTGGGCAAGCTTGTCCCCGAGCTTTCCGGCGGCGAGACCGAGCATGCGGCCGATGGAGATCTGCGCGTCTGGGTGCGCCGCGGAATCGCGCCGGTCGTGATGAACGAGCGCTTTGGCCGCATTCGCCTGACGCACGTGAACCTCAACGACGGCACCGCCGAGGGCATCCAGCTGCTCGACGCCCCGTGCTTCTCGGTCCAGTACCACCCCGAGGCCTCGCCTGGCCCCACCGATGCTCACTATCTCTTTACCGCCTTTACGCGACTCATGGACGGCGAGGAGAACTACCTGGACATCGACACCGCGAAGGACCGCCTGGCTGGCTGGAATTTCGCCGAGACTGAGACCGAGGAGAACTAACATGCCTAAACGTACTGACATCAAGCGCATCCTCGTCATTGGCTCGGGCCCCATCGTTATCGGCCAGGCCTGCGAGTTTGACTACTCCGGCGCCCAGGCCTGCAAGGTTCTCAAGGAGGATGGCTTTGAGGTCATCCTGGTCAACTCCAACCCGGCGACCATCATGACCGACCCGGGTCTTGCCGACCGCACCTATGTCGAGCCCATCACCGCCGAATTTATCGAGCGCGTAATCAAGAAAGAGCGCCCGGACGCGCTGCTGCCCACGCTGGGCGGCCAGACCGGTCTGAACGCCGCCGTCGAGCTGGCAAAGGACGGTACGCTCGACAAGTACGGCGTCGAAATGATCGGCTGCGACCTGGCCGCTATCGAGCGCGGCGAGGACCGCAAGCTCTTTAACGAGGCCATGGCCGAGATTGGCCTGGAGGTCGCGCGCTCGGGCTATGCCTACAGCGTGGCCGACGCCGAGGCCATCGCCGAGCGCGTGGGTTATCCCTGCGTACTGCGCCCGAGCTTTACCCTCGGTGGCGCCGGCGGCGGCATCGCGCATACCCACGAGGAGCTCGTCTCCATCGTGAGCCAGGGCCTGGAGCTCTCGCCCGCCCACGAGGTGCTGGTCGAGGAGTCCATCGAGGGCTGGAAAGAGTATGAGATGGAGGTCATGCGTGATCACGCCGGCAACGGCATCATCGTGTGCTCCATCGAGAATCTCGACCCCATGGGCGTGCATACCGGCGACTCCATCACCGTGGCGCCGGCGCAGACCCTCTCCGACCTTGAGTATCAGCGCATGCGCGTGGCCTCGCTCGCCATTCTGGAGAAGATCGGCGTCGAGACCGGCGGCTCCAACGTGCAGTTTGCCGTGAACCCCAACACCGGCCGCCTGATCGTCATCGAGATGAACCCGCGCGTGAGCCGTTCGTCCGCGCTGGCCTCCAAGGCCACGGGTTTCCCCATCGCCAAGGCCGCCGCGCGCCTTGCCGTGGGCTACACGCTCGACGAGATCGTCAACGATATCACCAAGGCAACGCCCGCTTGCTTTGAGCCCACGATCGATTACTGTGTGGTCAAGGTGCCGCGCTTTGCCTTCGAGAAGTTCAAGGGTAC
Source organism: uncultured Collinsella sp. (assembly GCA_900549655.1). Lineage (GTDB taxonomy): Bacteria > Actinomycetota > Coriobacteriia > Coriobacteriales > Coriobacteriaceae > Collinsella. The sequence continues at coordinate 13,155 of UROZ01000023.1, forward strand.
CGACCCCACGCTCACCACGCGCATGAAGGCCGTGGGCGAGATTATGGCGATCGGCCGCACCTTTGAGGAGGCCTTTGGCAAGGCTATGCGCTCGCTGGAGGATGGCCACCAGGGCATTTGCGCCGGTGGCAAAGAGGGTGCCGATAAGCTGAGCGACGACGAGCTTGCTCAGGCCGTGGCAACCCCGACCGAGCATCGCATCTTCTTTGTGGTCGAGGCCCTGCGTCGTGGCTGGGACATCGCTCGCATCCATGCCATCTGCGGTATCGATCCGTGGTACCTCAACCGTATCAACGATATGGTGCAGGTCCAGGAGAGCATCCGCGACCTGCGTGTGGAGGATATCGACGCCGACGCGATGCGCCTGCTCAAGCAGTACGGCACGAGCGATGCCGAGATCGCTGCGCTGACCGGCTCGGACGAGCGCTTTGTGCGCGCCTATCGCAAGGGTCTGGGCGTGGTTCCCAGCATGAAGACGGTCGATACCTGCGCTGCGGAGTTCTCGAGCGCCACGGAGTACCACTACAAGACGTACGAGAACATCTACCGCACGAGCCCGGATGCCAAGAAGTGCGTGGCTCCCGACGAGACCACGCCGGCGGACAAGCCCAAGGCGATGATCCTGGGCGCCGGCCCCAACCGCATTGGCCAGGGTATCGAGTTCGATTACTGCTGCGTGCACGCGAGCTATGCGCTGGCGGCCCGCGGCTTCGAGACCATCATGGTCAACTGCAATCCCGAGACCGTTTCGACCGACTACGACACGTCCGACCGTCTGTACTTTGAGCCGCTCACCTACGAGGACGTCATGGATGTCATCGATGTTGAGCGACCCGACGGCGTCGTGGTGACGCTCGGCGGCCAGACTCCGCTTAAGCTGGCGCGCATGCTCGAGGAGAGCGGCGTGAACATCATGGGCACCAAGCCCGATGCCATCGACTTTGCCGAGGACCGCGAGCGCTTCGCCGCTCTGCTCGACAAGCTGGGCATCATGTACCCGCCGGCGGGCCAGGCCACCTCGTTTGAGGAGGCCGAGGCCGTGGCCGCGCACATCGGCTACCCGCTGCTGGTGCGTCCGAGCTACGTGCTGGGCGGCCGCGGCATGATGATCGCCTACGATGCCGAGCATCTGCGCGATTACATGGCCGAGGCTGCGCGCATTAGCCCCGACTACCCGGTGTACCTGGACCGCTTCTTGGAGGGTGCGATCGAGTCCGACGTCGACGCCCTGTGCGACGGCGAGGAGGTCTACATCGGCGGTATCCTGGAGCATATCGAGGAGGCCGGTATTCACTCCGGCGACTCTGCGACCTGCATCCCGCCGTTCAGCTTTAGCGAGAGCCTGCAGGCAAAGCTTCGCGAGACTACGCGCCGCATCGCGATGGCGCTGGGCGTACGCGGCCTGGTCAACGTGCAGTACGCCATTAAGGGCGAGACCGTCTATGTGATCGAGGCCAACCCGCGTGCCAGCCGTACCGTGCCGTTTATCTCCAAGGCCACCGGCGTGCCGTTGGCCAAGTGCGCGGCGCGCATCATGGCAGGCGATTCCATCGCGAGCTTGGGCCTGCCGAGCGACGAGCGTCAGCTCGATTGGTTCTGCATGAAGGAAGCCGTTATGCCCTGGGGTCGTTTCCCGGGCGCCGACGTTATCCTGGGTCCCGAGATGAAGTCGACGGGCGAGGTCATGGGTATCGCCAAGAGCTATCCCGAGGCATACGCCAAGACGCAGCTGGCGATTGACTACAAGCTGCCCGACCCGAGCGCCGGTAAGGTGTTCATTAGCGTGTGCGACCGCGACAAGCGTCATATCCTTTCGGTCGCCCGTATCCTGCGCTACCTAGGCTTTGACATCTGCTCCACTGAGGGCACGGCGCGCGTGCTGCGTGGAGGCAACGTGACGTGCGAGGTCGTGGAGAAGATCAGCGGCCCGCACGATGGCGAGCGTCCCAACATCGGCGACCTGATCGCCGACGGCAAGATCGCGGTGATCGTCAATACGCCGTATGGCCCGGGTTCTCGTGGCGACGGCTACCTTCTGCGCACCGAGGCCGTGCGCCGCGGCGTGACCTGCGTGACCGCGATGTCCGCGGCCAACACGTACGTGAGCGCTATCGAGGCCGTGCGCGAGGACGAGCAGGGTCACGGCAGCGCCAACGACATGGGCATGGATGTCATCGCCCTGCAGGACCTGCCGCAGCACACGGTGTAGTTGACCTGGCCGGCCGGGGCGGGAGGGGCCGAGATTTCCCCCTTTCGCTCCGGCTGCAAGCAGAGTCGCTCAGGAGGAAACTCGGCCCCTCCCGCCCCGACGCACTGTGTCTAGACGGACTGCACCTCCTGTTTTTAGAGATAAATACCATTTAGCGGTGATATTCAACCGTTCAAGATATTATGTAATGGCATATTACGTCATATGACGTAATATGCCATTAGCAGTCAAGGATGATTGTCTGTGTTCAAGTCGAGAAAGGGGCAAAATGATTAAACTGTGTCGCGTCGATAGCCGGTTAGTGCATGGGCAGACCGTGTTCTCTTGGGATCCAACGCTTGAAGCAAACGCTATTCTTGTGGTTTCAGATGAGTACGCCGCAAGCAAAGAGCGAATTCAAGCGCTGCGAATTGCAAAACCCGCTGATGCCAAATTGGTTGTCAAAAGTGTAGAAGATTCCATCGTGGCCCTTAACGGAAGCGCGGTGGATAAATACGAGCTAATTGTTGTTGCGGGAAATGTACATGACGCCTGTGAAGTTGCGCGTGCGTGTCCAAAAATAACGTCTGTGAATTTAGGCGGCGCTCGACCGTTGGGGGATAGCGTAAAGGAGCTTGGCCCTGCTGTGCGCCTTTCCCAATCCGATATTAATGAAATTAAGAAAGCCATGGCTGATGGAATCGAGTTCGAGGTAAGGCAGGTTGCTAGCGAGAAAAAACGCATCGTAACAAGTTTTGATTTGTAGGAAGAGGGAGAAATATGCTGCTTCAGGCTTTTCTGGTTGGTCTTGCCGCTGCGATAGGTCAATCGGATTATTTACTCGGTACTGCGATGGTCGAGCGGCCGATTGTCCTCGGAGCGATCGTCGGTATTTTTTTGGGTGATATTCCGACTGGCGTTATTGTTGGTTTCCAGCTCGAACTCGCGTTCATGGGGGTCTGGCAGGTTGGTGCTGCCGTGCCGCCCAACGTAATTGTTGGTTCAGTTTTGGGAACAGCCTTTGCGATTACTATGGGTGCGGGTCCCGAGACCGCTCTGACTATTGCTATGCCCACTGCGGTGCTTGCCGGCATGTTTGACAGCCTTATGTATAGCGTTGTTACGCCTCCTATGGCTGTCTGGGCTGATCGTGGTGCCGAAAAAGACGACCCCAAAACGATTGCAGCCGCTATGTGGACCAATGGAATTCTCTACATCATTGCGCTTGGCTTGATTTGCGGCGTGGCTTTTTACGTTGGAAATGATGCTGTTCAGGCACTGATTGACGCCATTCCTGATTGGCTTACGAATGGGCTTACGATCGCAACGGGTATTCTGCCCGCGCTTGGATTTGCGCAGCTTATGTCAATCCTGTCCACCAAGGAGCTGAGCTTCCTATTCTTTGGAGGCTTCTTGCTGAGTGCCTATCTAAACATTCCGACGATCGGTATCGTGGCGTTTTCGCTGATCCTGATTGGGATTCTCAATATGGCTCACATTTTTATGCCTGCCAGTGCGGCGGTCGCTAAGGAGGTTGACGATGACAACGAATTCTAATGATGTTCTTGAGCTCTCGCCGGAGTCAAATAAATCGACCGATAAGAGAATAACCAAGAAAGACTTAAAGGCGTTATTTTGGCGCAGCTTTCCACTCAACATCATGTGGAGCTTTGACCGACAAATGAACGTTGGTTTCTGCTACGACATGATTCCGGTAATCAAGCGGTTATACGATAAGCCTGAAGACCGGATCGAGGCATATAAGCGTCATCTTGAGTTCTACAATATTCAAGTTACGTTTAATCCTCTGGTCGCCGGCATTGTGGCCTCCATGGAGGAGGAAAACGCCAACAATCAGGACTTTGACACCGCCTCAATTAACGCCATGAAAGCATCGCTTATGGCTCCGCTTTCCGGTATTGGAGATTCACTGATTGCCAGTACGCTTCGCATGATTGCGACGGGCGTTGTGACAGGACTTTGCCTTTCGGGCAGTCTGCTCGGCCCAATCCTGTTCCTGCTTCTTTATAATGTCCCAACGATCCTGATCCGCTGGTTTGGGCTTCAGTATGGTTATTCGCTTGGCAGTGGCATGATTTCGAAGCTGAACGATTCTGATGTAATGCACAAAGTTACGTCCGGCCTGGCGATTGTGGGACTAATGGTAGTTGGTGGAATGGTGGCGACCACCGTTGCAGTTACCACTCCGCTCGCTCTTAACTTCGGCGACACCGCGTTTAAGTTGCAGGAAACGCTCGATGGGATATTCCCGGCTCTTTTGCCGCTCTGCGCGTTCGGGATCATGTGTCTTTGCAATAAGAAACAGGTCAAAATTATTTGGCAGATTGTGGGCATTCTCGCTGCGGGTATTGTGCTCGGCGTCCTGGGGATTTTGGGCTAGAGAAGGCGTCCATCTTTTGAGATGCTGAACTCGAAGGACGATGCGTCTGCTCGCCAAACGGTTTTCGAATAGTGGAGCGGCATTTCATTGCAGGCATATGTGACGTGCTCGACAACGCTCACGGGGGCTCCAACGATATAACCGAGAAGGTTTGCTTCTTGGAGCCCCGCTATTCCTGCGGTGATTTTGAGTTTCTCAATACCGGTTGCGATGCTGTAATGGTTGGCGATCAGGTCGAAAAGACTGGCATTGTCTGTGAGAAGCTCCAGTAGTCCGGGTAGAGTGCCCTGCGTTGCATAAATGGTGTCGATGGCGCAGGGGGCATTTTCGATATAAACCAAGCGCGCAACTCGTTGCACTACGGTTCCGTTGTCAATTTTGAGCTCCCGTGCAATGTGGGCATCAGCCTTGATCAAGCCTGTTTCCAAGATGGACTTGGTTGTTTTATCGCCGTATTGGGGGTCGGAGCTCAAATTGAAAATGGTGCTTGTTCCTCGTTTCAGGGTGAGCTTCGATGGGTTTACGAATGTCCCCTTGCCTCGCAGGCGGTAGAGCAAGTTTTGGTCAATGAGATTCTGTACGGCGCGTCTTACGGTGATCCTGCTTACTTTGTATTGCTTGCAAAGCTCGGTTTCGGTGGGAATCTGACTGCCGCCGGGGAGTTCGCCAGAAACTATTTTCTTGAGGATATCGTTTTCAACGGTCTGATAGAGAAGCTCTGGCTGAGTGAGCTCGTCTTTTGCTGCAGGCATGGTGGACCCCTTGGTCTTCAGTTTCTTTAGTACATAGATATACGACAACTGAGGACATCATAAGCCGTTATCTCAAAAGTTATGGAAATATCGATTTGGCGTTATCGCCGAGAGGGGATTTAAGATGGGCAGACAATACGACGAGGCGTTGATTGGCGCCATCTCCGGTCGCTCGTTTATAACCGAGAAGAGGGGACTCGAGGTTCAAATTCGTCCGGTTCCTGATGATGAAAGAGAGCATGTGCTTGACCCGCGAATTCTCGAGGTATCCCGCAAGAAGATGCGGAATGTTAGCATGTCTCCGAGCTGGACGAGCCTTATTGGAATGCGTCATCGCCCGGATAAGCCGACATACCGCCTACTCGATGGTGAGGTTCAGCGCGATGAGGTCCTCATGGAGGCAGCCGATCGCTATATAGATTTATTCGTCTGGACGCCACCAAATCATAAGGAGGCAAGTCCAGCGCTAGTTTACCTGCATGGCGGCGCGTTTATGGCGGGGAATGTTCTGCAATTTGAACATCAGCTCGAGTTCATCGCCGAAAAGTCTGGTGCAGTGGTGGTTTATCCGGAATACCGCTTGGCGCCGGAGACGGCATTTCCCGGGCAGATCGAGGATTGCGTTCTTGCTCTTGATTATGTGCGCGAGCATGCCGGGGATCTCGGAATCGATCCTCATAAAATAATGGTCGCCGGCGACTCTGCGGGAGGAAGCCTTACTAATGCGTGTGTTCAGCTCAGGGGTGCTGGAGCTGTAGCCCATGCCTTCGAAATCTATCCTGAAGTCGACCTTGCGGGCGAACAGGGCGAGGGATATGAGGATTTTCCTGCGATAGCCGATCAAGAGGACGTTGCGCGTTTTCGCATCGACCATCTTCGCGATTCGGACGGCCCGATGGTCGAACTTTGTGCACACGGAAAAATGTCTCCTCATGACCCGTTGATTTCTGCGCTAATGCTTGAGGACTGCACTGATTTCCCCCCGGTGACTATCGTGACATCCGAATACGATCCGCTTCGTATCCCCGATGAAAAATGGGCTACAAAATTACGGTCTTCAGGAATCGATGTCGAGGTCATCGAATATGCCGGATGTGACCATGGTTTCTTCGATCATTTTGGCGTGTACCCGCAATCGGAAGACGTGTGTTTGTTGATGGCTGAGAAGCTTAAAGAAATGGCTGTACAATAACGTCTCTCGGCGATAAGGGACTGAAGTCGCCTGTGTTTCTGCATTCGTGGTTCTCAGTCTGATTAAAAATGAGGCTTGCTCCTTGCCCGAGTGGGTGGGGAGCAGTTTGTTTTTTGTAGCGATACGAGGTGAGTGCCGCGCACTTTAGATCGCCATTTTGCTTCGCTGTATACCACTTGACGTAATAAAAGAGGCAAGGGCGGTGCGAGGGCCAACAGTCATTCTAAGCTCGGATTCGTATCCTAAAAGGTTGTTTCGGTTGCGTGGTACAATATAGCAAAAAAGAATGATAAAATGAATTCGAAAAAGAATTCATTTTTAGGAGGTATGTATGCCTGCTTTGCAGATGCTCGACAACCTTGTTCCAATTAGCGATTTCAGCCACGGTAAGGGCTCGGCTGCATTTTCGAAGGTTGGGGACGACAATCCAGTTGTGGTTCTCAAACACAACAAGCCAGCGTTTGTGATTGTGACACCCGATGAATATAGGGAAGCGAAGCAAGCGGAGGAGGACCTCGCCTTGTTAACGTTGGCACTTAAGAGAGTGGCTGTGGCACGTGACGATGCGCTTGTTTCCCTGTCTGATGTTATGGAAGAGCTGGGTGTGAGCCAGGACGAACTCGATCAGATGGATGAGGTCGAGTTTGAATGAGTGGGTACGAAGTCGCTTTCTACCCGGATGCTCTCAAGGATATTAAGCGTCTGGACGGCTCCCAACGAAAGATCGTCCTTAAGGCTATAGAAAAAATCAGAACGAACCCATTGCCGCAGAACGAAGGTGGATTCGGCAAGCCTCTTGGAAACAAGGCAGGTACGGATTTGACTGGCTTTATGAAAATCAAGCTCAGGGGAAGTGGCATTCGAATCGTGTACCGCCTCATCAGAATTAAAGAAAAGATGGCCATCGTAGTGGTAGGCGCTCGCGAAGACATGGAAGTCTACCGAACTGCTCAGAGACGAGAACTCGATTTCGAGAAATGGGCGGAAGAGAATATCTAGCTTTAACGATGAACGACGAGTGAGCGTTGGTGGGGCCCTGACGAATTAGATTCGTCAGGGTTTTTCGCTGAACCAATTGCCTTCAGTCTCCGTTGACCTTTCCTTCCAATTCATCAGCCAACGTACGTCATGGCAATTCCCGGTAGGTCGCAGGGCGCTTCGCGGGCGGGCCAGGCTTTATCTGAACGACTTTGCGAAGCAACCGGAGTGAAGATAAAGCCTGGCCCGCCCGCGAAGCGCCACAAAGACCGCAGGGACGGGAGCAGCTATACTACTCTCAGTAGTTAAGGGTCGCGGATCCGCCGCGTCGCCGTTCTCAACAGGAGGTCTTTGTTTATGGCAGATCAAAAGCCGGTTGTCGGGATCATCATGGGTTCCAAGTCCGACCTGGGCGTTATGGAAGGTTGCACCGCCGAGCTCGAGGCGCTGGGCGTGCCCTATGAGCTCGTCATTGCGAGCGCACACCGCACGCCGGCGAAGGTCCACGAGTGGGCTTCGACTGCTGCCGATCGCGGTATCAAAGTGATTATCGCCGCCGCCGGCAAGGCCGCTCACCTGGGTGGTGTCGTGGCTGCCTTTACGCCGCTGCCGGTCATCGGCGTGCCTATGAAGACGAGTGACCTGGGCGGTATGGATTCGCTGCTGTCGATGGTGCAGATGCCTTCGGGCGTGCCCGTGGCCTGCGTTGCCATCAACGGCGCCAAGAACGCCGCCATCTACGCCACGCAGATTCTAGGCGCTTGCGACCCCGAGTACCGCAAGGTTATCGAGAAGATGAAGCAGGAGATGGCCGACGCCTAGGCGTTCTGCCGTTTCACCGCAGTATAAGGAGAGCCATGTCCGACTATCAGGGAAAACGATTCAAGGCTTCTCAGATTCCCGATCC
>UROZ01000024.1 GCA_900549655.1 uncultured Collinsella sp.
CTTTCATGCAGCAGGGGCTCTCAATGTTTTTATGTCCTGCTCATATCGTCTCTGCTACCGAATACTCGGTACTTATTTGACAATCATTGGGCCTGTCGCCCGACGCTTACGCCTCGTTTTCGATGGTGGCGCGGGCACGCTCGGCAGTCAGTTCTGCCAGGCGCTCCTCGTCTACCAGGGTGAGGCCCTTGGTCGGGCACGCCTCGGCACACGCCGGACCGCCGGGACGGTCCACGCACAGGTCGCACTTGAGCACGAAGCTCTTGGTCTGCGAACCCACGCGAACGTCGCCCATCAAGACCGGAACCTGCGTGGTCGCCACGCTCACGGCGCCAAAGGGGCATGCCATGACGCAGCTCTTGCAGCCGATGCAGTTGTCCTCGTTGACGCCGATGCGATGGTTCTTTGGATCAAAGAACAAGGCGCCCGTGGGGCAGGCCTTGGCGCACGGAGCGTCCTCGCAGTGGTGACATGCCACCGGTGCGGAAATCTCGTACGTACGCGTCACACGCAGGCGCGGCGCGGCGATGTTGCCGGGAATATCGTGCGCCTCGATGCACGCCGCCATACAGGTTTGGCACCCAATGCAACGTGAGGAATCGGCTACGACTCGTTTATTGCCCATGTTGTTCACTCCCTCCTGAATCCCATGCCGGAGAGACCCTGTCGACGTTGCCCCGGACCGCCCGTGGTCCGGCATCGGCGTATCGAGTGCATGCGGCGAAACAGGCACTTCGATAGAATTCCTCCAACGATATACAGGTTAAATATACGCAGTTGCAGGTGGCAAACTTGAGCATACGCCCTGCAATACGGGTGTATTGCAGGGGTTTTGGCAGGTTGGAATTATTCTCTAGAAGCTATAAAGGTGAGTGTATTACATGCGTACATCCAAGGGAGATTTCACGCTCGTTTATAAAGGATGTAATACGTTTGATATATATTTCGCGCTCATTTACTTGAGTGCAATAAAGCAGTGGTTATAAGATTGGCTATTATTAGCCAATGTTGTAATTGACCATTCATGTTGCACGCTCATTAAGGGGGCCAGTGATGTCATCGACGCAAAAACGAGCCATCCTGCAGGTGCGCATTCGCGAAGAGGACAAACAGCATGCCGAGCGCCTCTACGACGCCATGGGCACATCGCTCGCCGAGGCTGTCCGTCTATTTGTCGTGCAAAGCATTTTGATGCGCAAGCTTCCCTTTCAGCCGGTCGCCGTGCGCTCAAAGGACGGCACCGCCGCCTATGGATCGCTCAAAGCATATGGGGACCCCAATCGCCGCTCCGAGGAGCGCAATGCCTGGATTGAGTACCTTGCTACAGAATGCGACGATTCGATTTTGGGTCCCGAGGAAGTAGATATCCATGAGTAGCACCATCATCGACGAGACCGTCATCCTGCGCTACCTGCTTAATGACGACGAAGTTCTATCACCGCGCGCCGCCAAGGTCATCGCCACGCGCACCGCACGTGTCTACCCCGAGATTATCACGCGCGTCGTGGTCACACTGCGCGACGTCTATAAGGTTCCCCGCGTTGAGATTGCTACGGCCATGAGAAGGCTGCTCGATGACGTCATGGTCGACGAGCCCACCGTTGTCGCCCTCGCCGTCAAACTCTTTAGCAAGACCCATATGGACTTTACCGACTGCCTCCTCGCAGCCCGAACCGCCATCTACAACGATGATGTCGTGAGCTTTGGCAAGCCCATCATTCAAGGCATGATCGATTACCGCCGCAAGCGCCAAACCGCCGCCGACGCCCGCAATCACGCCACCGACAGAACCATCGACAAACTCCGCCACCGCCCCCGCAGCTAATCGACAAACAGCGGCACCGCCCCGCCCCTCAACCCCATCCCCTCCTAAGTTGCGGTGAAATAGTTCCTATTTTTTGCCTTCTGACGGCCATTTAGGAACTATTTCACCGCAACTTTTTGTAAGGGCAGATTTCAACACCGCTGAAAGGCCCCTGACAACCGTTTACCGATATCTTTTGGTCGGGTCTAACCTTCTGAGCTGCGGCGTCAAGCTTTTGGTCAGCTCATGGCAAGGTTCAGCGAAATCAATATGCAATAGCGTGGTATCGTTCGCTCATCCTCGAGACATGGGGTCGCTAATGGGTAAGGCCGATCACTGTTCCAAATCTCAGACAAGGCTTTTCTTCTCGGTATTCGAGGCCCATCATGACGGACGCTTGTTTATTGCCACCGAAAAATGGGACGAACGTTGTGCCTACTCGCTCATGCAAAAGCAAATGATCGTTCGACTCTATAACCACGTCTATGCCGACCCTGCATACTGGAATGACCTTGGTATAGAAGACCGCATTTTTCAGCTAGCATCCGCCATTGCGGTCGTTGAACCCGAAGCGGTATTTTGTGGGGCGACCGCGGCTCTGCTCTATGGTATCGGTTCGGCACACACACTTCTCAATAAGGTACAAGTTCTGTTGCCGCGAGCCACCAGGCGCGATACGTACGAATTCGTTGAGTATCGTCGCTGGCGGGCGGGCGAAGTGTGGCAGCTCGGTCCGTTTACGTTGACAGATCCGTACCGCACGGTGGTCGATATCGCCCGAACGAGCGCTTTTCGATATGCGCTGGGCTATGTCGATGGCCTGGCTCGTGAGTATGATGTCGAGCGCGAAGAGTTGCGCGCGTATGCACAGGCCAATTGCCGTGGGCTGCACGGCATCGCACGTGCGTTTGACGTTTTTGAGCACATGGACGGCAGGTCAGACAACGGCGGTGAATCTGAGGCAAGGGCAGCGATGATCCTCGCTGGAGTAGCCACTCCCGAACTTCAGGTTGAAATCACTCGGCCGGGAAATGCAGGATACTACCTTGCAGATTACGGTTGGCAGATGCCGGACGGATCTTGGAAGCTGGCTGAACTCCATGGCCTGGGTAAATTTGAAGACAATCACCAAGACGATTCCGAACACGCCGCGGCAAAAACTTATCGAGCCGCCCTTATACGCGATGCAAACTTACGCGCTATGGGCCACAACATCATCCATTTCAAACTTTCTGACACCTACAATGTCGAAGCGTTCGGCACCATGATGCGCGGCTTCGGCATTCCAACAACAAAGCCATATGCCGACTCTTGACCCACGCATATCCGAGCGGCCTTATCCACCCAGCCTCAAATAAGTTGCGGTGGAATAGTTCCTGAATAGCCGAGAAAAGCCCAAAAAGGAACTATTTCACCGCAACTTAGGAGGGGATGCGGGTTTCCGGCATGCATATGAAAACGGCTCTGGTCCCAAAAGGAATCAGAGCCGTTAAGCTATCTTTTGGAGCGGGCGACGGGAATCGAACCCGCGTCATCAGCTTGGAAGGCTGGGGTTCTACCATTGAACTACGCCCGCAAGATATGGTCGGGACGACAGGATTTGAACCTGCGACATCCTGCTCCCAAAGCAGGCGCGCTACCAAACTGCGCCACGTCCCGAAGGTGTTGAGCAGCTAAGGTCTAAACCTTGCGTGTCCCAAAGCGAAGGAAATTATAGGGGAGACTCCCCGCCTGTGCAAGCATTGATGCCCTAGCTCCTCGAATGTGCAACAAAACGACTATGGAGCAGGCCGATCACAAAGGCAACCACGGCAACCGGCGCCCACGCGGCACCGATGTCTGCCAGGGGTAGCGCATCAAACGGCAGCCACGTTCCCACAAAGAACGCATCGCGGACCGAGGTGATCACGCTCTGCACGGCAACCACACCGCCGACCCAGACCCACACCTGCGGATGAGCGTCGCAAAAGCCGTGTACCAAACCCATGAGAACCAGCACGATAGCAACGGGATACAAGGCGTTGAGCATGGGCACCGAGAACATGAGGATCACGTCGAGGCCCACGTTGGAAAGCACGCACGAAAACGCCGCGAACACAAAGGCGAGAATCGCAAAGGGACGGCGCATGGCCTCCTCGGAGGCCTCCGCTACCCCTTCGACCACATACGTCTCGCAGAAGTAACGCGAGCAGCAGCTGATGAGGCCGATGCACACGTTCATACAGGCAAGGAAGAAGATGGCGAAGACCACGACCGTGCCGGCAAGGCCAAAGTGCATGGAGGCCGAGCGAGCAAGGATTGCAGCGCCGTTGGTGGCGTCGGGCATCACGGTGCCGAGCTGCATACCGGCAAGGGCCAAGCCGCAATAGATGATGGCCATGAGCACGCCGGCGATCACACCGGAGCGCGAAATCTCAAAGGCCACGCGCTTGTCATCGGTAACACCCAGCTCGTGGATGGTCTCGGCGATGATGATGCCGAAGGCGAGTGACGCGAGCAGGTCCATGGTCTGATAGCCGGTCAAAAAGCCCTGCACGGCAGCGCCTGCATCGTAGGGAGCCTGAGGCGCGGCAGCGGGACCCAGCGGCGAGATCACGGCGGCACCCACGACCAGCACGATGAGCGCAATGAGCGCGGGGCCCGTAATGCGGCCGAGCACGCGCGTGATGACGCCGGGGCGCAGCGTGAGCACAAACGCGACTACGAAGAACCCGATGGCAAAAACCAGACGTGCCGTGCCGAGCGAAACACCCTCGGGCAGCAACGGTACCAGCATCTCAAACGCCGTGGAGCTCGTACGCGGAATGGCAAGGCACGGACCGATGGCCAGATATACTGCCGCGACAAAGAACTCGCCAAACTTGGGATGCACGCGGCCGGCAAGCTCACGCGCCGTGCCGGCAAGCGCCACGGCGATAAAGCCCATGACGGGCAGGCCGATGGCGGCAATCAAAAAGCCAACCATGGCAAGCGGTGTGGCCGTGCCGGCCTGGAGCGCCAGCAACGGCGGAATGATGAGGTTGCCGGCGCCAAAGAGCATCGAGAACAGGGCGATGCCGACGGTAACGACATGGTCGGAGCGCAGACCGCGCGGTGCGGATGAGGCCATAGGCACACCTTTCGGGTCGAAACAAAAACGGGACGGGCAAAAGACCCGTCCCGCAAGTATATACGCTCTAGCAGGCTAAATCGCGCAAAGCGTCAATCGCAGTGTCGACTTCCTCTTCCGTGTTGAAATACCCAAACGAGAAGCGAACGATACCCTGGCGCTCGGTCCCCAGCGCGCGGTGCATGAGCGGAGCGCAATGGGCGCCGGGGCGCGTCGCAATCCCCCACCCTTGCATAAGCGCGTCCGAGATCTCGGCAGAGTCGATATCACCCACGTTGAGTGAGACGATCGCCGAACGCACGGGCTGGTCAAACGCACCGTAGAGCGCAATGCCGGGGATTTCGCGAACACCGGCGAGGAAGCGCTCCGCAAGCGAACGCTCATGCGCCGCAATCGCCTCGACCCCGCCTTGTGCCTCGATAAAGTCGAGACCGGCAGAAAGTCCCGCGATGCCGTGGCCGTTGAGCGTGCCCGCCTCAAGGCGCGTGGGCCACTCAAGCGGCTGCAGCGCATCGAAGCTGTGCACGCCCGTGCCGCCCATGGCCCACGGCGCCACGTCAATGCCCTCCGCCACGGCCAGCCCGCCGGTCCCCTGCGGACCCATGAGGCCCTTGTGGCCAGTAAAGCACACCACGTCGAGCCCCATGGCCTGCATATCGATATGCGCCGTGCCGGCAGACTGCGAGGCATCGACAATCACAAGCGCGCCGGCCGCATGGGCCATGGCGGCCACGCGCGCAATGTCGACCTCATTGCCGGTCACATTGGAGGCGTGCGTCACCACCACAGCACGCGTGGCCGGCGTGACCAACCGCTCGAGCTCGTCATAGTCGAGCACGCCGTTCGCGTCGCAGCCCGTATGCTCAACGGTCACACCCTGCTCTGCCGCCAGGCGGTTGAGCGGACGTAGCACCGAGTTGTGCTCGAGCACCGTCGTGACCACGCGGTCGCCGGGGCGCACCACCCCGTTGATGGCGGTGTTGAGCGCCGCCGTAGAGTTGGGCGTAAAACACACATGGTCCGCCCTCGGGCAGCCCAAAAGGCGCGCGAGCTTGGCACGGCAAGCGTGAATCGTACGAGCGGCATCGAGGGAACCCGACGTGGCGCCGCGCCCGGCATTGCCGAGCGAGCACATCGCCTGCGTCACGGCATCGATGACCGTCTGCGGCTTGTGCATGGTCGTCGCCGCGTTATCCAGATAGATCATCGCACGACCTCCCACATATCAATCACGGTATAGCCCTCGGTGGGAACGCCCGCCGCGGTAAGCTCGCTGCGCAGCAGCTCCTCATCGGCAGGCAACGCCTTCCACGCCAGACCGCAGCCGGCAGCGACCTCCCCGGGCACGGGAATCGTTCGCCCGGGAAGGCCGCGCTCGATGCACAGGGACTCGCAGCCCATGGCGGCCGCCGTGGTGGGAAACGTGATGACAAGCGCCGGGCGCTTCTCCCTCATGGCAACTCCAACCAATACGCTACGGGCGCACGACGCGCACGGCCTGCTCCATCTTCTCCACGATCACGTACATATTCGTGACCTCGCCCACCGCGAACTGGTCCTTAATGCCATAGTGATCGAGGCAGGTGCCGCAGGTAAGGATCTCGACGCCCTGCTCGGCCAGACCCTTCAGGTCGTCGAGCACCGGAGAGCCCTCGACGGTGAGCTTGGCGCCACCGTTGTAGAACAGCATGGTCGCGGGAAGCTCCTCCTGCTGCGTCACGGCAAAAATGAAGGCCTTCATGAGCTTGTGGCCCAGCTCGTCGTCGCCGCGGCCCATGCAGTCGGTGTAGACGGAAATGACGAGTTTGCCCTTGCCGGCGCTGGCATCACAGAAGGCAGCGCCATCCTGCTCGGGATCGGCCACGACAACGGCGCCAGAGGTCGCCACGGTCACGTGCCACTCGGCGTCAGAAACCTTCTCGACCGAGGCCGTGCAGCCCTTCTCCTGTGCCATCTTGGAAATATTCTTGACGGCGGTCTCGTTATCGACCGAGGTCACGACGGCGCCCTCGCCATCGAGCTGCTTCAGGGCTTTGAGCGTCTTGACGACGGGCAGCGGGCAGGCATCGCCCATGGCATTGACTTCAATTTTGGTAGACATAGCAAATTCCTTTCGAAAGAACTGTTCTAGAGAACGGTAAACAGTTACATAAACGTGCGGGCTAGCAAACAACGCGGACGGCAGGACCGCCCGGCACCGCCTCGTACACGCGACCGACGACGGCGGCGATACGTCCTTCGGCATGCAGACGGCGCGCAAGCTCATCCACGTCGGCAGCAGATGCCGCGATAAGCAGACCACCCGAGGTCTGCGGATCGTACAGCGCATCCAACATGCCCGGTTCCAGGTCCTCGTCGGCCGCCACGCGCGGGCCAAAGAAATCCTGGTTGCGGTAGGCACCGGCAGGAATAATGCCCAGACGCGCCATATCGAGCACCTGGTCAAAGAGCGGCACCGCCCCCGACGCAAGTACAATCTGCACGCCCGAACCCTCGGCCATCTCGCACGCATGCCCGATCAGGCCAAAGCCCGTAATGTCGGTGCAGCCGTGAAGCTCGAGTCCCTCGGCCAGACGGATCGGGGCCTCGTTGAGGGTGCGCATCGAGTCGATCATGGCTGCGGCCTCGTCCTGCTCGATGAGCTCGCCCTTAATGGCCGTGGTGATGATGCCCGAGCCGATCGCCTTGGTCAGCAGTAGGACATCGCCCACGCACGCACCGCTGTTGGCGAGCATACGGTCAAGTGCGACAAAGCCGCTCACAGACAGACCGTACTTGGGCTCGTCGTCGTTGATGGTGTGGCCGCCCGCGATGGAGCAACCCGCCTCGACACACTTGTCGGCGCCGCCCGCCAGAATCTGACCGGCAACCTCAACGCCCAGGCAGCTCGGGATGCACAGCAAGTTCATGGCATGGCTCGGCCGCCCGCCCATGGCGTAGATGTCCGACAGCGAGTTGGCCGCGGCGATCTGGCCAAACAGGAACGGGTCGTCGACCATCGGCGGGAAGAAGTCGATGGACTGCACGAGGCCAAGGTTCTCCCCTACGCGGAAGACGCTCGCATCGTCGGAGGTATCGAACCCCACGAGCAAGTTGTCGTTATGCACATTGGGTAAATCGCCCAGGACCTGGGCGAGGGCTCCGGGGGCCAACTTAGCGGCTCAACCGCTCGCGGCCGTCATGGACGTGAGCCTCATGGTGTCCTTAGCCATACGAACCCCCTTCCAACAAATCAACGACTTTAAGTATACGCCCCAGGCACGCTTCCCAAGAGACCGCCGACGGCTCGAACGTCGAAGGCGGAGCCGCAAGCGCCTGCGCGATAGCATCTGCCAGTGCGCGCTCAAACAACGGAAGGTCGGCCGCCACGGGCGTGTCGACATCCGTCATACGCGGCGACGCCACCCACGTCACGGGAGCACCGGGAAGCATCGCCTCCATCCAGGGACGAACGCCGGGCAAATCGGTCGCCACAACTTTGCAGCCGCACGCGAGGGCCTCGATCGTCACGAGCGGCAGACCCTCGTAAAACGAAGGCAGCACAAAGACGTCGGAACTGCGGTAGGCACGCACGAGCTCATCGCTATCCAGGCGGCCCGCCAGCGTCACCGGCACATCCGAGGCCGCGGCCAAGCGCTCGATACGCACGTACTCGGCATCGTCCCCGCGGCCGCCCACAAGTACCAAGCCAGATGGGCGGACGCCATCGTCAATCGGCAATGACATGGCTCGAACCAGCGACTCGACGCCCTTTTTAAAGCAAATCTTGCCCACGTACACAAGCGATCCCGACTGCCTCGCCACGCTTGCGTCGCGGCAGAAAACGCGATGGTCGTAGCCCGTCCCAATCACGTGGATGCGATCGGCATCGACGCCGCACACCAGGCCAATCTGCTCAGCCTGCTCAGCATGGAGCGCAAAGACGGCATCGAGCCGACGAACCGCACTTACGATGCGATCACGCTCGAGCGCATGCGAACGCAGCTGGCGCAGGTCGGTCGAATGGCACACGGCAACAACCGGCACGCCCCGGACGCACTCGCGCGCCAATGCGGTCACCAGATACAGGTGATGGCAGAGCACCAGATCGGGCCGAAACTCAGCCACAGCCCGATCGATTGCAGCAGCAAATGCCCGCTCAAATGCCTTGAGCATCGAAGGCGTCAGGTCACGATAGCGTGTGGAGGGATAGGGCATGACATCGGACATACCGCAGATGGGAAACGGCAGCTCGGGCGACTCGAACGGCACGGTAAACACGGCAGCACACCGGTCCAGCTCGCCTTGGGTATCACCCGGTGCCGCGCCGCAAAGCACGGCGGCGCGATGCCCCGTCTCGATCTGCTCGCGCACGAGCGCGGCAAGGTAGGTGCCGCTGCCGGTGCTATCTGGTTTTTGCGCCGAGATATTGAGGATGCGCATGTCGCGGTACGCCCCTAGGCCAAGGCGGCGGCGCGGACAGCCGCGCCGATCGCTCCGGCAAAGCGAGCCTGGGGCGAGGTGGTCACCGGCGACCCCAGCAGCTCGCCCAACCGCTCCACCACGAAGGCGTTCTCGCACAGGCCACCGGTCAGGTAGTACGGGGCGCCCGCGGCCTGCCCGGCCATGGTCGCCACGCGCGAGACCACGCTGTCGATCACGCCACGCGCAATGTTCTCGCGCGGCTCACCGCGACCGATCAGGCTGATAACCTCGCTTTCGGCAAACACCGTGCACATGCTGCTGATCTTGGTGGGCTCGCCGGAACGCGCCAGGTCAGCCATCTGCTGCTGGGAAATGCCTAGGCGATCGGCCATGATCTCCAAAAAGCGCCCCGTGCCGGCGGCGCACTTGTCGTTCATGGCAAACTTGGCCACGCGGCCACTTTTAAGCTGAATGACCTTGGTGTCCTGGCCGCCTACGTCAATCACCGTGCCGTGATCGCCAAACAGGCGCACGGCACCGGTACCGTGGCAAGTGATCTCGGTCACGGCCTTGTGCGCATAGGGCACGGCGACACGACCGTAGCCGGTCGCGACCACACGCACATCGTCGGCTGCCACGTCATAGCCGGCCGCTGCCAGCGCCTCGCGCAGCCGCTCGGAAGCATCGACCGAGGAGAACCCGGTTGGCTGCACGCACGTCCACGCCACCGAACCCTCCCCGTCGACCACAGCAGCCTTAGCCGCCGTAGACCCGATATCGATCCCGATCCCTATCATGGTTCTCTCCCAATCTAAACATCAAAGACAGCTGCGCGTTCAGGCGCCTTAGCTCTAGGTTTCTCAGGTGCCGGAGATTGCCCCGAAAGAGGAGCGCAGCGTACTTTGGGTACGCAAGCGACGGTTTGAGGAGCAAGATCCGGTGCCTGAGGAAGCTAGAGGGTTTCGATGAAGGCGGCGATGCGAGTCTCGATCTGGCCCATGTCACCGTTGCTGTAGTCGGTCTCGATCTTCATATACGGAATACCCACACCCTCGACAGCCCCCTGCATGCGCGCGCTCTCAACGTTGAAGGTGTGGCAGGCCTGTAGCACGCTCTCTACCACGCCATCGACATGGTACTTCTCGCACATGGCCAGCGTATTTTCCATACGGCCGTCGTTGGGCGTCATGACCGAGCAGCTGATATCCAGGTAGCGGTCGGCGATGGCGCGCAGGATGTCGGGAGCCTCCGGGTCGATCATCATGGCCGCCGTGCGCTCGCCCGAGCAGTCGTCCATGCACACGACCACACCGCCGTTGGACTCGATGGTGCGACCGATCTTGTTGATCACGCCGCCCACCGGGCAGCCGGTGATCAGGATGCGCTTGGCATCCGCCGCGACCGGGCGCTCGCCCGCGTCGTAGGCCTCTCGTAGCTTGACAACCTTTTGCTCCAGCTGCTGCGTATAGGCCTCGATATCAAAGCTGAACGTACCGGCAAACATAGTGCTCATCAGGTCGACGCCGCTCATGGCCGCCGGCTGGTTGGCCTGCAGCGCAAACATGTCGAGCTGGGCCGCACGCAGGCGGTTGCGACGACGAACCGCAGCGCGCAGGTCGTCATCAGTAATCGTAATACCGTAGAAGTTCTCGAGCTCCTCCTTGAGCAGGCGGCACTCCTCGTACCAGCTTTCACGCTCGTAGGCACGATCGCGACCCTGCGGAAGATGCAGAATGTGCGTGCGCTTGAGCTCGTTGAGCAGCTCGTACATCTTCTTTTTGCCGTCGCAGGTGGTCTCGCCGATGATCATGTCGCTAAAGTACGTAAACGGACACTTTTGCGAGTAGGCAAAGCCGTAGGTCGACTTGATGAGCGGGCAGAGGTTTGCCGGCAGCACCTTCTCGGCCTCGGGAATCACCTCATCGGACGTGCCGCACAAGGCCACACTTGCAGCGCCCGCGGCGTCGATAATCTCGAGCGGCGTATAGCTGCACAAAAAGCCGACCAGGCGATTGCCGGCCTGTTTGTAATCCTTGACGCGAATAAACGCCGCCTTGCGCTGCTCGTTGAACTCCTCAAACGTGGACGGCAATGGCTGCTCAATATTTTCCGACATATAACTCCTTAACAAACCTTTTAGTCAACCAAGGAAACGGCTTTCCCAGGTGCCCGAGGTTGCCGTGAAAGAGGAGCGCCGCGTACTTTGACACGCAAGCGACGGTTTGAACGGCAAGATCGGGTGTCCGGGAAAGCCGCCGGGACGGATAGCCCTAAATGGTTTCCAAGAAAGCCTCAATCCTGGTTTGTAGCTGGCCTGCATCCTCGCCGGCGTAGTCGGTCGTGATGTGCATAAACGGAATGCCGGCCTCCTCGGCAGCCTTCTCCACGGCAAACGACTCCATCTCGTAGAGCGTGCAGAACTGCAGGGCCACGTCGACGATACCGTCTGCATGCAGGTCCTTGGCCATCTGGACAATGTCCTTCATACGCTGGTCGTTGGGCGTAAAGACAGCGCAGTTGATCTTAAAGTAGCGCTCGGCGATGGCGTCGAGCATCTCGTCGACCGTCTCGCCGGACTCGTCGACCAGGTCCTTGTAGTAGCGCGAGCCCGTGCAGGACTCCTCGCCCACCACGACGCCGCCGGCCTTCTCGATGAGATTGAACAGCTTCCAGTTGGGCACGGCCATGGGCGTACCGGTGTACAGGATGCGCTTGGTCCCCTTGGGCGCCACGCCCTCGCCGGCCTCGACACGCTGCTCGCACTCAGCCGCCATATCGTTAATGGCTTCGGTCAGACGCGGCGTGTCGTCCATAAAGGCGGCCTGGACGGTCAGCAGGCTGTCGAGACCGCTGATGGGCGCAGGGTCGGCAGCGCGCGTGGCAGCGAGGCGCTGCAGGGCGCGACGCTTCTCATTGACGGAGTGGATGGCGACCTTCAGACGCTCAGGCGTAATCTTGGCGCCGCACTCTTCCTCGATCTTGGCGGCGAGCTTCTTGACCTCGGCCTTCCAGGTCACGAGCGTCGACTCGTCGTGCACGTTGGGAATATCCATGACGTACATGTTCTTTTGCGTGGCAAAAAACTCATAGGCCTTCTTCTTGCCATCGCAGGTGTTCTCACCTACCACCAAGTCACTCGACTCAATGTAGGGGCAGACCTCGCCCAGCTTAAAGCCGGCAAAGCTCTTGATGAGCGGGCAGGTGTTGCGCGGCAGATGCTCCTCGACCTTGTCGGTCGCCCAGTCGGCACCCGAGCACAGGCCCACGGGAATGCCGTCGCAGGCGAGCACAATCTCCTCGGGCACATAGACGCAGAACGAGCCCACGATCTTGGTGGCCTCGCCGGCCTCCTTCTTGTCGAGCATCTCCTTAATACGGCCGCTGTGGATGTTGGTGGCCACAAAGTCCAGGTAGGACGTGGACTTGGGGCGGTTGTTCTGCGTCAGGAACATATAGCCGTACATCTGGCCCACGGCGCCCAGCAGCATGTCGTGGTCGGCAAGGTTCATGCCGAGGCTCTCCCACATCGGATGGAAATCGAATTCTTCAGCCATAACGGTTCCCCTCTCGAACCAAAAACGGATAACAACGGTATCGATGCACGACGGACGGCGATTGCCCGGCCGTGCTCAAACCCGGAATTTTAGGGAACCTGCTTTGCGGTCGATTATTTAGCTGTGCGTCGTCTCTCCCGGAGCCGTGAACATACCTGCTCATATGCGGCTCCGAGCCATGTATAGGGCACGCGCGGCAACGCGGCGAATGTATGTCGTCTGCGGCATGTGCGCACCCTCCTTTACAAGTTGAGGTCAACTATATCAACGGTTATCGACCATGCGAACACCGTTGACATTCGTACGACAAAGGCACCCGTTGCCTTTTAATAAATTATTATCTTGCTTGATAATTAATTACCATTCTACATTCGGCGAACGGTAGGGAACGAAACTGCGGGCTGCCGAGAATCCTCGACGGCCCGCCCTCTACCCTACCGACAAACCAGATGAATCCTGCTCGCATCAAAATGCATGCGCAAGGTCTCCCCCGCCTGCGGCAACTCCTCTACAGGCACGCCCACCTTGTTGACCTTCCACTGCAGACGCGTGGACGCATCGACGCGCGGCACGTCCAGCAGCACCAGCCGCTCAAAGCGCGAATCGCTCACACGGGCCACGTGCAAATCGTAGCTGTTACGGCCCCGCTCCGCGCGATTGTCAACATGGAAGTAGCTCGCACGAATACCGAGGTACGCCACGTCATCTCGAACCTCACGGCCCACATTAAAGGTCATGCCCCAGTCGAGGGCCTCAACTTCTTCGTCGCCGATCTTGCGCGCGCGGCTCGTATTCTTGCAGCCCGTCAGGCGCAGTGCCGCCAGCGTCTGCGGACGACGGACCACGTCCTCGATGGAGCCGATCTCCTCAACATGCCCGTCGTGCATCACGCAGATGCGCTGGCACAGGCGGCACGCTTCGTCGATGTCGTGGCTCACGTAGAGCACGGTACGGTTGCAGACGTCGAACAGGTCGAGCATGTTTTGCTCAAGCGCGCTCTTGAGATACGCATCGAGCGCGCTCATGGGCTCGTCGAACATAAAAATGCCCGGATGCGCCGCCACCATACGGGCAAGCGCCACGCGTTGCTGCTGCCCGCCCGAGAGTCGCGCGGGGTAGCGATCGACAAAATCGGCCAGACCGAAAATGCCCAGATAGCGCTCGGCGAGCTTTTTGCGCGCGGCGGCGTCGCCAGCATCCTTTACACCGGCGCATACGTTATCGGCCACCGTCATGTTGGGAAACAGCTGATAGTTTTGGAACAGCAGGGCGCATTTGCGCTCCTGGGGCGACAGGTTGATGCCCGCCGCCGAGTCAAAAAAGGTCACGCCGTTGACGACGATCTTGCCCTCGTCGGGCGTCTCCACGCCGGCAATGCAGCGCAGCGTGCAGCTCTTGCCACATCCGGAGGCACCGAGCAAGGCCACGCGCTCCTCGCCGGCCTCAAGCTGCATGTCGAGCACAAACCCGGGATAACGTTTCTTAATATCCAGAACGAGCGACATGGCCTATCGACCTCCCTGTAATGCGGCATCATCGCGCATGAGCTCGGCCAGTGCCTCGCGATCGATACGCAAGGCATCGCCGCCGACAGGGTCGAGCGAATCGGTCAGGCCGCCCAGCTGCTTGACCTGCTTGCGCTCCGCACGGGAAAGGCCCCGCTCGCGATACTTTTGCGAATGCGCGGTGTACATATTGATGAACAGAATGACCAGGAAACTGAACATGATTACGACAACGACCCAAAAGAGCGCCACCGACGTGTTGCCGCCCATCCACTCAAAGTAGATGGCGATGGGGATGGTCTGCGTAATGCCGGCGTAGTTGCCCGCAAAGAACAAGGTGCAGCCAAACTCACCCATGGCACGCGCGAAGGCGAGCACCGTGCCGGCGGCAATCGAGGGCCAGCCAAGCGGCATCATAAGCCTGGTAAAGATGCGACGCTCGGACCATCCCAGCGTGCGCGCCGCATCGAGCATCTGCGTGTCGAGGCTCTCAAAGGCGCCAAGTGCCGTACGATAGACGAGTGGGAACGACACCACCACGGCAGAGATAACCGCCGCCGGCCACGTAAAGACGATCGAGACGCCGTGCGCGATAAGCCACTGGCCCACCCCGGTCGAGCGGCCAAACAGCATGAGGAGCAGAAAGCCGCAGACCGTGGGCGGCAGCACCATAGGAATCGTAAAGACCGAATCGAGCAGGCCCTTGATGCGGCTCGAGGTACCCATAGTCTTCCACGCGGCGAACAGGCCCAGCGCAAAGGAGATCAGCAGGGCAAGGCCGCTCGTTTTAATGGACACCCAAAGCGGGCGATAGTCGATGTCGCCCAAAAAGGAGGCCAGAGAGGTCAAAGGCCCCTGCTCATCCCGCAACACGACAGACGATGCCTCTACCATTTGAGCGCTATCAAGCCAACGCGCGCCGCCCTTGGCATCACCCGAGGCCGATGAGATCACCACATAACGGTCCCCATCCGCACTGCGCTCGTCAAAGCCATAGGTATACCCGCCGGCATCAAACGTTGTTTCCGCCGTGACATACCAAGGAAGATCCACGTCCCCTAGCTGCGCACCTCCCATGCAGTTTGCGCTGTCGAGCTCACAGACGAGGGCCTTGAGACCCGATACGCACTCATTGTCCTGCGGATCAAATCCATACTTCTCGATCGCCTTGGGCGATATCCACACCACAACGCGATCGGCAGCAGGCGCCACTACAAGGTCCACGTCCTCGTCAACGGGAAACCGGTAGCCCTCAGGCTGGCCCTCCATGGCACGAGCGGTCCCCTTGGCCAACCGCTCAAAACCCTCGATCCCATAGGAAAGCCCATGAGCGGTCGCAGCAACCTGGGCCCCGTCCTCAGCATCCCCAGCAAACGCAAATCCCGGCACCCAGCAAAGCGCGAAGGTCAAAGCACAGGCGACAAGCATGCGGAATCTATTAAGCACGAAAAGCTCCAAGCGAATACAAGGACGGAGTGAAACACAAAACGATGGAATTATCGCGCCAAGCCGCACTACGCGGAAAGCTCAAAGCCGTACTTAGCCCAAATCTTCTGAGCCTTCTTGTTGGACAGGCAAAAGTCGATGAACGCCTTGGCTTCGTCGGCATGCTCGGAGCTCTCGGCAACGGCACCCGGGTACACGATGGGCTTGTGCGAATCCTCGGGGCACACGAAGGCCTCCTCGATGCCGTCGTAGCGGAAGATATCGGAGCTGTAGACAAAACCGGCTACGCAGTCGCCCGTAGAGACATAGGCGGCGGCGGTGCCCACCTTATCGGCCAGTGCGACCTTGTCGGCAATCTCGGGAGCATACTCGCCGTCGTCGCCCTCGGTACCGGTATAGAACCCCACGGAAGCCAGCGCCTGGTTGGCGTACTTGCCGGCGGGGACGGTCTTGGCGTCGCCAATGGCGATCTTGCCGTCCAGATTCGCGACGTCGGCGATGGCCTCGACCTTGGTGTCGGAGCCCTCGGCGCGAATGATCACGAGGTCGTTGACGAACATGTCCTCACGCGTATCGGCGTCGACGAGTTCGGCGGTCTCAGCGTCATCCATGGTGCCCTTGGAAGCGGTGATGAGCACGTCGACCGTGGCACCGGCGCGCATCTGCTCGACGAGGTCGCCGGAGGCCTTAAACTGCGTGTCGGCAAACGTGGTACCGGTCTGGTCGGTGTAGAGCTCCTGGACCTCGGGCAGGGCCTTCTCGAGCGAGTTGGCGGCAAAGACCTGCAGCTCGACGGTTTCCTTCTTGGAAGAGGCCTTGGCGGAGCCGGCATCGGAT
Organism: uncultured Collinsella sp.; assembly: GCA_900549655.1. Taxonomy (GTDB): domain Bacteria; phylum Actinomycetota; class Coriobacteriia; order Coriobacteriales; family Coriobacteriaceae; genus Collinsella. Next base: position 16,660 of record UROZ01000024.1, read on the forward strand.
CCGGCCGGCTCTGACGTCTTGCTGCCCGAGCAGCCGGCAAGACCAAGGCCGGCAGCGACGACAGCAGAAAGCGAGACGAATCCGCGGCGAGAAACCATATCGAACATATTCAACCCTTTCGGACCTTGTGCCCGGGTACCCCACCGCGGGCTTTAATCTGCAATCAGATTATACTTTTGCGCGAATAATGATAGTGAGAAATTATTCTCACCAGAGTATATAGTTTCGAGTTACTGTGCACCTCGGCGTCGCTTCGGTGGAAAACAAAAGCGGAGCAGCCGTTCAGGTCGCCCCGCCGCAGGTAAACCGCTTAGTTGGTATGTCCGCCGCCCGCTGTCATCTGAGCCGCGTGCTCCAGCTGGTCCGCTATGGCCTCCCAGCTTTCGCGGGCGGCCTTCGTAGAACCGGGAAAGTTTACGACAAGCGTATGACCTCGTTGCATGCAAATAGCGCGCGAGAGCATGGCGCGGCGCGTCTTGGTCATCGAGTACGCGCGAATCGCCTCTGCAATACCCGGCACATCGCGGTCGCAGACGGCACGCGTCGCCTCGGGCGTCACATCGCGCATCGAAAGCCCCGTGCCGCCGCAGGTGAGCACAACATTGGCGTGGCACTCATCGGCGGCTTCCACAATGGCATCACCAATCTCGCTGACGTCGTCGCGCACGACCACATGTGAGGCGACCGTCCAGCCCCGCGCCTCGATAAGTTCCTCGAGTGCGGCTCCAGCCTCGTCCTGGGCAAGATCGCGCGTATCCGAGCACGTCACAATCGAAATCTTCAACTCCATAGCGATCCTCCTATAGCACCGTTCCCTCAGGCAGGTCGACACGCACGACGTCCACGACATCTCCCTCCTTGAGCTCGCACGGTCCTTCGTCAATACGCAGCAGGCAGTTGGCCCGCTGCATCGTGCCGAGCAGCGCCGAATTCTGCGTCTTGGCCTCGGTCACCAACAGCTCACCGGTCTCGGGGTCGCGCAAAACCGTGGCGCGATCGAAGAAGCGTCGGTCCTGGCGCTTCTTCACGCAGTGCGTCAATATCGCCTGCTGCACGGGACGCGCACCCTCGGCAAAGCCGCGCATCTTGTGGATCGCCGGACGAGCGAGCATCTCAAAGCCCACATACGCCGCGGCCGGATTGCCTGAAAGCCCCAGGTAAGGCTTACCCCCGAGCAAGCCAAACGTAATGGCCTTGCCGGGACGCATCGAGATCCGATCGAACAGAACCTCGCCCTCGCGCTTGACCAGCGCCGTCACATAGTCGTAATCGCCCGCCGAGGCGCCACCGCTCGTAATGACAAAATCGCACTCCTGCACGGCGCGATGCACCAGATCGGCAATCGCCTGCTCATCATCGGGCGCAATGCCGTAGAACACGGGCTCGGCGCCGGCATCGAGCGCCTCGGCCATCAGCGCCGAGGAGTTGGAATCGCGAATCTGACCGCGTGCCGGTACCCTACTCGGTGCGACCAGTTCCGTGCCCAGCGAGATGATGCCCACGCGCGGGGCAGCGTGCACCTTCACGCTCGCGTATCCGGCGCTTGCCAGCAAACCGGCGCCGGCCGGAGCCACGACCTCGCCGGCGTGCATCACAACATCGCCGGCATGGGCCTCCTCGGCAGCCGAGCGAACGTTCTCCCCTACCTTGGCAGGCGCCGAGAAGCGAACGTGCGAGCCCTCGTTGCCATCGCCATCGAGTACGTCGACGATCTCGTACTTCACCACGGCATCGGCACCCTCGGGCACCGGCGCGCCTGTCATGATGCGGACCGCCTCGCCCGCACCGATTGCGCCCTCAAACACATGGCCCGCGGCCTCGTGTCCGATAACGTCGAGCGTCACCGGCGCCTCGCCAGATGTCTGCACCAAGTCCGCCGAGCGCACGGCATATCCGTCCATAGCGCTGTTGGCAAACGGCGAGATGTCGATATCGGCCACCGCGTCCTCGGCCAAGGGAAAACCAGCCGCCTGCCACACGGGAATCTCGACGAGATCGGTCGGAGCAACGTGCGACAGGACAATCGACTGCGCGTCCTCCAGCGGAATGAGTTTCTCTGCCATATGCACCTCTTAATGCCACGGCGCACAACAGGGGCGCCGATTCTTTATGCTTGTCTCAGTATAATCCCCCGACGCACGACCGCGACTCGGCCTGTACCCGCAAATACACCTGTCGGTTGCAGGCCGCGAAACAGAATGGAAACCAACCCACCGGCTCGTCGCGTTTACCGCGTTTTATAATGCTTGCGTTGCAACCTAAAAGAGGAACGTATGGCTCATAACGACAAACCCGAAAGCGCAAACAAAGCGCAGGATCATTCCCAGCCGCTCGACGACGGCGGCTTTTTCTCCCTTAATGACGTCATCACGGCAGGCAGGCATCAACTTACCCGCTCCGAGCATCTCTTGGCTGCCGACACGCGCCGCAACGCCCGCAACCTACTTGCGAGCGCTAAGTTGCTCGTACTCGTCGTCATCGTCTCGCTCGCCATGGGCGTTGCCGCTTGGGCGTTTTTGGCCTCGTTGAATATCGCGACCGACTATCGCGAGCACCATGCGTGGATTTACGCGCTGCTTCCCGTTGTGGGCGTTGCCACCGCATGGGTGTACAAAAACCACGGTCTTGCCGCCAAGCGTGGCAACAACCTGGTCATCGACTCCGCTCTGGGCACACGCCTCATCCATATGCGCATGGCCGTCCTCACCTTCGTCTGCTCCACGCTCACGCACCTAACGGGCGGATCGGCCGGTCGCGAGGGAGCCGCGGTGCAGATTGGCGGCACCATCGCCAGCAACATCTCGAGCCTCGCCCACCTCAAAAAGCATGACCACCACGACCTCATGCTCGCCGGCATCTCGTCGGCCTTTGGCGCCGTATTCGGCTCGCCCCTTGCCGGGGCTTTCTTTGGCATGGAGATGTGCTTTATCGGCAAGATCGACTACACGGCGGGCATCTACTGCCTGGTCGCCTCATTTACCGGCTACTTTACATCACTCGCCCTAGGTACCGAGTACGAGGCGAATGTTATCGCCAGCGTTCCCAACATGACACCACGGACGGTTGTCATCGTTGTTATCAGCGCCATTATCTTCGGTCTGACGGCACGCCTCTTTGCTTGGTCGGTTCGAACTGTCAAGAGCCTGTACGGTCGCTTTATCACCAATTATCTTATTCGCGCACTCATAGGTGCACTCGTGGTTTTGGCCGCCTATGCCCTCCTCGACGCCTGGGGCTACGCCGGCCTTTCCACGTGGCTTTCCGGCGCCGGATTTGCCGGCAACACCACCCTGGCGGACGCAGTCATCAAGTTGGTCGTCACAGCGCTCACCCTGGGCGCCGGCTTCCAAGGCGGCGAGGTCACGCCCCTGTTTGGTATCGGTGCGGCGCTCGGCGGCTGGATCGGTTGCCTCGTCGGAATCGATCCCAGCTTTCTAGCAGCGCTGGGCATGCTCGGCGTGTTCTGCGCCGGCCTTAACGTGCCTATCACCACCTGTATGATGGCCATCGACCTGTTCCACGGCACGGCAGCCGGGTTCTTTGTCATCGTGGCCTTTATCAGCTACCTAACCGCCGGACACCGCGGCGTGTACCCCGCCCAGCGCATCATCTCGCCCAAGCGCCGTTCGCTTATTGTGGATGAGGGCGGTACGGTAGCGGATGCTATCGAGCGCCACAACGACCTGATAGAGTAGACGTAAGTATTCGACGTGCAGCCACAATCGGGGGCAATTCGACCTGAGCGCGACCGCACCGTCACGTCATACGCCGGGAGTCGCCCCATGCACGCAACTGATTTTGGCCTCACGCTCATCATCGCCAACCCAGCCGCCCAGTCGGGTGCGGCGCGCGAAGTTGCCGAGCGCCTGCAACGCTTTTTGGACATGACTGCACGCGCATCCCAGTTTGACCTGATGCTAACCGAGCGCATGGGACACGCCAAGGAGCTGGCCGCCCAGGCAACGGACTATCGCACCGTTATCGCACTCGGCGGCGACGGCGTGATCCACGAGGTCGTCAACGGGCTTATGACGCAAGAGGAGGACACCCGCCCCGCTCTTGCCATCCTACCCGTGGGCTCCGGCAACGATTTTGCCCAAACGCTCGGCATCGACGATTTCTCCGGTAAGGATTTTGGCGCGCTGCTCACCTGCGAGCTGCAGCGTCAGGACATCGGGCGCATTCGCTTATGGAACCCCACAAGCGGCAGCGGCGAGGCTACCGTTGAGTACTACGACCAGACGCTTTCGGTCGGCATCGATGCCGCCATCGGCCTTGGCACCACCGAGCTACGCAAAAAGACGAGCCTCACCGGCGCGCCGCTCTACACTCTTTCGGGACTTGAGCAGTTTGGCCTACGCTATCGCAATTACCCCATGACCATCAGCTTTGATGGCGCACCCGCCGAGCGCGTGCGGGCGATTATCATGGCCATCCAGCTGGGACCCACCTATGGCTCGGGCTATCGCATCTGCCCCGATGCCGACCCCTGCGACGGCATACTCGACGTCTGCTACGCCTGCGGCCCCGTCCCTCGCGCGGTTGCCCTGCCTATGTTTCTTTCGGCCAAGGACGGCCACCATACCAAGTTGCCGCCGGTTCGCATGCGCCGCTGCCACCATGTCGAGCTCACCTTTGAGGAGCCCAACTATCCCATCCAGGCCGACGGCGAGCCCATCGTCGCCTCGCGCATCGAGGTCGACATCCTTGCCGGCGCCCTCCACGTCTGGCACCCCACCCGCTAGCCCCACCTAAGTTGCGGTGAAATAGGGACTGTTTATGTAGCTAAAGTCGCAAAACAGTCCCTATT
>UROZ01000025.1 GCA_900549655.1 uncultured Collinsella sp.
GGCCAAACAGTCCGTATTTCACCGCAACTGAGGAGATGGGGCCGGCTACTTGAGGCTGCTGGCGACGACGGGGCGGTCGAGAGCTGCCTCGAAGCGGTCGGCCATCGTGGGGTCGCTGAGCGTGTCGACTTGGTTGAGCATGATGCGGGCATTGTTGAGGTTCAGCATCCGCAGCTCGGCATTGAGCACCTGGGCGACGCGCTCTGGGGTGGCAGTGTCGGTGAGCTCGCAGCCGCAACGCTCGCAAAAGAGCTCGGGGCGGTGGGCAACCTCGGCGACGGGTTTGCCCAGTCCCGAGGCGCCGACGACCCAGACAACGTTTGCCGTGCCAGAGGGAATCACCGGCTCCCAGGCGGCGTGCGCCTTGAGCGGGAGCCGCTTGCTGCCGTCCGCCTCGGCCAACACGTAGTCAAAGCGCTGTGCCAGCTGGTCGAGCGGCTCGGCAGGGGAGGAGAGCTTGCCCGTCTCCGGGTCCAAAACACCCGCCTGGCAGATGCCTCCGCGGCTCATGCCCGCGCATGCCTCGCAGGTGCAGCCGGGAACATGCAGGGCCCCCGGCTTCCAAGGCACGGCGTCCAAGCGACGGCTCGACCCGTCCCATGGCACGCCGGCGACGGGAAACATGTGCGTGGTGGTACAGAGAAGCACCCTGCCGCCGGCGCGCATGAGCTCGAGACCCAGCGCCTTCAGCAAGGTCGACTTGCCACCGCTGCCGATAATCGCGGTAATGCCCGGCTCGATCTTGAGCGCCGAGGCAAGATTGCCGCTAACCGTTTCCATCTGTTCACCGCCGTATAATACTGTGATAATAAATAATCATCAGAGTAGCGGTCGAACCGCTTTTTGCTCTGCTCAAACCGTAGCACAGGGAGGTGCCCCGGGAATGCTCGTTTATGTTCGCGGCGCCGGCGATATCGCCACGGGTGTCGCTGCCCGTTTGGTGCGCGCCGGCGTGTCGGTCGTCATGGCCGATATCGCGGTTCCCACGTGCATCCGTCGCACAATCAGTTTTTGCGAGGCCATTCGCTTGGGCGAGGTCGAGGTCGAGGGCATTCGCGCCCGCTTGGCGCAGACGCCGGCTGAGGCGCTCGAGATTACCCAAGCGGGGGATGTCGCCGTGGTGGTGGACCCTCAGGCCAAGATGCTCGATGAGCTTAAACCCGCGGCTGTGGTCGACGCGATTCTGGCCAAGCGCAACCTGGGTACCACGCGCGACATGGCGCCTGCCGTTATTGCCGTGGGACCGGGCTTCACCGCGCCGGTTGACTGCGACGCCGTGGTCGAAACCATGCGCGGGCATTTCCTGGGCCGTGTCATTACCCAGGGTTCGCCCCAACCCAACACGGGCGTGCCGGGCATTATCGCTGGCTATGGCAGAGAGCGCGTTATCCACAGCCCCGCCGCCGGCGTGTTTCGGTCCGACCGCGCGATCGGCGACATCGTGAGCGCCGGAGACGTGATTGGCTACGCGGGCGATACGCCCATACGCACGCAGATCGATGGCTGTCTGCGCGGGCTTTTGGCGAACGGCGTGCAGGTGACTGAGGGCTTTAAATGCGCCGATGTCGATCCGCGCGGCGATGCCAGCTATATCAACTACATTTCGGACAAGGCGACGTCGGTCGGCGGCGGCGTGCTCGAGGCGCTCGCCATGCTCACCGATGTCTTTAGAGGATAGAAGGCGGCAATGGAAAAGCTCGATGTTGTGAATGCGGCGCTTGCCGCCCTGCGTGCTGGCGAGACGTGCGAGCTCGTGGTCGTGGCCGGCACGGCGGGGTCGTCGCCGCGCGGCGTGGGCGCCTGGATGGCCGTCTTTGCCGACGGCAGCCAGGCGGGCACTATCGGCGGCGGCAAGATTGAGCTCTTTGCGCTGGATGAGGCGCGCGAACTCCTGAGCGCGGGACAGTCGCGTCTGGTCCGCTACACCATGGGCGGCGAGAACTCCGATACCGGCATGATCTGCGGCGGAGCCATCTGCCTGTGCTATCTGCATCTGGATGCGACCCAGGCACCGTTGTTCCAGGAAATTGCCGACGTCTTGGTCTATCGGCGCATCGGCGACTTCGTCATCGACTTTGAGCCGTTTATCGCGAGCGCGCTCGAGGGCGATGTGGCCGAGTACCATGGCGAGGCATCGCGCCATACCATTGCGGGCTGCCCCGGGCTTTCACTGGTGGAGGAGGGGAGTAACGTCACCTACACTAACGCCGCCTCCGAGATTCCTCCCGCGCACATCGAGACGCTCTGCCCCGAGGGCCTGACCTATATCTTTGGCTGTGGCCACGTGGGCGCCGCGACGGCGCGGGTGCTCACGGCGGCGGGCTTTGCCGTCGTGGCGTGCGACGACCGCCCCAGCACGTTGACGCCCGAATGGGTGCCCGGTGTCTACGATCGTCGCTTGGTCGATTACAAGAACCTGAGCGAGCTGTGTCCCATCGGTCCGCGCGACTTGGTGGTTGTGGCCACAGCAGGCCACAAGTCCGATATCGACGTGGTGATTCAGGCCATGCGCGCCAAGCCTGCCTACCTGGGCTGTCTGGGCTCGCGCCGCAAGACGGCCTTTGTGCGTGCCCGCCTGGAGCAGGAAGGCTTTACGCAGGACCAGATCGACGAGCTGCACCTGCCGATCGGCGTTGCCATCAAGGCAGAGGATCCCGAGGAGATCGCTATCTCCATCGCCGCCGAGATGATCCACCTGCGCCGCACCAAACTCGTCCCCCGCAAGCGCTAATCGCATCCCCACCAATTAAGTTGCGGTGAAATACGGACTGTTTAAGCCTATTAAGCCGCCAAACAGTCCCTATTTCACCGCAACTGCTTGTTGGGACCCATTTGTGCGGGGGAGTTGTGGAGTTGTGCAGGCAGACGAGGTTTTTCTGGAAATACGCACCCAATGCGCGTATAGTACCGATTGTTTTGTCGGCTCCTGCTGCGTCGAGTCCAAACCGCAAAATGCCATGAGCGGCGCGGATGCAGCCAGGAGGCACGAGGACAACCCATCGTGGCCACGCCCCGTGCTTAAAACCCCAAGAAGGAGTGAACAATGGCAGAAGAGAAGTATGTGCCGCGTCTGAAGACCAAGTACAACAACGAGGTCAAGCAGCAGCTTCAGGACAAGTTCCAGTACGAGAACGTCATGATGATCCCCAAGTTTGAGAAGATCGTCGTGAACATGGGTGTCGGCGAGGCCGCTACCGATTCCAAGGCCATCGACGGTGCCGTGCGCGACCTGCGCGCCATCACCGGACAGCAGCCGATGATCACCCGTGCCCGTAAGTCCATCGCTACCTTCCGCCTGCGCGCTGGTATGCCGATCGGCTGCAAGGTTACCCTGCGTGGCGACCGTATGTGGGAGTTCTTCGATCGTCTGACCTCCGTCGCGATCCCCCGTATCCGCGACTTCCGCGGCATCTCCGCCAAGAGCTTCGACGGCCGTGGCAACTTCTCCATGGGCGTCACCGAGCAGCTCATCTTCCCCGAGATCGACTTCGACTCCGTCGATCACCAGCGCGGTATGGACATCACTTTCGTGACCACCGCCAATACCGATGAGGAGGCCAAGGCCCTTCTGGACGCCTTCGGTTTCCCGTTCAAGAAATAGGTTCACCTGCCCTATAAGCGCCGTTCCCACAAGGGGGCGGCGCTTGGGGCGAACAATACTCTATGTGAGGAGGATATAAGTGGCTAAGACATCGATGATCGTCAAGTGCAATCGCAAGCAGAAGTTCTCTACTCGTGAGTACACGCGCTGCCAGCGCTGCGGCCGTCCGCACTCTGTGTACCGCAAGTTCGGCCTGTGCCGTGTCTGCTTCCGCGAGCTTGCACTCAAGGGCGAGCTTCCCGGCGTTAAGAAGGCCAGCTGGTAAGTCACTACCAGCGTTTCAAGCATCAGTTTGGAACAGGGAAAACGCGCTAAAAAGGCTTTGCCGTTAAGGGCGGCGAAGAACCAAGAGCACGTGTTCATCAAGAACGAAGGAGAATCTGTATGAACCTTACAGACCCGATCGCAGATATGCTTACGCGCATCCGTAACGCTAACTCTGTGAACAAGGCCACGGTCTCCATGCCGAGCAGCAAGAAGCTCGTCGAGATCGCTCGTGTTTTGCACGAGGAGGGCTACATCGAGGGCTACGATGTCGAGGACACCGTTCCCCAGAAGACTCTGCACATCACGCTTAAGTATGGTCCCAAGAAGGCTAAGGTCATCAACGGCATCCGCCGCATTTCCAAGCCGGGCCTGCGTAAGTACACCGGCGTTGCCGACATGCCCCGCGTCCGCGGTGGCCTTGGTACCGCCATTATTTCCACCAGCCATGGCGTCATGACCGACCGCGATGCTCGCAAGCACAACGTCGGCGGCGAGATCATCGCTTACGTCTGGTAATTCGCTCGGTAGGTAGAAGGAAAGGAGATCACCGTGTCTCGTATCGGTAATAAGCCTGTCCAGATTCCCGCCGGAGTCGAAGTGGCAGTCAACGGCAACAACGTTGTCGTCAAGGGCCCCAAGGGCCAGCTCGAGCTCGATGTCTTTGAGAAGCTCGCTATCAACGTCGAGGACAACGTCCTCACCGTTTCCCGTCCCGACGACGAGCGTGAGACCCGTGCCCGCCACGGCCTCACCCGCGCCCTCATCCACAACATGGTTGTTGGCGTTTCCGAGGGCTTCGAGAAGAAGCTCGAGCTCGCCGGCGTCGGTTACCGCGTGCAGCAGAAGGGCAAGAACCTCGAGTTCTCCCTGGGCTTCTCGCACCCCGTGATCGTCGAGGCTCCCGAGGGCATCACCTTCGAGGTTCCCGACAACACCCACGTGAACGTCAAGGGTATCAACAAGCAGCAGGTGGGTCAGATTGCCGCTGAGATCCGCGGCCATCGTCCTCCCGAGCCTTACAAGGGCAAGGGTATCCACTACGTTGGCGAGCACATCCGCCGCAAGCTGGGTAAGGCCGCCAAGTAGTCGTAACCGACTCACTCGCATAAGACCAGCACCCCGTCAGGTGCTGGCAAGATCAACCTTTTTAGGAGTTTACGTATGAACAAGCATAAGGCGAAGCTGGAAGGCCTCAAGCGTCGTCAGCGTCGTGTTCGCGGCAAGGTCTCGGGTACCTCCGAGCGTCCGCGTCTTCGCGTGACCCGTACTAACGCCAACATCTATGCCCAGATCATCGACGACAGCAAGGGCTCCAGCCTGACGCTCGTCTCTGCCTCGACCCTCGAGGCCGAGTTCAAGGGCACCCACACCTCGAACAAGGAGGCTGCGGAGAAGGTCGGTCAGCTCGTTGGCAAGCGCGCCATCGAGGCCGGCATCACCAAGGTCGCCTTCGATCGCGGTGGCCGTATCTACCATGGCCGCGTCAAGGCCCTCGCCGACGGTGCTCGTGCCGCCGGTCTCGAGTTCTAGGAGGTATGTAGCACATGGCTCGTAATCAGAAGCAGCAGCGCGAGGCCTCCGAGTTCGAGGAGCGCGTCGTTTACATCAACCGCGTGTCGAAGACCGTCAAGGGTGGTCGTCGCATGAGCCTCGTCGCTCTCGTCGTCGTTGGCGACGGCAAGGGCAACGTCGGCGTTGGCATGGGCAAGTCCGCTGAGGTGCCCATGGCCATCTCCAAGGCGTCTCTCGATGCCAAGAAGAACATGTTCCACGTGCCGGTGACCGAGCAGGGCACCATCCCGCACGAGGTTCTCGGCCACTTTGGTGCCGGCCGCATCATCATCAAGCCCGCTGTCGAGGGTACCGGCGTTATCGCCGGCGGCGCTGTGCGTCCCCTCTTTGAGCTTGCTGGCATCAAGAACGTCCTGTCCAAGTCCCTCGGTACCGACAACGGCCTCAACATCATCAAGGCTGCCGTCGAGGGCCTCAAGGAGCTCTCCAGCCCTGAGGACGTCGCGGCTCGCCGTGGCCTGACGGTCTCCGAGATGTTCGTCGGTAAGGAGAACTAAGCATGGCTGACACCATCAAGATCAAGCAGGTCCGCAGCACCAATGGTTGCAAGCAGGACCAGGTCCGTACTGTCCGTGCCCTCGGTCTCCACAGGATCCGCGAGGTTCGCGAGATTGCTGACAACGAGTCCGTCCGCGGCATGATCTTCAAGGTCAAGCACCTTGTCGAGATTGTAGAGGAGTAGCAAATGCAGCTTCACGATCTTACTCCCGCGCCCGGTTCCACCAAGAACCGCAAGCGCGTCGGCCGTGGCAATTCTTCGGGTCACGGCACCACTTCTGGCCGCGGCCAGAAGGGCCAGGGTTCCCGCTCTGGCGGCACCAAGGGTGCCGGCTTCGAGGGTGGCCAGACTCCGCTGGCTATGCGCCTGCCCAAGCTTCCGGGCTTCCGCAACCCCCGTCGTATCGAGTACACCGCCGTTAACGTTGAGCGTCTCGAGCGTAAGTTCGAGGACGGCGCTGTGATCGACGGTGCCGCTCTTAAGGCCGCTCGCATCACCAAGAGCGAGTTCGAGCCCGTCAAGGTGCTCGGCAATGGTGAGCTCACCAAGAAGTTCACGGTCAAGGTCGACAAGGTCAGCGCTTCTGCGCAGGCCAAGATCGAGGCCGCCGGCGGAAAGGTCGAGCTGCCGTGCTAAATGGTCTTAAGAATGCTTTCCGCATCAAAGAATTGCGCGAAAAGATTCTTTTTACCATAGCTATGCTCGTCGTGTACCGCATTGGTGCGCACGTTCCTGTGCCCGGCATTCCCTTCCAGGGGATGCTGGGCCTTTTCTCGACCGATAACAATTCGGTCGCCGCAGGTGCTATGGCCCTCCTGAATCTTTTCTCTGGCGGCGCGTTGAGCTATGTGTCGGTGTTTTCGCTGGGCATCATGCCTTACATCACCAGCTCGATCATCCTCCAGATGCTCCAGGCCGTTGTGCCTTCCCTGCATGAGCTTGCCCGCGAGGGCGAGGTCGGTCAGACCAAGATCACGCAGTATTCGCGTTACCTCACCCTGGCTCTGGCAATCCTCAACTCCGTGGGTTACCTCTTCCTCTTTAAGAGCTTCGGCATCAGCTTCAATGGCGCCGGCGCTCCCGAGATCATCTTCGACCTCATGATCGTCGGCACGCTCACTGCGGGCGCCATGCTGATCATGTGGATTGGTGAGCTCATCACCCAGCGCGGTATCGGCAATGGCATGTCGCTGATCATCTTTGCGAACATCATGGCCGGCCTGCCGCAGGCTATCTTCTCCAGCACCGAGGGCAACGCCGGTGGCATCATCACCATGGTGATCATCTGCGCCATCATTTTGCTGGTTATCCCGCTGATTGTTTTCCTTGAGCGCGGCCAGCGCCGCATCCCGGTCTCCTACGCCAAACGCGTCGTGGGCCGTCGCATGATGGGTGGCCAGACCACCTACCTGCCCATCAAGGTCAACACCGCGGGTGTCGTGCCGATCATCTTCGCTTCGGCGCTGCTGTACTTCCCCGCTCAGATTGCCGTGTTCTTCCCCGGCATCGGCTGGATTCAGGCAGTTGCCTCCGCGCTTTCGACCGGTTGGCTCAACTGGGTGCTTAACGTTGTCCTCATCGTGTTCTTCGCGTACTTCTACACCTCCATGGTGTTCAACCCCGATGACACGGCCGATAACCTTAAGAAGCAGGGCGGCTTTATTCCGGGCGTCCGTCCGGGTAGGGCTACCGCGGCCTACATCAAGAACGCGCTCAACAAGATCACGCTTCCTAGCGCTGTCTTTTTGGCGCTCATCGCCATCGTGCCTTCGATCATCTTCTCCTTCACGGGTAACCATCTGATCCAGGCATTTGGCGGCACGTCCATCCTCATCATGGTCGGCGTCGTGCTCGACACGGTCGATAAGCTCGAAGGCCAGATCAAGATGTATGATTACGATGGATTCTTTAAATAGGCTAGAGGAGGATTGCTCATGAACCTCGTATTGCTCGGAGCTCCGGGTGCCGGTAAGGGCACCGTCGCACAGGAGCTCGTCGCCGAGTTTGGCGTCGCCCATATTTCCACGGGCGACCTGCTGCGTGCTGCCGTCAAGGGTGGCACCGAGCTTGGTATTCAGGCTAAGAAGTACATGGACGCTGGCGAGCTCGTTCCCGACCAGCTCGTGATCGACCTTGTCAAGGAGCGCCTTGCCGCCGATGACGCCCAGCAGGGCTTCATCCTCGACGGCTTCCCGCGCAACACCGCCCAGGCTGTGACGCTCGATTCCGAGCTCTCCGCCATGGGTCGCGAGATCGATTGCGCCCTTCTGGTCGATGTGGCCCCCGAGGTCATTATCGATCGTCTGTCTTCGCGTCGCACCTGCCGCGCCTGCGGTTACACCGGCACTGCTGCCGATGCCACCTGCCCCAAGTGCGGTGGCGAGATGTATCAGCGCGACGACGACAAGCCCGAGACCATCAAGAACCGTCTCGACGTCTACGAGAAGTCCACGAGCCCGCTCGTCGACTACTATCGTGGCCAGGGTCTGCTCAAGTCGGTCAACGGTGACCAGGCTCGCGAGACCGTGTACGGGGATGTCAAAGAGGCTCTCGGTCTATGATCAAGATTAAGTCTGCAACGCAAATCGAGCAGATGAAGAAGGCAGGAGCGCTATCTAAGATGGCGCTCCGCCACGTTGGAGCCATGGTGCGCCCCGGCGTTTCGACTTTTGAGCTCGATCAGCTCGCGGAGCAGATTATCCGCATGCATGGCGGCACCCCTGCCTTTAAGGGTTACGGCGGGTTCCCGGGGACCATTTGCGCATCGATCAACGATGCCGTGGTCCATGGTATTCCCAACCCCGACATGATCCTGCGCGATGGCGATATCATCTCCATCGATACGGGAGCCGTTGTCGACGGTTGGGTCGGCGATAACGCTTGGACGTTTTTCGTCGGCACCCCCACGCCCGAAACCAAGGCTTTGTGCGAGGTCACGCGCGATTGCCTTAAGGCTGCCATCGAGCAGGCTGTTCCCGGTAACCATATCGGGGACGTCGGTTATGCCGTTCAGTCCCTCGCCGAGTCTCACGGTTACGGCGTGCTTCGTGATTATGTGGGCCATGGCATTGGCCGCGTGATGCACGAGGACCCCAACGTTCCTAACTATGGAAAGAAGGGGAGGGGCGTTCGCCTCCAGGCCGGCATGGTCATTGCCATCGAGCCGATGGTTACGATGGGTTCCAACCATGTGAGCACGGGCTCCGACGGTTGGATTGTTACGACCAACGACCACCTGCCCGCCGCGCACTACGAGAACACCGTCGCCATTACCAATGACGGTCCGGTGATTCTCACCACGGATGCGCAAGGTGCTTGGTGTTCGCTCCAAGGCGGAGAAATGTAACAAGTTCCACTTAGTTGTGGAGCCATTACGAAGTTATTACGATGCGTGCATACGTGTTGTAGAATACTCAATCGCTGTCGTTTTCTAGAGAAAGATGATTGCTTGTGAAGAAGGAAGACGCAATTGAGCTCGAGGGTACGGTAAAGGAACCGTTGCCCAACGCCATGTTTAAGGTCGAGCTCGAGAACGGTCATTCGGTTCTGTGCAACATTTCTGGCAAGATCCGAATGAATTACATCCGTATTCTCCCCGGTGACAGGGTTGTCGTGGAGCTTTCCCCGTACGACCTGACCCGCGGCCGCATCACCTATCGCTACAAATAGCGGCACGTATACACGCACTCCATTTCCGACTGCAGGCTTAGCTCAACCTACGGTCGGATTGTGTGTGAAGACCAGCCATAGTTTTAAACGCCTGCGGCTGGGCGAGTAGATAGTAGGGAAGTAGTTTGAGCGCTACCGAAAGGAAGAACGATGAAGGTACGTCCTTCGGTCAAGAAGATGTGCGATAAGTGCAAAATCATTAGGCGCCATGGCAAGGTCCTCGTCATTTGCGAGAACCCCCGTCATAAGCAGCGTCAGGGTTAAGAGAGGAGACTACGTTGGCCCGTATTAATGGTGTCGACCTCCCGCGTGAGAAGCGCGTTGAGATCGGTCTGACCTACATTTACGGCATCGGCCGCACCACTGCGACGAAGATTTGCGTCGAGTGCAACGTTAACGTGGATACGCGCGTTAAGGACCTCACCGAGGATGAGGTTAACGCCATCCGCGATTATATCGACAAGAACCAGATCATGGTTGAGGGCGACCTCCGCCGTGAGCGCAACCAGAACGTCAAGCGCCTTATGGACATCGGCTGCAACCGCGGCCTTCGTCACCGCAAGGGCCTCCCGGTCCGCGGCCAGCGCACCCACACTAACGCTCGTACCCGCAAGGGCCCGAAGCGTCAGATCGGTGCTAAGAAGAAGAAATAAGGAGCGCTAGATAGATGGCTACTGCTAAGAAGAACGTTCGCGCTGCCCGTCTGAAGCGCGCGGACCGTAAGAACATTTCCGTGGGCCAGGCTCACATTCGTTCTACGTTCAACAACACGATCGTTTCGATCACCGATCCCCAGGGCAACGTCATTTCCTGGAAGTCGGCTGGCCAGGTGGGCTTCAAGGGCTCCCGTAAGTCCACGCCGTTCGCTGCCCAGATGGCTGCCGAGGCTGCTGCCAAGCAGGCCATGGAGCACGGTATGAAGAAGGTTTCCGTCTTCGTCAAGGGCCCCGGCTCCGGTCGTGAGACCGCCATCCGCTCCCTCCAGGCTGCTGGCCTCGAGGTCTCGAGCATCCAGGACAAGACCCCCATTCCGCACAACGGCTGCCGCCCCAAGAAGCGTCGCCGCGTGTAACTGAAAGGATCGTATCAATATGGCAATCGACAGGACTCCTGTTCTTAAGCGCTGCCGTCAGCTCGGGATCGATCCCGCTGAGCTCGGTTACAGCAGCAAGAAGGAATCTATCCGTCAGCCCAAGCGCCGTCGCAAGGAATCTGAGTACGGCATGCAGCTGCGCGAGAAGCAGAAGGTCAAGTTCATCTATGGCGTTCTGGAGAAGCAGTTCCACGGCTACTTCAACAAGGCCCGTAAGATGAACGGCGTCACCGGTGAGAACCTCATGATCATCCTTGAGTCTCGCCTCGACAACGTCGTCTTCCGTCTTGGCTTTGCCCGCACCCGCAAAGAGGCTCGTCAGTCCGTCCGTCACGGTCACTTCACCGTGAACGGCAAGCGCGTGGACATCCCGTCTTACCGCGTCAAGGCCGGCGACGTCGTCGCTGTCGGCGAGAAGTTCCGTGACCTCCTCCCCATCAAGGAGGCTCTGATTTCCTCCGAGCGCTTTGAGGTCCCTGGCTGGCTCGAGGTCGATATCGAGAAGCTGTCTGGTAACGTGCTCGCTCTGCCGACGCGTGAGCAGATCAGCGGTGATATCAACGAGCAGCTCATCGTCGAGCTCTACTCTAAGTAGTCCATCCGGGCTGCTGAGGCTGGAGGTAATACATGTCAGAATTCATTAGGCCTCAGGTTCAGGTCGAAGAGATCAACGAGACGTCTGCTCGTGTCTCCGTCGAGCCGCTCGAGCGTGGCTACGGCGATACGCTGGGTAACTCCCTTCGTCGCGTTCTTCTGTCCTCGCTCGAGGGTGCAGCCGTCGAGGCTATTCAGATCGATGGCGCGCAGCACGAGTTCATGACCATCCCTAACATGGTCGAGGATGTCACCGACATCGTCCTGAATGTCAAGGGTCTTGTCTTCAGGGCTCTCGGCACGACCGACGAGGCGACCGCCACCATCTCGGTTGACGGCCCCTGCGAGGTCACCGGTGCGGACTTCTTTATTCCGTCCGAGTTTGAGTTGGTCAACCCCGAGCAGCACATTGCTACGCTCACCGAGGGTGGCCATCTCACCATGAGCATGCGCATCGGCTATGGCCGCGGCTATGTCTCTGGCGAGGCTAACAAGCGCGACAACGATCCCATCGGTGTGATCCACGTCGACTCGCTGTACTCGCCGGTGTCCCGTTGCGCCAAGCTCGTTGAGGCTTGCCGTGTCGGTCAGCACACCGACTACGACCGCCTTGTCCTCGAGATCGAGACCAACGGTTCCATCGCCCCGCGCGACGCCGTGGTCCAGGCTGCCAATATCATCAACCAGCATATGGCCGCCTTTATGAACCTTGCCGAGACCCCCGAGGTCGAGGAGGAGGCTTCGATCTTCGCTCCCGAGGTCACCAACGACAACGCCGAGCTGGACAAGCAGATCGAGGATCTGGACCTTTCCGTCCGTTCCTACAACTGCCTTAAGCGCGCCAGCATTCACTCGGTCCGTCAGCTCGTTGAGTTCTCGGAGAACGATCTGCTCAACATCCGTAACTTCGGTGTTAAGTCGATCGAGGAAGTGAAGGACAAGCTTGAGTCCATGGGCCTGAGCCTGAAGGCTTAATGCTTCGCATATTTGAGGAGAAACTAGACCATGCGTCACAACGTTAAGAAGGGCCTGAAGCTCGGCACCGATGCGAGCCACACCAAGGCCATGAAGAAGAGCCTTGCTAAGGCCCTCTTCGAGAACGACCGCATCAAGACCACCGAGACCCGCGCTAAGGCGCTGCGTTCGGTCGTCGATCCGATCATCACCTGGGCCAAGAAGGGCGACCTGCACTCTCGTCGTCTGGCCATCGCCAAGCTCGGCGATAAGCAGCTCGTTGCCGAGATCTTCGACAAGGCTGCCCAGGGCATGTGGCAGGACCGCAACGGCGGTTACACCCGCATCATGAAGCTCGGTAACCGTAAGGGCGACAACGCTCCTATCGTTATCATGGAGCTCGTCACCGAGCCTTGCACGCCTAAGGCCAAGAAGGCTGCTCCGGCCCCCAAGAAGGCCGCTGCTCCCAAGAAGGTTGAGGCTGTCGAGGAGACCGCTGCCGAGGAGGCTCCTGCTGAGGAGACCGCTGAGTAGACATTCCGTCTGCATAGGCTATATTCGAGGGGTACGTTCGCGTACCCCTCTTTTTTTGTCGCGATACCGTTACTTGTTTGTTGGGAGCGCCCATGACTGCGCCGTCTGATTTCAATTCGATTTCCGAGCTTGACGCCACGCTCGTATTTCGCGTGGCCTATGATGGCTCGTCGTATAGCGGATTTGCCGAGCAGCCGGGACAGACGACGGTTGCGGGTGAGCTGCGTCGAGCCATCGAGACGCTGCTTCGCCGTCCGATCGATCTGACGTGCGCAGGTCGTACCGATGCCGGCGTGCATGCCGTGGCTCAGTACATCAGCGTGCCCGTAACGAACGCTGAGCTCGCCCTTACGCGCCGTAGGTGGCTGCGGGCTATGGATGCCCTTCTGCCCAAAGATATCGCCATCAACGAGGTCTACAAGGCTCGTAAGGGCTTTTCTGCGCGCTTTGACGCGCGCTCTCGCACTTACACCTATCGCATTGCCGATCGTGATGCGCGGCCCGTGCTGTCACGCGGTGCTGTGTGGTGGCATCGCTATCCCCTCGACGTCGATGCGATGGCGGCCGCCTGCCCTGCGCTTTTGGGCGAGCAGGACTTTAAAAGCTTTTGCAAGGTTGCCTCTGCCGTGGGCAAACCTACGCACCGCTGCGTAATGCGCGCCGAGTTTGGCCATGAGGTTGCGTTTGGCGAGGACATCCTGACGTTTACCATCGAGGGCAATGCGTTTCTGCATTCGATGGTCCGCACGATCGTTGGCACGCTTGTCGAGATTGGCATGCATCGCCGTAAACCCGAGTGGATGCGCGAGGTCATCGATGCTTGCGATCGTACCGCTGCGGGCCCCACGGCTCCTGCCTGCGGCCTTACGTTTATGGGCGTGGATTACGATCCCGCCGAGCTTGTCGTGCTCGACTAGGGGAGGGCTTGACGCGCCGTTCGTCGGCATCTGTCATCTGTGGGCTGCGCGTGTGCAACATCTGTTCTTGGCGTGCAGTGCAACCGGTGTCTCATTGCTTTTATTTATGGGGTGTACCATGAACCACGGTTTGATTCATTGCTGTCGAGAGGACGGATAACTTGGTTCGACGTGGCTCGCATCCGCGACTTTCGGTGATCCTTGTGGTAGAAGGTTCGCCCAGCTATGCGATGCGTGCGCTCGAGAGTATCCAGAACCAAGACCTCTACGATTTGCAGATTGTCGTTGTCTGCCGCGATGCTGCGCCCGGTGCGCGCCATTCGCTTCAGGTTGCTGCCGATAGGGACATCCATATTGATTTGATTGACGTCGAGGACGCGAAGCGCGGCGCTTGTCTTCGTGCCGGTTTTGATGCCTCGCGCGGCTCTCAAATCATCGCCATGAACGCCGATGAGTGGTTTGCTCCGCAGGCCCTTTCCAAGATGGTCGATATCGCGTGCGATACTGCGGCAGACATGGTGTTCCCCTCGGTGTCGCTCGATCGATACGATGCGCATCGCGAGCGTCATTCGCGCGTCTTGGATGCTGCCTCTATTGCCATAGAAGACGAGTCTTCTATGGTGACTGGGCTGCCCCAGTTGATTTTGGGCGGCCTAGTCGCTCAGACCTCTGGCGCGATGTATAGCCGTCCGCTGTTTGAGGCATGCCTGTCGCGCGGCAAGGCGTACCGTACGGTTGAGTTTATGGCTTATGCGCTTTCGCAGGCACGATGCGTGTCCGGCTGCGGCGATGCTTGTTTCCACTCGGCGGCACCTAAGCTTACGGATGCCTTTGATCCCACCATGTATGCCAAGGTATCCGATGACACCCGAGCGCTCGACGAGCTTGCTGACTCACTCTCGGAAGCAGATAGCGGTGGTCGGCTCAAGCTGGCAAGCCAAAAGTTCTACTTTGCCGGACTGGTCGCCTGCATCGAGAATTTGTGTCTGAGCCCGCATGGGGTGTCGTCAATCGAGCGTTCCGCCCGCATGCGTGATATGCTCGAGGCACCTCGAACCCGTCAAATGGTCGCCGCGCTCAAGGATAACCATCGGGGGCTCGGTCTGTTGTTTGGGCCGATTGCCAGCGCCAAGCCCGCGCGATGCGTGATGTGTACGCATCTGGCAGCTTTTCTTAACCGGACGGGCGCAAAAACCGCCTAAACGGCTCATTTCGAAACAAACTTGCATAGAATTGTTTCGAAATGCGTTCTTATACACAAAAGCCTTCAAATAGCGTTAAACTATTCAATCACTGATTGATTGTCTCCGCCATCTTTTGGAGAGAGGGTTTGTATGGCTAAAAAACGCAATGGGCGCCAGGATGCCATTAGAGATATTGTGCGCAATAAGGACGTCCGCACGCAGCGCGTGCTGGTCGATGAGCTCCGCGCTATGGGCTTTGATTGCACGCAGGCGACTGTCTCTCGCGATATTGCCGATATGGGGCTGCGTAAGCTCCCTGAGGGCATCTATGTTCTGGCAGAGGACCTGCACCTGCAGCGTATGGTTTCCGAGCTCGTAACGGGCGTTCTGCGCACCGATAATCTGGTTATGATCAAGGCTCAGCCTGGCACGGCTTCCGGCATCGCCGCCGCTGTTGATGCGGCAGAGCTGCCCGATGTGCTTGGCTCGCTTGCCGGCAACGATACGATTTTGGTTATTGCCCAGACGGCCGAGGACGGCGAGCGTCTTGAGGCGCTGATCAATAAGCTGAGCAATTCTCGCAAGTAGGCGTGCGGGTCGTGCGCTCGGCACTGTGCGCGCTGACATAGTGGCTTGTAAGGGGTATCGACGTTGGTCGGTACCCCCTTTTTTTGTCTGCCGGTATAAAGACCGCCCATCAGGTCGCATTAAACTAAAAAGGCCCCCGAGGCAGTTCAATAAGCTGCTCGGGGGCCTTGTTGCTTATGGCCGGATGATTTCTAGCCGACCGTATCGTCAGGCGTGGGCGAGGGGTCGGGAGTGGGCGTAGGCGTAGGCGTGCCGCCATCGCCGCCGGTCGAACCACCAGTGGAGCCGCCCGTCGAGCCACCGGTCGTACCGGTGCCGCCGGTGGTGTCGCCGCCCGTGGTCTCGGTGGTCGTGGTCGTCGTGGTAGTCGTTGTGGTGGTTTCCTCTTCCTCTTCCTCTTCGTCCTTGTCGTCGTTCTCCGTCTTCTTGGTGTTGTTGGTGCCGTAGAACTTCCAGACGCTGTTGTTCTTGTATGTGGGCGCCGTTCCGGTCGCAAACTCCTCGCGCTCGGTACCGGTCAGAACGGTGTTCATAAACCGCTTAAAGACAGGCAGGTTGGTGCTGTCGCCCAGCAGGTCTGTGCCGTATTTTTGGATGGGAATCTCGCCCGCGGAATAGCCGGTCCACAGGGCGCACGCCAGCTGCGGGGTATAGCCGCAGAACCACAGGTTGGTGGTGTTGTCGGTGGTGCCCGTCTTGCCGGCATAGGGCTGGTTGACGCTCAGGGCACCGGCAGCACCCGTACCGCCGCCCTGCATGACGCCGGACAGAACATCGGTGACCGCGGCGGCCTCGCCCTCGGTAAGCACCTGTGAGGGATTGTCGGTGTGCTGGTACAGCACCGAACCGGTACGAGAGTCAATCTCGGTGATGGCGATCGGCTGGCGATAGTAGCCGCCGTTGGCAAACGTCGCGTAGGCCGCGGCCATCTCGAGCGGCGAGATGGAGCCGGTGCCGAGAGTCATGACGGGAACGTCCTCGATATTGTCCTTAGAAGGATCGATGCCGAGCTTTTTGACGAGCGAGATGATCTTGCTGTTGCCGACGGCTTCCGCCACCTGGATGTAGCCGGTGTTGGAGGAGTATGCCGTTGCCTGCTTAAGCGTGATGTTGCCATAGCTATGTTTGGCGTAGTTTTGGACCTCGGTCGTGGTGCCCTTGGCCTTGAGCGGCGAGTTGCAGTTGAGGGTGACGTTGGGGTTCATGCCGTTTTGGATGGCAGTTGCCAGCGTAAAGGCCTTAAAGGTGGAGCCGACGGGACGCTTGGCCGTGGCATGGTTTACGTGGTTCTCGTCGGCGTTGTAGTCGTAGCCGCCCACCATGCACTTGATGTAGCCGGTCTTGGGATCGACGACGACCATGCCCATGTCCAGGCCGTCGAGCGAGAGCGTGTCGAGCTGCTCACGAACGGCATTCTCTGCCACCTGCTGCATCGTGGGGTCGATGGTGGTCTTGACGGTCAGGCCGCCCTTAAAGAGCACGTCGGTCGAGAACTCCTGCTCCAGCAGCTGCTTAACATAGGCGACAAAGTAGGGCTGCGAGTATACGTCTACGCCGCTGCCCGAAATCTCGGTCACGTTGAGGGTGATGGGCTCGGCCTGTGCGGCATCGTGTTCCTCCTGCGTAATGTGGCCCAGGCGCAACATGTTGTCGAGGACCTTGTTGCGACGGGACAGCGCCAGGTCGGGGTTGACCGTGGGGTCGTACTGCGAGGGCGAGTTGGGAAGGCCGATCAATAGTGCGGCTTCGCTCAGGGTGAGGTCGGCGGCGCTCTTGGACAGATAGGTCTCGGCGGCGGCCTCGATGCCGTAGGCGCCGTGGCCGTAATAGATGGTGTTGAGGTACATCATGAGGATCTCGTCTTTGGAGTACATGTCCTCCATCTTGACGGCGATGTAGGCCTCGCGCACCTTACGCTCGATGGTCGAGTCGAACTGCTCCTCCTGCAGGATGGTGTTGCGCACCAGCTGCTGGGTGATAGTCGAGGCGCCTTCGTGCCCGCCGCCGAGGGTTGCCACCGCAGCACGCGCGATACCCCACAGGTCGATACCGCCGTGCTCGTAGAAGCGCTCGTCCTCGACGTCAACGGTGCCCTGCAGCACGTAGGGGGAGACCTCGTCCTTGGTGATGGACTTGCGGTTTTGCGTGTAGAAGCTCGCGATCTTGTTGCCGTTGCAGTCGACGATCTCGGTGGGCTCGCTCACCAGATACGCGTTGGCGTCGGTGTAGTCGGGCAGATCGGACAGCCAGCGGTTGACGTTGCCGACCATGCCGATGCCAAATGCCACGCCCGCGATAAGCAAAAAGCCCAAAAACGAGAGCAGGATTATGGGCAGAGCATGCGTCTTTGAACGGCTGCGTCCCTGTCGTTGGCGAGGACCCATATATTGACCTCCAGGTATGTCGTGCCGGACGGTGGATGTGCCGTCGGGGCAGGATGGACATAAGTTATTACACGATAAACCAAACGGGGCGCGTGAGGCCTCGTGTATGCTGGAAGACGGCATTTTTCAGAGTGAATGCATACCTTGGTAAGGAGTTTGCCGATGGCGATTCGGGCGATGGGGCCGAGCGGACAATACGAGACTGGATTGGATGCTGCCGGTGCGGCGCTGCCCGAGCTGCTGGCGCCGGCGGGCGGGCTCGACCAGATGCTTGCGGCCATCGCCGCGGGTGCCGATGCCATCTATGCGGGGTTGGGCGGCTTTAACGCCCGCGTGAGCGCGCATGGTTTTACGGATGACGAGTTTGCGCGCGGTTGTGCCGTGGCGCATGCTCATGGCGTGCGTGTGTACGTAACGCTCAACGTGTTCGTGTTTGACGATGAGCTGTCCGACGCGGTGGCGCTGGGAGCTCATGCACTGGAGCTGGGCGCCGATGCTCTGATTGTGGCCGATGCCGGGTTGGCCTGCGCGCTGCGCGCGGCGATTCCCGGGGTCGAGATTCACCTGTCCACGCAGGCGGGCGCTCATAGCGAGGGTGCCGTGCGGCTTGCCGCCGACGAGCTGGGGGTCGAGCGCGTGACGACGGCACGCGAGCTGACGGTCGACGAGATTGCGGCGCTATGTGCCACGGGCGTGCCCATCGAGGTATTCTGCCACGGTGCGATTTGCATCGGCTATTCGGGGGCGTGCGAGTTCTCGGCCCTGCGGCGTGGGCGCTCGGCGATGCGCGGCGACTGCACACAGCCGTGCCGTCTGGCGTACGACCTAGTGGACGAGGCGGGGCAGAGCGTTGTCGCCGTCGAGGGAGATCGCCTGCTGTGCCCGCGCGACTATCTGGGCATTGCACACCTGCCCGAGCTTGTTGCCGCCGGCGTGGCGTCGCTCAAGATCGAGGGGCGCATGAAGAATCCCGACTATGTGTTCAACGTAGTGCGGGTGTGGCGCCGGGCGCTCGATATGGTGTGCGACGGCGCGTGGGAGCCCGATATCGTGGCGGAGCTTGAGCGTGAGCTGGGTAGGTCGTTCAACCGCGGGTTCACCGATGCGTATCTGCGGGGGAGATCGGATGCCGAGCTCATGAGCTTTGAGCGCGCGATTAACCAGGGCGTCCGCGTGGGCTGCTTGGTGGCTGTGGGCCATGAAGAGGTGGCCGTCGAGCTCGATGCCGCCGTGGCTGCGGGCGATACGCTCGAGATCCGGTTTTATCCGGGCGTCGACGCGCGGCCCGACGTGCCCAAGCGCTGGCCTCAGGTGCCCTGCCCGGTGAATGCCGCGGCGGGGGAGCGCGTTGTCGTTCACTGCAAGCGCAAGGTGGATACGGGCTGCGAGGTCTATCTGATTCGCAGCGCCGGTGTGCTGGAGCAGACGGCGACGGCGCTGGAGCGTATGCGGGTCGAGGCGGACGCGGCCGTACCTATTGAGCGCATCGTTGAGGTTCTGCCGTTTGAAGGCGATGCAGTGGATGGCGATGCATCGAAGGGGGAGCTGATGGAGTCGCCGGGGCAGGGGGTTCCCACCCGCGTGGCTTTTGCCTGGCAGCTGATGGATGCCGACCCGCACGACGAGCTCGATCTGTCCGATGCGACCGTGGTGCTCGACGAGGTCTGCCGCGCTGGCGATGCCGAGCGGACTCGGTCGCTGATGCGGCGTGCCGGGCGCGTGGTCTGTCGCAACCTGGGGCAGGTGGCGATGGCTCGTGAGCTGGGCGTGATGTTTGACGTGGCAGCGCCGGTGTTCTGCGCGAATCGCACCACGCTTGCTTGGCTGCGCGGGCTTGGCGCACGGCGGGTGTACTTGCCTGCCGAGCTTGTCGCCAACGACGCTGGGCGCGTTGCCGGCCTCGCCGATCGCCCTGGCGTCTTGGGCCCCGTCGATGCCGACCGCCCTGAGCTTATGGTGTGCGAGCACTGCCTGCTGACCGCCGAGGGTACCTGTGCCACCGATGCAACGGGGCAGGTCCATTGTCGTGACTGCCAACGCCGTCGGCAGATGCGCTACCTAGTCGAGCGCGACGGCACGCGTCTGCCGGTCGCTGTCGATGCATGCGGCAGGACGAGGATTTTCCTATCGTAGGTGCCGCGTCGCGTCAGTTTGTTATCATATGAGAGTTTATGGACTTCCAGCACCGCCGTATC
>UROZ01000026.1 GCA_900549655.1 uncultured Collinsella sp.
GCACCGCTCAACAGCGCATGCAACCACGGCATCGCGAAGGGCAACCCCAACGAGGTCTACCTGCGCTACCCGCGCTCTCCCTTTGCCGACCAGTCCGGCGAGGCCGGCTTTACCCGCACGCCGAGCGATGACGCGTGCGCCTACACCTGGGATCTCGCGCTCACCAAGCGCGGCAGCGACGGCGACAAGCCGCTTGCCGGGGCGGTCCTGAGCATCGCCGACGACCGCGGCCGCACGCTGTCGGCCGACGGCACGTGGGATGCGGAGGGCAAGGCCACCGTCACCACGGGCGAGGACGGCCGCGTGACCGTCTCGGGCGTGGATTCGGGCAAGCTGGAGGTCCGCGAGCTCAAGGCGCCCAAGGGCTACACCGCCTTTGAGGGCACGCGCTCCGTGACGGTCAAGGCCGAGGGCCTGGACGTCGACCAGGTGGCCGCCGCCAAGCCCAAGCTCACCATCACAGCAGAGTCGCCCCTACGCGCCGACAGCGCGGATGGGTCGACGGGCAGCCTGGAGGCGTCGCTCATCAACACGCCCACCGGCACGCCCCCTAGCACTATCACCGGAGGCTTTATGCCCTCGACTGGCGATATGGCAATGTACGCCGCGGCCGCCGCAGCGGTCGCCGGAGCCGCGCTCATCGTGGTCGCGCTCCTGGTCAAGCGGGGAGGTGGCAGCCATAAAGAGTAGCTGGCAGCCCCACAGAGAGCGGGGCGAGACGTAGCGAAGTAGATGCTAAGACACAGACAGACAGATTTAGATTAAATGGAATTCGAGCAGAAAGCAGAGGAAAAGAAGATGAGCATGAGCAAGAACATCGCACGCCTGGCAGTAACCGCCGGCCTCACCGCAGCGCTGAGCTTCGGTGGAGTCATGGCCCCGGTGACCATGGCGTTTGCTGATGATGCGGCGGGTTCGACCAATAGCATCACGATCAAGCAAGATGAAAATAACACGGACGCCGCGAATCCGGAAAAAAAGACTCAGTTTGTTGCCTATCAGATTTTTAAAGCCAAGGTGGTTGATGGGACTGACTCAGGCAACAAGGTCGTTTCTGATGTCGAATGGAACGCCGATGTGACACTTGACACCCGGAACGCCATCATTGCTGCTATTCAGGGCAGCACTGACTATGATTCCACTAATCCGAAAATTCCCACTGAAAATCCCACCGCGCAGGATGTTGCTGACTGGATGGCTGCGAATCTCAAGAACGCTTCTTGGGTTGTGAACAATGGCGATTTGCTCGATAAGATTGCCGACTTGCTCAAGAACACTGTACCTACCAAGCCAAAGGGGGCTACTAGCGCTGCTTTCGCCGCAGATACCTCAGTTTCTTTTGAGAGCCCTGGCTACTATCTCTTCCTGACTGACGCTGGCTCTATCGGCAGTGCGGATGAACATTCCGGCAAAAAGCAGACTGGTACGTCGCCGATCTTCGCTGTCGTGGGCGGCAGTGCTGTTGAGGTTACCGAGAAGACCGGCATTCCTACGGTTACAAAGAAGATTAAGGACGACAAACCCAACAGCGATTGGGCCGACAAGGCTGACTCACAGGTTGGTCAGAATGTTCAATATCAGCTAACCGGCACCGTTGCCGAAAACGTGGCCTCGTTCGATAGCTACTACTACGAGTTTCATGATGAGCTTTCTGCTGGCCTGACGGTTAAAGAGGGCTCCATTAAGGTATATGCTGGCAATAATCGCGACAGCGCTGTGGATATTACTTCTGCATGCACTCCCGAAGTCACGGGCGGTGCAAACGGCGCGGGTCAAATCTTGACCGTTAAGTTCGATGACCTCAAGACCGCCGTGTCCAACCTCACCAAGGACACGAAGATTTTCGTCGAGTATGCCGCCATGCTCGATCCCACGAAGGCTGAGATGGTTACTGTTGGCGGCGAGGGTAACGAGAATACCGTCAAGCTCATCTACTCCAACAACCCCATGAGCAATGGCAGGGGTGAGTCCGTGCCCGATACTGTTCGCGACTACACCTATGCGCTCAAACTCGTCAAGCAAGATCACGAAAGCAAGAACAAGCTCCAGAATGTCGGATTTACCATCCAGGCTACCGTTCCTGATGACAATGCGGACGGCAGCGCTTCTAAGAACAAATACGTTCAGGAACATGGCAACCTTGGTGAAACGCCGCATGAGTTCTTCACTGATGGAAATGGCGAAATTTACATCAAGGGACTTGACGCCGGTACTTACACCGTTCATGAGCAGACTGCCCTCGGCAACTACAATTCGCTGAAGGACTTCACTTTCACGATCTCGACTCAGGCGTCTAGTGCAGACAGTCTTCATAAAACCGAGGAAGAGGCACAGACCGTGACAGTCACCAGGACGGCGGAGACTTCCGACCTCGTTATCCTTAATGACGATACTCAGACTGATGGTACCGTCACCCTTACCGTCGAGAATAAGAAGGGCTCCAACCTCCCGCTGACCGGTCTCAACGGCGTGACCTTTACTTGGATTGCTGGCGGCGCGGTGCTGTGCATCGGCGTGGCGCACCTCATCCGCAGCCGTAAGCAGGCCGAGGAGTCCGAGCAAGAGTAACGCTCGCTCACCCATCCTTTTGGCAGGTGGGATGTGATGACCATGAGACTTGCGGACACTTTTCTCGTCCATCCACGTTCTTGCTTTGCCATTCTCTTTTCGGGGCAGACTCCGTACTGGAGTTTGCCCCGTTCTTTTTGGATAACACAGGCAGCCTCCACCGTCCGATGTGGACTCATCCGTCATCGCGTTTCTTGACTCGTATGAAGTTCGGTTTAAGGTCCGTAGGCGCACGCGCAGTGCGGACGGTGGAAGGCATTTGCGCCGCAACAAGCGCAAATAAGAATGCCCGGGGTTAGAGGCCCGGG
The DNA here is from genome assembly GCA_900549655.1 of uncultured Collinsella sp. GTDB lineage: Bacteria > Actinomycetota > Coriobacteriia > Coriobacteriales > Coriobacteriaceae > Collinsella. Next base: position 2,877 of record UROZ01000026.1, read on the forward strand.
CATTTAACAAAACCAGAAAACTAGGCCGCCCGCGCTTTCGATCACTTACGCGGGAGTCGTCGTTTCCTGTAGCTATTGTATCCCGAATCGCCCCAGCGATCTGGGATAATTTGAAAACGCAAATACGGGCCTCTACCTGACCGGGCAATGCCGCCAGGCTCCGCTGCTCAAAGGATCGTGTGTGTAACCATCGAACAAATGTTTGCAAATATTGCGTTTACCAGCTGTAAGTGCGTGCGCTCGCGGTAAAATACCCTTGCGACGCATCCCGTGCGCGGGCGGCCGACGACTCGATCGGAGGTCCCCAAATGCTGAAATTCCTTAACGCGCTCGCTGCCCTCGCGGCGGTGGGCACGTTCGTCATCGCGTTTTTTGACTCGTATGAGGTTCGGTTTAAGGTCCGTAGGCGCTCGCGCGGTGCGGACAGTTCTCGGCGTTTGCGCCGCAAGCGCAAATAAAAACGGCCGGGGTTGCAGCCCGGCCGTTTAACACGTTAGAAAACTAGGCTGCCCGCGCTCCTTAACACTTACGCGGGATGCGTCGTTTTCTATAAACATTGTATCCCGAATCTTTCTGTTGATCCGAGATATTTTGAAAACTCAAATACGGGCCTATGCCTGATAGAAATCTCGTTATTTCCTAAAATTATGTATAATTCCAATATTAACTGGAACTAAGCGAAAAAGATGGAAATGAACGAAGCGCTTGCCTACTTACAAGAAGCACTGGGCCTCTCCGCCAAGGCTAAAACTTGGCCTGGATCCGCACGCTTGCCGCTGCATCTGCGGTCGATTGAGGTCCGCGCCGTTGACGCAAATGGTTTTTCTTTTTTGCTTGCAAGTTTGCCTACTGGCGTTGGGCTTCCCGAGGCTAAGAGAGTCTATAGCCAGCTAGCCTTGCGTGCGGAGGCTCCTGTCGTCGTTTCGTTTCCTGATGCCGATGCGCGTCAGCGCAAAGCATTGGTCGCACAAGGGATCCCCTTTGTTTGCCCCGGTAGACAGGCTTTTCTTCCATTTATGGGCGCTGCCTTCACAGAGAGAGGCAACGTCCGGTTTCATAATCGCGCGACCAAGATGTCATCCAACGCGCAGGCTGCCGCAATCTGGGGAGCAGGGCAGGAGTCATATCATCCCGATGACCTTTGTCGTGCGCTTGGGATTTCGGCAAGCCGCGCGAGTGAGGCCGTAACCGAGCTTGTAGACAGGGGGCTCGCAAGGCGCGAGCGGCGCGAACGGCGTGTCATTGTGTTCCCCGTGGCCGCGGATCTTCTGCTCAGTGAGCACATGGCAGAGTTCTCCTCGCCTGTCTCGAAGGTTGTTTTTGCAAGGAAGGCACCACGGATCGACCGTCTCACTGACGCTGGCGAGACGGCGCTCGCTGCGCGTTCGATGCTTGCTGCGCCGAGCATGGAGCAAAAGGCTGTCTTAAGAAGTGCATGGCGTGGGCTGCGTGACCTTGAAGTCGCAGAAGGGGAACTGCCAGACAGCGAAACGACGATGATCCAAGTGTGGCGCTATGCGCCCGTGTTTGCCGACTCCTCCCGTATCGACGACATTTCACTTGCGCTATCTTTGGCGGCAATCGACGATGAGCGAATTCAGCTTGAACTCGATCGCATGTTTGGAAAGGAATATCCATGGCAGGAAGCGCTGTAGAAGGTCTCCAAGAATTTCGGCAGCATATGCAGGAAGCTGCAGGGTCGTATGCGCTTATTGGCGGCACAGCATGCGACATTTTGCTCGCGGAGGCGGGACTTTCGTTTAGGGCGACCCACGATTTTGATGTAGTCATTGTCGCCGATGACCGGCTGCCTCAGACGGCCGAAGCCATATGGACCTTGGTGTGTGATGGCGGCTACCGCTGTGGCTGGGGTGAAAGCGAAGCCTCATGTTTTTATCGGTTTACGGAACCAAAGAGGCCGGGTTATCCCCATATGATCGAGCTCTTCGCGAAGTGCCCCGACTTTCTAAAGGGTCGTGAGGGGGTTGAGGTGGCGCCAATTCACGTTGATGAAAACATAAGCAGTCTTTCGGCGATTTTATTGGACGATGCTTATTACAACTTGTTTCTTCAGGGAATTCGGACCGTAGACGGTGTTTCGGTCTTGGATACGGAATACATTGTCCCGTTCAAAGCGAAGGCGTATCTCGACCTAAAAGCTAGAAGGGAAGCTGGGGAGAACGTTGACTCGAGGAAGGTCAAAAAGCATAAACGCGATGCGCTGAGGCTTGCTCAGCTGCTTGGTGAGTCGGCGGGCATCAGCCTGGTCGAAGAGCTGAAGGAAGATATGCTTGCGTTTGTTAAAGACTGTGAGGCAAGTGACATCAATCTGAAGCAGATCGGGGTTGCAGGCGTAACGACGATGCAGCTACTCGAGACGATGAAAGCAACATATGGCTTGATTGGTTGAGCGGGGGTTACGTTGTGCGGGTAACGCAGCCCGATTCCATTGTCCGAGTGGTGGCACTCGGGACTCGCTAATCGGCTATTATTTGTTTAGACAACCTGAGCTATAGAGGAGTGACCGGCGATGGTGCAGGGCGCCAAACATATGAAGAGCAATAACGCCGCGGCCAACGGCGGCTCAAGCCCCCAGCCCAAACCTCAACCAAAACCTAAGCGCCGTCGCAAGCGACTGCCGCGCTGGGCCGATCGGCTCATCACCATCGTCATCATCCTTATTGGCGTGGGCCTTATGACCTGGCCGTGGATCTTGGACCGGCTCGAAGCCTCGGGCGTGTTTAACCAGATCAGCACCGTGTCCAGCACCGTTGACGCGCTGTCTGCCGAGGAGCGCGAGCGCATCCTGCTCCAAGCTCGCTCCTTTAACGAGCAGCTGGCGGGCGAGGCCACCGAACTTCCCGCCGACCAGATCGAGCCCTACGCTCAGCAGCTCATCTTTGACCGCGACCCCATGATGAGCTGGGTCGAGATCCCCTCCATCGACGTGAGCATGCCCATCTACCACGGCACGAGCGAGGAAGTCCTTATGGCGGGCGTCGGCCACCTGGAGGGCACGAGCCTGCCGGTGGGCGGCACATCGACGCATTGCGTGCTCACTGCGCACTCGGGCATGCGCAACCTGAGCATGTTCGACGACATCCATTCGCTGGAGCCCGGCGACCTGGTGCTGCTGCATACCATGAACAAGACGCTCGCCTACAAGATGGTGGACTCCGAGGTGGTGCTGCCCGAGGAGATGGAGTCGCTGACCATCGAGCCCGGCGCCGACAAGGTGACGCTCGTCACCTGCACGCCCTATGGCGTGAACGACCATCGCCTGCTGGTGCATTGCGTACGCACCAAGTACAGCAAGAAGGACGTCGACAAGCAAAAGTCGCTGGCCGGCCGCCACTGGGGCAAGCGCGAGTTTGCCGTGCTTATCGTGGTCGTGGCCATTGTGCTGTTGCTGCTCGACATCGTGATCCACGCGGTCCGCAAGCGCCGCAAGGCCAAGGCCTCGGCATAAGACATTCTTCAGAACCGCCGCAAAGGGGACAGGTGCCTTTGTGGTGATCGGGGGCTTTCAAACCATCACAACATTCGATGAAAATTTCGATTTTGACGAAAAGCGTCGAATGTTGTGATGGTTTTCGTTGCGGACGCGACGGTCTTCGTTGCGGGCGGGACGGTTTTCGCTATGGACGGTGCGGTTCTCGTTGTGGACGAGGCGGTTTTCGCTATGGACGGTGCGGTTTCGCTGCAGAACCGCCAGTCCGCTGCCTGCCAGCCCGTAGCCCTCGTTACGTTTTCGCTGCATTTGGGTAAAGCACCTGCTCCAAGCGGCGTTGCCTTGTATACTAGAGCGGTTTATCTGTTATGCGGAAGGGAGCGCCTATGGCACTCAGCGAGAAAGACGTGCGCGGCATCGCCGAGTACGCAAAGATCGCACTGACCGATGACGAGCTCACCCAGATGACGTCCTACATGAACGACGCCGTCCAGATGCTCGAGCCCGTCTTGCAATATGACTTGCCCGACGTGGAGCCCACGTTCCATCCCATCGGAAGCCTGTCCAACGTGATGGGCGACGACCTGCGCGAGCCCGAGCGCGACCTGCCGCTCGACGTCGCGCTCGAAAACGCCGGCAGCGCGCGCGACCGCTACTTCCGCGTGCCGTCCATTTTGGGAGAGGGGGAGAGCGAGTAATGGCTCAGAGCTTCGATTCCCTTACCGCCGCCCAGATTGCCGCGGGCGTTGCCGCCGGCGACTTTACCGCTACCGAGGTGGCTCAGGCCTCCCTTGCCGCCATCGAGGCGCGCGAGGGCGGGGTCCAGGCATTCCTGCAGGTGTCGCCCGAGCTCGCGCTCGAGGCCGCCGCGCGCGTGGATGCCGACCGTGCCGCCGGAAAGCCGCTGCCCCCGCTCGCGGGCGTGCCGCTGGCCATCAAGGACAACATGAACCTCGTGGGCACGCGCACCACCTGCGCTTCCCGCATGCTCGAGGATTATCAGAGCGTCTACACCGCCACTTGCGTCCAGCGCATGCTCGACGCCGGCTGCCTGCCCATGGGCAAGGCCAACATGGACGAGTTCGCCTTTGGTAGCTCTACCGAGAGCTCGGCCTTCCATCGCACCAACAACCCCTGGGATACCGAGCGCGTGCCCGGCGGCTCCTCGGGCGGCTCCGCTGCCGCCGTCGCCGCGGGCGAGGTCGCGCTTTCGCTGGGCTCGGACACCGGCGGCTCCATCCGTCAGCCGGCGTCGCTGTGCGGCGTGGTGGGCTTTAAGCCCACGTATGGCGCCGTGAGCCGCTATGGCGTGGTGGCCTTTGGCTCGTCGCTCGACCAGGTGGGCCCCTTCGGTCGCACGGTCGAGGACGTCGCGCTGGCCATGAACGCGCTTACCGGCGCGGGCCACGACCCGTACGATTGCACCAGCCAGGACTGTGCCGTCGACTTTACCGAGCACCTCAACGACAGTATCGAGGGCAAGCGCGTGGGCATTATCCCCGCGTTTATGGAGGCCGAGGGCCTGACGCCCGAGGTCAAGACCGCTGTTCAGCGCGCCGCCCAGGAGCTGCAGAACCAGGGCGCCGAGCTGGTCGAGGTCGACCTGCCGCACCTGGACGCCGCTATCGCCGCTTACTACGTCATCGGCCCGGCCGAGGCATTCTCCAACCTGGCCCGTTTCGACGGCATTCGCTACGGCTATCAGGAGGAGGGCTGCGCCAACTTGTCCGACCAGAGCTCGCTTTCGCGCGCCCACGGCTTTGGCGCCGAGGCCAAGCGCCGTCAGATGCTCGGCGCCTACCTGCTGAGCTCGGGCGTGTACGACAAGTATTACTATGCCGCGCAAAAGGCCCGCACGCTCATCACGCAGGACTACGACGCCGCGTATGCCAAGGTGGACACCATCCTCATGCCCGCCTCGCCGCGCACGGCCTTTAAGTTTGGCAAGATCAGCGACCCCACACAGATGTACCTTTCGGACCTGTACACCATCTCGCTCAACATTTGCGGCAACGGTGGTATCTCGGTGCCGCTGGGCCTGGGCGAGGATACTCAGCTGCCCGTTTCTGCCCAGCTGGTGGGCCCGGCGTTTAAGGACCGTCAGCTGCTCACGTTTGCCCGCGCCCTGGAGCGCGGCTTTGCCGATGCCGCCACGGGTGCGCCCGCGCTTTCCGTCGCGCCCGATTTTGCCGGGAAGGGAGGCGAGCTGTAATGAAGGAGCTTTCCGAGGTCCTACAGGATTGGGAGGCCGTGATCGGCCTGGAGATCCATACCGAGCTCACCGCACTCGATACCAAGATGTTCTGCAACTGCAGGCTCAGCCACGATGACGAGCCCAACGCCAACGTGTGCCCGGTGTGCCTGGGCCTGCCCGGCGCCCTGCCGGTGCCCAACAAGCGCGCCATCGAGAGCATCGTCAAGGCCGGTCTTGCCACCAACTGCGAGATCCAGCGCCACTCGATGTTCTACCGCAAGCACTACTTCTACCCCGACATGGCCAAGAACTTCCAAACCACGCAGGGTCCGGTCGCTTTTGCCATGTACGGTCACCTGGATCTGGACGTGACCGGTCGCGGTGCCGCCGAGCGCCCCGACTGCGCGTTTGGCGAGGCCGAGGCCCAGAGCCTGGCGAGCGCCTCGGCCAACGCCGAGGGCCTGTCCACGTCCATGACGTCGACCATGCGCGAAGGCAACCAGCGCGCCGGTCACCTGGCCAGCTACGACGCGTCCAACCTGCAGATGCCCGAGCGTCGCGAGGACGGTTCCTACACGGTGCCCATTCGCATTCTGCGCATCCACATGGAGGAGGATGCCGCCAAGATGGTGCACGTGGGCGGTGCCGAGGGCCGCATTACCGCTGCTGCCGAGTCGCTCGTCGACTACAACCGCTGCGGCACGCCGCTGATTGAGCTCGTCACCGAGCCCGACCTGCGCACGCCTGAGGAGGCTCGCCTGTTTATGGAGAAGCTCCGTCGCATTTTTGTGACGCTGGGCATTTCGGACTGCTCCATGGAGAAGGGTTCCATGCGCTGCGACGGCAATGTGTCGCTGCGCCGCCGCGGCGAGACCAAGCTGGGCACCAAGACCGAGCTCAAGAACCTCAACTCGTTTAAGAGTCTGCATGACGGCCTTGCCTACGAGATCTGCCGCCAGGCCGAGGTGCTCGAGGAAGGCGGCATCATCTATCAGGAGACCCGCCACTGGGAGCCCAGCCGCAAGCGCACCGTGGTCATGCGTGTGAAGGAGACGGCAGACGACTATCGTCTGTTCCCCGATCCCGACCTGGCGCCGTTCGACCTGGACGACGAGTTTATCGACCGTTGCCGTGGCGAGATTCCCGAGCTGCCCGATGCCAAGCGCGTCCGTTTTGAGGCCGACTTTGGCATTAAGACGGCCGACGCCGAGCAGATTGCCGGCGACCCCGAGTTTGCCGACTTCTTTGAGGCCGCCGCTGCCGGTATGGCTGGCAAGGAGGCCCAGACGGTCGCGAACTTGCTGGTGAACGAGATGATTGCCTACCTTAAGGGCGCAGGCGTGTCGCTGGCCGAGTCCGGCATTGCACCGGCTCAGGTGGCAGCGCTGGCTAAGCTGCTGGCGACCGATGCCATCAGCTCCAACCAGGCGCACGAGGTCTTTGAGGCCATGGCCCAAACTGGCGACGACCCCAACAAGATCGTCGACGAGCGCGGCATGCGTCAGGTGAGCGATGCCGGCGCGCTGCAGCCGATCGTGGACGAGGTGCTGGCAAACTGTGCCGATCAGGCGCAGCAATATCGTGACGGCAACCAGAAGGTTATCGGCTTTTTGGTGGGCCAGTGCATGAAGGCGAGCCGCGGCAAGGGCAATCCGAAGCTCTTCAACGAGTTGCTGAGAACGTCGCTCTCGTAAGCGGGAACCCGGGAGCCCCGGCAGGGCGGGTGCTTCCTCAAAATTTCAAACAGTCCTGCGCAAGACGAAGGCCACATTAAGTGGCCTTCTTTGCGTGCGGAACTCATTTTGAGCAAGCACCCGCCCTGCCGGGGCTCCCGGGTTCTGCAACGACTCGGCCGTTCGGGTCAGGCGAGCTGAATTAAATTTGGTGAATGAGGGCGCCGTTGGCGCCCTCATTCTTTATATATGTTGGGAACGCCAAGCGGTGGGGGTGGTGCCGGTGTATTGTTTGAAGGCTTGGGCGAAGGCGGCCTGCTGAGGGTAGTCGAGCCGCTCTGCCACCTGCGCTATCGTAAGCGAGCTATCTGCCAAAAGCTCCTGCGCCCGCTCCATGCGGCGCCTTCGTATGTAGGCACCCAGGGACTCGCCGGTTTGGGCCTTAAAGGTGGCACACAGCTTGGATCGGCACGTGAAGAGTCTCTCGGCCACCTCCTGGATGCTCACATGTCTGCCCTTGTCGAGCGAGCGCTCTACAAGGGCAGACGCTTCCTCGGCAATGGTCACGCTGGCGCGTGTGTCTGCCGCCTGCCGCGCCTGCTCGTGGGCCGCATGCGAACAGGCGAGCTCCGCGACCATGGTCTCCACGATGCCTTGCATATAGACGTGCCCGCCTACGGTGCGGGCGCGGTTCTCGTTAATCCGGCGCAGCGTGTGGCAGATGGCAGACGCCGCTTCCTCGTGCCACGGTTCGGCAAACGCCTCAAAGATTCCCGCGAACTCGGTGGGATAGCGGTGCTCCAGTTCGTCAAAATATCCAGGCAAAAAGAGCACCGAGCGCGAGTGGTAGAGTTGCCCTGCAAACAGTGGGCTTAATTCCTCGCCACAGTTATCTTGGATAAAGCTGCAAACGGCATTGTTTGGCCACGGTCCATGCAAGGGTTTAAGGTTCGCGGGCGTTATGCCAGCCTCGGGCATGCACATGAGCGTGGGCATGCTGACTTCGCTCACACACGCGTACGGTTCGGGTGTGTATTCGGCCAGGTACATATCGTGCGTCGGGGTGATGAAATGCTCCATGACGATGCAGGCAGGGGAGAGGGGCATGATCCATGCGCGGCCGTGTGCCCGATCGTTTGCCACCTCGCCGGTAAAGACGGCGCCCTTGCCGGAAAGCTCCAGGCCAAACTGCTCAAACTGCGGTGCGTAGAGCTCGGTTATGTCGGTCGCTGCCCGCCGCATTTGCAAAAGCGTCCCTTTCCTTTGCAGAAACGTCCACAGCTCGGTTGATTGTGAGCCATGGCTAACATGCCAATGATAAGTTCATTACGGTTAACTCTCAAGCCGTTAGAAAGGAATCTCATGGCAAAGGGATCAAAAAGGGAAGGCGGCGGTATCGGCGAGCTACTTGCATATGCCGGCGACCGTAAATTCCTAACGTATTTGGGCATGGCGCTCTCGGCGCTCTCGCAGCTGCTGGGCTTTGGCCCGTACGTGTGCATCTGGTTTGTCGCGCGAGACCTGATCGCTGTGGCGCCTAACTGGAGCGAAGTCGCCGATATCGCTATGTATGGCTGGTGGGCCGTGGGTTTTGCCCTGGCAAGCATCGTAGCTTATTTCGTGGGGCTCATGTGCACGCACCTGTCTGCGTTTCGCTGCGCATCCAATATTCGCAAAACTACGAGCGAGCACCTGCTTAAGCTGCCGCTTGGCTACTTTGACACGCACGCCACCGGTGAGCTGCGCCGTATTGTAGACGGATGTGCCGCCTCCACCGAAACCCTGCTCGCGCACATGCTGCCCGATATCGCCGGCGCCACCGCCATGGTCACAGGTCTGCTCGTGCTGCTTTTCGCACTCGATTGGCGTCTGGGGGCTGCATGCCTTATCTCGGTCGTCGTTTCGTTTGGCGCCATGGCCACCATGATGGGCGGCAAGGGCGCCGAGTTTATGAAGGCCTACATGGGAGCGCTGGTCAAGATGAACAAGACCGGCACCGAATACGTACGCGGTATTCCCGTGGTCAAGGTGTTTCAGCAGACGGTCTACTCCTTTAAGGCCTTCCACGATGCGATTGCCGAATACGCCGATATGGCACAAAACTATTCGGGCACGTTCTGCCGAGGCCCGCAGGTACTCAACCTTACCGCGCTCAATGGTCTTGTAGCGTTCCTACTGCCCGTGGCGTTGCTGTTGGCGCCGGGCGAGACGGACTTCGCGCATTTTATGGCAAACTTCACGTTTTACGCGATATTTTCGGCCGTGGTACCGACGGCCATGACCAAGCTCATGTTTGTGGGCGAGGCCTCTCAGATGAGTGCCGATTCGCTGGCTCGCATCCGAAGCGTTATGGATTCCCAGCAGCTCTCCGTGCCCGCCCAACCCAAGCACCCTGCCGGCAACGACGTGCGATTTGAGGATGTGAGCTTTACCTACGAAGGCGCCGAGGCGCCTGCCGTCAACCATGTGAGTTTTAGCGTTTCCGCGGGGAGCACCCTCGCCCTGGTGGGTCCTTCGGGCGGCGGTAAGTCAACCTGCGCAAGCCTGATACCGCGTTTTTGGGATGTTTCCTCGGGTCGAGTGCTCGTAGGCGGTGTGGACGTTCGCGATATGGATCCACACGAGCTTATGGACCAGGTCGCCTTCGTGTTCCAGACCAACCAGCTGTTCCGGCAAACACTTGCCGATAACGTGCGCGCCTCCAAGCCCACGGCCACTGATGACGAAGTACGTGCGGCCCTCTCCGCAGCTCAGTGCGACGACATTGTGGCCAAGCTCCCACAGGGCATCAACACCATGCTCGGCGCCGGCGGAGCATATCTTTCGGGCGGCGAGGTCCAGCGCGTGGCACTCGCCCGCGCGATCCTTAAAGACGCGCCTATTGTGGTGCTCGATGAGGCCACGGCGTTTGCCGATCCCGAGAACGAGGCGCTCATCCAGCGCGCCTTTAGCAAGCTGGCGGCGGGTCGCACGGTCATTATGATTGCGCACCGACTCTCGACTGTAGTGGGCGCAGACCAAATCGTGGTGCTCAACCAGGGCAGCGTGCAGGAGTCGGGTACTCATGCCGAGCTGCTGTCCCAAAATGGCCTGTATGCCAAGATGTGGGCCGAGTACGAGCAGGCCGCGAGTTGGAAGATTACTGCTACAACCGCGGATGCCGCCGTCGCGAAGGGAGGCGAGGCCTAAATGTTCGCCTCATTCCAAAAGAAGTATTTCCTATCCGATAAAGGCATCGCCGGCGTTAAACGCGGCATTTTCTGGACCACGCTCACCAATCTCATTACCATGGCCGGCATGGGCTTTTTATTCCTGGTTATGGCCGGCTTTGTCGAGCATCTCGCCAGCGGGGCTGACCTGCCGGATGCCTTGCCGATCGTGGGCGGCCTCCTGGTCTTTTTCGTGTTGCTCTTTGCCTCTAACTGGCAACAGTATTACTACACCTACTGCATCTTTTACGAGGAGTGCGGCAAGCAGCGTATGGAGATCGCCGAGCGCTTGCGCAAACTGCCGCTGTCGTTTTTTGGTCGTCGTGACCTGGCCGATTTAACCGAGACCATCATGGGTGACGTTCAGACTATGGAGCACGCCTACAGCCATGTGCTGGGAGAACTCTGGGGCGCCATCATCGCAAGTGCCATCGTGTTCGTGTCGTCGCTGTTCTTTTGCTGGCAGCTGGCGGTCGCGGCGTTTTGGAGCATTCCCGTGGCCTTTGCCGTGCTGTATCTGACGCGCGGCCCCATGACCCCGGTGTTCGACCGCGTGCGCGCCGAGAAGGTCAAGGTCACCGAGGCGATCCAGGAGACGCTCGACTGCGTGCGCGAAATCCGCGCCACCAACCAGGAGGCCCATTATCTTGAGGGGCTCAACGCCGTGATCGATGCCGAGGAGCGCGAGACCACCAAGGGCGAGCTCGTCAACGGGCTTCTGGTCAACTCCGCCTTCTCCATTCTGCGTCTGGGCATTGCCACCACGCTGGTCACGGGCGCCACGATGGTCGCCTCCGGGCAGGTCGACTTTTTGGTGATGTTTGCCTTCCTGCTTATGGTGAGCCGTATCTATGCGCCCTTTGACCAGGCCCTTATGCTCGTGTCGGAGCTGTTTGTCGCCGAGTCGTCTGCCAAGCGCATGCGTTCCATCATGGAAGAGCCTGTGGCGCGGGGCAGCGAGAAATTTGAGCCCGTGGGCCACGATGTGGTGTTCGATCATGTGGCATTTGGCTATGGTGCGGGCGAGGACGGCCGCGCCGGCGAGAAAGTTCTTACCGATGTGAGCTTTACCGCCAAGGAAGGCGAAGTTACGGCGCTGGTCGGTCCTTCGGGTTCCGGAAAGTCTACGGTGAGCCGCCTGGCCGCACGCTTTTGGGATGCCACCGAAGGCACAGTCACCGTGGGTGGCGTGGATGTTGCGAGCGTGGATCCCGAGGTGTTGCTGCGCGACTACGCCATTGTGTTCCAAGACGTGCTGCTCTTTGACGACACGGTGATGGGAAACATCCGTCTTGGTCGTCGCGATGCCACCGATGAGGAAGTGCTTGCTGCCGCGCGTGCCGCCAACTGCGACGAGTTTGTGAGCCGCATGCCGCAGGGCTATGACACCATGATCGGCGAGAACGGCTCCAAGCTGTCCGGCGGTGAGCGCCAGCGCATCTCTATCGCCCGTGCGCTGCTCAAAGACGCGCCTATCGTGCTGTTGGACGAGGCGACGGCGAGCTTGGATGTGGAGAACGAGACCGTGGTTCAGCAGGCGCTCTCCCGTCTGCTTGCAGGTAAGACGGTTATCGTTATTGCCCACCGTATGCGTACGGTGGAAAATGCCGACAAAATCGTTGTGCTCAAGGATGGTGTGGTTGCCGAGCAGGGTGCTTCGGCTCAGCTCAAGGCGGCAGGTGGAGAATTTGCCCGTATGGTCGCACTGCAAAAGGAAGCGGCTGCCTGGCAGCTGTAGGAAAGGGGACCAAGATTTCCAAAGGTTAACTTTGGTTGACCATAATAGTTCGACTAAACTAGTCTCAAAGCGTGCTCGAGCAAACTAATGAACTCGGGTGCTGAGGCACCGTGCCGCGTCCAATGCGGCAAAAGGGAGAAGCAACATGAAGAAGTCGACGTTCAATACCCTGCTTGTCGGTGGCGGTTTTCTGCTTGGCACGGCCGGCATCAAGCTGCTCACCAGCGCTCCGGTAAAGAATGCCTGCGTGCAGGGTATCGCGTGCGGCATGCGCATCAAGAACGGCTACCAGGACATGGTCGAGCAGGCCAAGGCCAATGTCGATGACATGGTTGCCGAGGCTGCCTACATCACCCAGAGCGAGGCCGCTGCTGACGAGGCAGCCGAGTAGCGCTCCCAGGCACAAACTATGAGATTCTCGATTATTAGCGAGATCCCCGGCAGGACCCGTCTTCAATTGGCGGGTCCTGTGCCAGAGAGCGATCTCGATGCACTTCTTAAGCTCAGCGGCGAAATCGATGGTGTGCGCAAGGTGCGCGTCTACGGCCGCATCGGCCAGATGGCGCTCGAATACGACGAGCGGTGTCGTGCGAGCGTGCTCGATGCCTTGGGTGCGCTCGATGCCCAGGCCATTGCCGACGCAAAGACGGGTTACGTGATGCAGTTTGAGCCACGCAAGCACAAGCTCGTTATGGACCTGGCGACACTCGTTGGCGCCCACTACGCGCGCCGCTGGTTCCTGCCTACGCCGCTGCGTGCCATCTTTGTCGTGGCCGGTTACATGACCTTTTTGCGCGCCGCTCTCCACGAGCTTGCGCAACCGCGCCTGACCGTCCCCGTGCTCGACGCCTCGGCCATTGGCATCTCGTTTGTTAAGCGCGACGTCGATACCGCGGGGCAGACGATGTTCCTGCTTAATGTGGGCGAGCTGCTCGAGGACTACACGCGCGCCATGAGCGAAAACGAGCTCATCAACTCGCTGCTCGATGTGCCCGACAAGGCACAAAAGGTCGTCGGCGACACCGAGGTAAGCGTTGCCGCCACCGAGCTTGAACCCGGCGATTTGGTTGCCGTGCGCACCGGCATGTCCATCTGCATCGACGGCGTGGTCGAGCAGGGAAGCGCCATGGTTAACCAGGCGACCCTGACCGGCGAGCCACTGGCCGTTGAGCGCAGCGCAGGCGACGACGTGTTCGCCGGGACCGTCGTGGAAGACGGCAGCATCTTGGTGCGCGTGCGCGCCAACACGGCTCAGACCAAGCTGCGCTCGATCGTCTCGCTCGTGCAGACGGCCGACTCGCTCAAGTCCGAGGGCCAGTCGCATATGGAGGACCTTGCTAACAAGATCGTCCCGTGGAACTTCCTGCTCGCGGGCCTGGTTGCGCTTACCACCCGCAGCCTCATCAAGACCTCAGCGGCACTGATGGTCGACTACTCGTGCGCACTCAAGCTCACGGGTTCCGTCGCCGTTATGACCGCCATGAGCGATGCTGCCAAGATGGGCGTCATGGTCAAGGGCGCGAAGTACTTTGAGTCGTTTGCCAAGGCCGACACCATCGTGTTTGATAAGACCGGCACGTTGACCGAGGCGCAGCCGCGCCTGGCTTGCGTGCTGACGACCGACGGCTGGAGCGAGGACGAGGTCCTGCGCCTTTCCGCCTGCCTGGAGGAGCATTTTCCGCATCCGGTGGCGCGTGCCGTGGTCAATGCGGCACGCGAGCGCGGGCTCGAGCACCGCGAGCGTCACGCTGCTGTCGAGTATATTGTGGCGCACGGCATTGCCTCGTCCATTGAGGAGCGTCGCGCCATCATCGGTTCCGCGCACTTTGTATTCGAGGATGAGAGCGCGCAGCTCGAGTCCGACATTAAGGAGCAAATCGAGCTCCAGATGCAGGGCCTGTCGCCGCTGTATCTGGCGGTCGACGGTAAGGTCGTCGGCGTGCTCGGTATCGAGGACCCGCTTAAGCCCGGAGTGCGCGAGGCCATCGCCGATCTGCATGCGTTGGGCGTTAAGCACGTGGTCATGCTCACGGGCGACTCGGAGCGCACGGCCGAGCGCATTGCTCGCGAGGCAGGTGTCGACGAGTTTAAGGCCGAGCTGCTGCCCGAGGACAAGTATGCCTATGTGGAGCGCATTAAGAACGAGGGGCGCCACGTTGCCATGGTGGGCGACGGCGTCAACGACTCACCGGCGCTGGGCCTGGCTGATGTGGGTCTGGCCATGGGCGGTGGAAGCGACATCGCCAAGGAGGTCGCCGATATCATCCTGACCGATACGGATCTGGCCGCGATCGTGCGCCTGCGCCGCATGAGTCAGGGCCTCGTTGATCGTCTGACGAGCTCCTACTCTAAGGTGATGCTCACCAACTCGGCGCTCCTGGCGCTGGGCATTACCGGCATGATCACCCCGCAGACGTCGTCACTGCTGCACAACGGCTCGACGATTGCCTACAGTCTGGGCAACGCGAAGGCTTACCTGCATTAGCAGACGCGTTCGCCCACGTTATCTGGCCTGCGCCCGGACGGCATCGGTGTCGTCCGGGCGCAGGTCTTTTGCATTTGATTATTTGCTAGCTTCTCTATATAGTGTTGCTAACGGTGCTAGCAATTGAAGGGAGCGGGATCAACGTGGGTGCTGTTAGCGGCATGGCACAGGTGAACGTTCGCGTAGATCGCCAGGTCAAGAACCGTGCCGAGGAGGCGCTACGGCTTTCGGGCGGGTCACTGCCCGAACTCATCAAAAAGGTGGTGGCCAAGGTCGCGCAGGGTGGCGGGCAGTGCGAGGAAGTGCTTGCGGCCGTCGACGACCGGCAGCGGGGTGCCGCACTGGATTCTCCGTTCGCCGCATCATGGGCGGCGGCGGATCAGCTTTATGCAGATTTGGGCATCGCTACGTCGCCCGTATCCGACGATCGCGGTTGGGACACAATCTATTCCGACGCCATGGATGAGCATTATCGCCAAAAGGGGATGATCCAGTGAGTGGGGCTCCCCTCAAAATAATGGTGGACGCCAACGTATGGGTTGATTCGTTTTGCGTCGACCATGCCGAGTCGCTTGCCGCGCGTGCGTTTATTGGGCAGGCGACGGAGACGGGGGCGTTGCTGTTCTTTCCGGTCCATATCGCCAAGGACGTGCTGTACGTTGTCCAACACGAGCTGAAGCGTAGCGTTCTTGCCAGCGGGGGAGCACTCGACGAGGCATCTGCCCGTGCAATTGGCGATGTGGCGCTGGCGTTTGTTCGGAATATGACCGAAAACGCCACGGCCGTGGGCGCTGATGCATCCGATCTGTGGCTAGCCGACAAATATCTGACGCTCCATCGCGATTACGAGGACAACTTGGTGCTCGCCGCGTGCAAGCGCGCACAGGTCGATTACTTGGTGACCAACGATCGCAAGCTGCTCGAACATGCCGATCTTGCAGCGAAGACCCCGCGCCAAATGATGCCGATTCTTGCTTTGGCCGAACGCGGCGGCGCGGCTATCGGTTGACGCGAACTGTTTGCGGGCCTCTTGGACGACGATGCGCCAAGGGGCCCGCGTCTGCTATTTACAAAAGCTCGGCCTTAATGGTGGGACTTTCTGCGAGCTGCTCGGCAGCCTTTTCGTCGGAATCGTTTAGTGCTGCCAGACTGCGGTAGACCCACTCGTTGACCTGGGTGTTCTTGACGCCTGCGGTCTGCATAAGGGCGCCTACCTCGCGGATTGCTGCGAACAGATCGGCTTTGGGACCCGCGAGCTCGACCTCGATGCCGTGGTAGGCGGTCACGCCGCGGTTTTCGCTCACGTGGTCGATAAAGCCCTCGACGGTCTCAAGCTGCTGGGCGAGAGCTGCATCATCGTCAGCGTCCAGCGCGACGAGGGCGTTCGAAACCGTGAGGGCGGGATGTCCGCAGGGGACAAAGCCCTCGATGCCATCCATAGCTTCGGTAATGGTTGAGCCCAGGCCTGCGAGGGCATTGACGAGTTGCTGCTTGGTATCCATGGCGGTCCTTTCGACGGGTCAATTTTGCTTGGCGAAAATATACGTGACGCGTTCGATAGCAAAAGTGCGAAGTACGGTGCACATTGGGGTCTTCACAGCTCGTGCATAGAACAGCTGTCCGCTTTCAGAACGTGGTAAGATAACACTCCACAAGCGGGGCTCGCCCCGCATGTTCCTTGAAAAGTCGACGGGTGTTGGGTGCTCGCGCCCAATGCCATCCAGACTTTCCCGATATTCGGGGGCGACTGGTTTCGACGCGATAGCTCTGAGAGAGGAAGCAAGCCGAGGTCTCCTCGCCTCGTTAAACAGGGGTACCGTCAAATTGAATTGACAACAACTCTTCTTTTGAGCCTATGGCTCTCGCTGCTTAGATTATAGCGGCGCGTCAACCCGGTGATTTCCCCGACACCGGCGCGACGTCATGTTAGGGGAATGCTCCTGCGCACGTAATCGGTATGGCGCAGGCTAAGACCGAACCGGTTAGGACGCCGCGAGCGTGTCGCTGCGCGCAAAGCGTCCGAGACTAAATCAGCGACTGAGCTTGGAGATGCCAATCAGGGGGCTTTCGTGGACCGGAGTTCGATTCTCCGCGCCTCCACCATAAGTAACAGGCAGGTAGATATTCCTATCTACCTGCCTTTTTATTTCTAGTCCGTACCGCGGAGAATCGAACTCTGTGCAGGGCGCGAGCGTTAAACAAACGCGGAGCGTTTGTAGCGAGCGGGCGAGGACGCCGGCAGGCGGCCGAAGCCGGTGCGGGTTCGCGAAGCGAACACTCGGATTCTCC
>UROZ01000027.1 GCA_900549655.1 uncultured Collinsella sp.
GGCTACTTGTGCGCCTTGCCCTGATTGGCGACGGCATCGATCTTGGCGGCGATGGTCGCTGGGTCACCGATGTAGCGCTTATCGAGAACGTTGAAATCGGTGTCGAAGGTGTAGACGAGCGGCACGCCGGTGGGGATGTTGACCTTGAGGATTTCCTCGGGCGTGAGATGCTCGAACTTCATGACGAGTGAGCGCAGGGAGTTGCCGTGCGCGGCGATGAGCACGCGTTTGCCGGCGAGCATCTGGGGTCTGATCTCGTCCTCAAAATAGGGCCAGGCGCGGGCGATCGTGTCCTTGAGGCACTCGGTGTAGGGCAGTTGGTCGGGCGCGATGTCGCGGTATTGCTCCTGGGTGTGGGGGTCGCGCGTGTCGCCCGGCTCGAGCGCCGGCGGACAGACATCGAAGGAGCGGCGCCAGATGAGTACCTGCTCGTCGCCATGTTCTGCGGCGGCATCGGCTTTGTTGAGACCCTGCAGCGCGCCGTAGTGGCGCTCGTTGAGCTTCCACGATTTGATGACGGGCAGCCACTCGCGGTCCATCTGGCCGAGCACGATGTTGAGGGTGTGGATCGCGCGCTTGAGGCGCGAGGTGTAGCAGATGTCAAAGTCGAAACCCGCCTCTTTGAGGGCGTGGCCGCCTGCCGCCGCCTCTTCGCGGCCCGTGTCGGTGAGTTCGACATCGGTCCAGCCGGTGAACAGGTTGAGCTTGTTCCACTCGGATTCTCCGTGACGGATAAGGACGAGTTGCATCGTCTGCTGCTCTGCTTGGTGTGCCATAGGGGCCTCCTTGATCTGGCACGGCGTGCGTACCGTTTGCTTGACGCCGCAAAGGATACCCGTTTTAGGCTAAAAAGTTAACCAAGACTAACAAAATTGTTGTATTTGAATAGGATGGTGAAAGGGGATTGCTGAAATGTCTTGATCTGTAACAACTAGGGATGGAAATTGGATCTTACTGTTACAGATTGAGATGTTTGAAGAGGTGAGTTTGCAGGCCGAACTTGGAGCCCTTGTTGTCGTCCTTGAGGTCGGCGGTGTCCACTCGTAGGGTGCGCGTTACGCAATTGTTTCGAAACGGGCGGGAAACACAACGGGCCGGCGATGCACCTAGTATGCCTAATCAACTGACTGTCTAAATATCTAGGGGAGGATCGCGATGCAGGCAGATTCCGCTCAGCAGCAGGGCCTTTATCGCCCCGAATTCGACCACGATGCATGTGGCATCGGCGCGCTTGCCGATATCAACGGCGAGCGCCATCACCAGATTCTGGACGATGCGCTGTCCATTCTGGTCAACTTGGAGCACCGCGGCGGTACGGGACTCGAGAAGAACACCGGCGACGGCGCCGGCATCCTGTTTCAGGTTCCGCATCACTTTTTCCGCAAAGAGGCTCAAAAGTGCGGCCAGATTCTGCCGGCAGAGGGCGACTATGGCGTGGCCATGCTGTTCTTTCCACAGGACGACAAGGGCGTAGAGGATGCCCGTCGCGTGTTTGAGGAGGGCTGCGCCGAGGCCGGCGTGCCGCTGCTCTTTTGGCGCGAGGTGCCGGTCGACCCGCACGACCTGGGCGAGACGGCCCGTGCCTGCATGCCCACTATCCTGCAGGCCTTCCTGGGCCGTCCGGACGACACGCCGGCGGGCGACGCCTTCGAGCGCCGTCTGTATGTGTGCCGCCGCACCATCGAAAAGAAGGCCGACGCCGAGTTCGCCCTGCGCGACAAGATCTTCTACGTGTGCTCCATGAGCTCGCGCACCATCGTGTACAAGGGCATGCTCGTGGCCACGCAGATGCGCCGTTTCTTCATCGACCTCAACGACGCCGCCGTCAAAACGGCTGTAGCGCTCGTCCACTCGCGCTACTCCACTAACACCACGCCCAGTTGGGAGCGTGCGCACCCCAACCGCTTTATCATCCACAACGGCGAGATCAACACCCTCAAGGGCAACGTCAACTGGATCCGCGCCCGCGAACCCAACCTGTACAGCCCCGTGCTGCAGCACGATCTTGAGCGCGTGATGCCCATCATCAACCGCGAGGGCTCCGATTCCGCGATTTTGGACAACGTGCTCGAATTCTTGGTCATGAACGGTCGCCCGCTCACGCGTGCCGCGTCCATGTTGCTGCCCGAGCCGTGGGACCACAACGACAGCCTGAGCGAGGAACGCCGCGCCTACGACGCCTACCAGTCCATGCTCATGGAGCCCTGGGACGGCCCGGCCGCCATCGCCTTTACCGACGGTCGCACGCTGGGTGCCGCCCTCGACCGCAACGGCCTGCGCCCCGCCCGCTACTACGTGACGCGCGACGGCCGCTTTATGCTGGCGAGCGAGGTGGGCACCATCGAGGTGAGCCCCGAGAACATCCTGACGAGCGGCTGTCTAGGGCCGGGCCAGATGCTCGAGGTCGACTTTGCCCGCGGCCGCGTGATCTACAACGACGAGCTGCGCGCCCGTTACGCCAAGGAAAAGCCCTATCGCGACTGGATCGCCGAGGAGACGCTGACCGTCGACGCGCTCGATAGGCCTGCTGCGGCAACGCCCGCCGAGGACGCCGAGGTGCCCGCCGCCGTGCGCATGGCTAAGCTCGGGTATCATTGGGATGATGTTGACGAGGTCGTGCGTCCCATGGCCCAGCAGGGCAAGGCCCCGCTCGCCTCGATGGGTATCGATGCGCCGCTGGCCTGCCTGTCCAAGAAGACGCGCTCGTTCTTTGACTACTTCTATCAGCTGTTCGCCCAGGTCACGAACCCGCCCATCGACGCCCTTCGCGAGCATATGGTCACCTCGACCACGCTCTACCTTGGCAACCACGGCAACCTGCTCGAGGACTCTCGTACGGCCTGCCAGCTGGTGCGCTTGGAGCGCCCACTGCTGAGCGAGGAGAAGTTCGAGCGTATCTGCGCCATCGACCGCGTGGGCTTTAAGACCCGCCGTTTCCGTGCCGTGTACCGCCGCGACGCGGGTGAGGGCGCGCTGCAGGCTGCACTCAAACAGCTTGCAGAGGACGTTGAGGCCGCGGTCCGCGACGGCGTGAACATCGTGGTGTTGAGCGATCGTGCCGCTGCGGGCGAGGTGCCCGTACCGTCGCTGCTCGCCGTGGGCTGCGTGCACAACCACCTGATTCGCGCCGGCGTGCGTACCTTTGCCGACATCGTGGTGGAGTGCGGCGACGCCGTGTCCCCGCACGACTTTGCGGCGCTGGTGGGCTATTCCGCGAGCGGTATCTATCCGTACAACGCGCATGCGTGCATCCGCGACTTGGCGGCGCACGGCGATCTGGACGTGACAGCCGAGCAGGGCATCGCCAACTACAACAAGGCCGCGACGGCGGGCATCGTCTCCATCATGTCCAAGATGGGCATCTCCACGGTGCAGAGCTACCACTCCGCGCAAATCTTTGAGGCCGTCGGCTTTACGCCGGAGTTCGTCAACGCGTACTTCGCCGGCACGGTGAGCCGTGTGGGCGGTATGGGTGTCGAGGACGTTGAGCGCGAGCAGAATGAGCGCTACGACGCCGCGCTCGCTATCCTTAAGAGCCCGGCTCCCGATCAGCTGCCCACGCTGGGTCTGACCAAGTGGCGCCCGCTCGGCGGCGAGGATCACCTCATCGATCCACAGACTGTCTACTTGCTGCAGACCGCCTGCCGTGAGGACAGCCACGACACCTTTAAGGAGTACAGCGCCCGCCTGCACCGCACCGGCCGTGCCGTGCGCCTGCGCGACTTGCTCGACTTTAACGCTAACGGTCGCACGCCGGTTTCGCTCGACGAGGTCGAGCCTGCGCTCAACATCGTCCGCCGCTTTAACACCGGCGCCATGTCGTACGGCTCCATCAGCAAGGAAGCACACGAGTGCATGGCCATCGCCATGAACCGCCTGCACGGCCGTTCCAACTCCGGCGAGGGCGGCGAGGATCCGCGCCGCGAGACCCCGCTGGCCAACGGTGACTCCAAGAACTCCGCCATCAAGCAGGTGGCAAGCGCGCGCTTTGGCGTGACGAGCCGCTACCTGTGCAGCGCCTTCGAGATTCAGATCAAGATGGCCCAGGGCGCCAAGCCCGGTGAGGGCGGTCACCTGCCCGGCAAGAAGGTCTACCCCTGGATTGCCGAGGTCCGTCAGTCCACGCCCGGCATCGGCCTGATTTCGCCTCCGCCGCACCACGACATCTACTCCATCGAGGACTTGGCAGAGCTTATCTTCGATCTTAAGAACGCCAACCCCGGCGCGCGCGTGTCGGTCAAGCTGGTCAGCGAGGCCGGCGTCGGCACCATCGCCACCGGCGTGGCCAAGGGCGCTGCCGACAAGATCTTGATCAGCGGCCACAATGGCGGCTCGGGTGCCGCTGCGCGCGACTCTATCTGGCACGCGGGTCTGCCGCTGGAGCTTGGCCTTGCCGAGGCCCAGCAGACGCTGCTGCAAAACGGTTTGCGCTCACGCGTGGTGCTCGAGGCCGATGGCAAGCTCATGGACGGCACCGACGTCGCCGTCGCCTGCCTGCTGGGTGCCGAGGAGTTTGGCTTTGCGACCATGCCGCTCATCTCCATGGGCTGCCTCATGCAGCGCGACTGCCAGCAGGATACCTGCCCGGCCGGCATTGCCACGCAAAACTGTCGCTTGCGTCGCGGCTTCCGCGGCAAGCCCGAGCACGTTGAGCACTTTATGCTCTTTGTTGCCGAGCAGCTGCGTGAGGTCATGGCGAGCCTGGGCTTCCGCACCGTCGACGAGATGGTCGGCCATCCCGAGTGCTTGCGCCAGATTGAGGTCCCGGGCAACCGCAAGGCCAACCTGCTCGATCTGTCGCCCGTGCTGGCGAGCGCGACCTGCGAGTTCGGTGCCCATATCCCGGGTGCCGACGGCCGTCACTTCCTGCCCCAGATGGCTGCGGACAGCGAGCTCGACAAGACGCTCGACTCCACGTTGTTTGTGCCCTATACGGCCGATGCCCGTGCGCACCTGCGTCCGATTCGCTTCCGCGCCGATATCGCCAACGTCAACCGCTGCGTGGGCACCATCTTGGGCAACGCGGTGACCAAGGCGCATCCCGAGGGCCTGCCCGCCGGCTCCATCACCATCGATTGCGATGGTTCGGCCGGTCAGAGCTTTGGCGCCTTCCTGCCGCGCGGCATTACGCTCAACGTGTGCGGCGACGCCAACGACTACTTTGGCAAGGGCCTTTCGGGCGGCGAGGTGTCGGTGCGCCCCAACCCGCATGCGACCTACAAGTTCGACGAGAACATCATCGTGGGCAACGTTGCGTTCTTTGGCGCCACGAGCGGCCGCGGCTTCATTAACGGCTTGGCAGGCCAGCGCTTTGGCGTACGCAACTCCGGTGCCACCGTGGTGGTCGAGGGCTGCGGCAACCATGGCTGCGAGTACATGACGGGCGGTCTGGCGCTCATCCTGGGCGAGGTTGGACAAAACTTCGCCGCCGGTATGACGGGTGGCGTGGCCTATGTCTTTGACCAGTACGGCACGCTCGATGCCCGTGTGAACCACGAGAGCGTTGAGCTTAAAGCCCCGACGGCCGGCGAGCTGGCGCAGATTCGCGAGCTCATCCAGGAGCACGTGGACGCGACGCAGAGCCCGCGCGGCATTAAGCTGCTCTACAGCTTTGAGACGATGAGGAAGCACTTTGTGAAGGTCATTCCGACCGAGTACGAGCGCGTGCTGGCGATTGTCGCCGCCGCCGAGGCCGTCGGCAAGACGCATGCGCAGGCCGAGGAGCTGGCGTTTGACATTGTGACCGGTCGCGCCGACGCCGCTGATGTCGCTCGCTTTGATGTGGCGGGTGGTGTCGCTGGCGCTGTGCCCGCCGCCGCCAGCTCTGTTGCTTCGACCAAGAAGGAGGCGTAAGTGCCATGGGTAAGCCCGGTGCTTTTCTTGATATCGATCGCGTGACCCATGAGCTGCGCCCCGTGGAGGAGCGCAGCCGCGATTTCGATCCGCTGTACGTGGAGCTCGACGACGACGCGCGCCGTGCCCAGGCGAGCCGCTGCATGATGTGCGGTGTGGCGTTTTGTCAGATGGGTGCGAGCTTTGGCAAGGCACGTCCGAGCGGTTGTCCGCTGCACAACCTGATTCCCGAGTGGAACGAGCTGGTGTACCGCGGCCGTTGGGACGATGCCGCCGAGCGCCTGTCACTCACCTCGCCCATGCCCGAGTTCACGAGTCGCGTGTGCCCGGCGCTGTGCGAGGCCGCATGCAACCTGGGCTCGGTCGATGGCCAGCCCACGACGATCCATGACAACGAGCGCGCGATTAGCGACCATGAGTGGGCCAACGGCGGTCCGCACCGCTTTGAGCCGGCAGGGGAGGGTGCACCCACGGTTGCCGTGGTGGGCTCCGGTCCCGCTGGTCTGGTGGCAGCATGGGAGCTTGCGCGTCGTGGCGCCCGCGTGACGGTGTTTGAGCGCGACGACCGCCCGGGCGGTCTGCTCATGTACGGCATTCCCAACATGAAGCTCGAGAAGTCCGTGGTCGAGCGTCGCGTGGCGCTCATGCGCGAGCTGGGCATTGTGTTCGAGCTGAGTGCCGACGTGAGCGATCCCAAGGTTACCGCCAAGCTCGACGACTTTGACGCCGTCGTGGTGGCTGCCGGCGCCCGTGCTCCGCGTGGGCTTTCGGCTGCGAACATCGATGCCCCGGGCGTGGTGTATGCCGTGGACTACCTGACGGCTTCGACCGTCTCGGTGCTCGATGGCGGCGAGCCTGCCATCGATGCACGCGGCCTGGACGTTGTGGTCATTGGCGGCGGCGATACCGGTAACGACTGCGTGGGCACCGCGGTACGTCAGGGTGCGCGCAGCGTGCGCCAGTTTGAGTTCTTGCCGGCGGCGCCTGATGCGCGCGCGGCGAGCAACCCCTGGCCGCAGTGGCCCAACGTGAAGAAGACCGATTACGGCCAGCAGGAGGCCATCGCTGCCATGGGCGGCGAGATGCGCGCTTGGGGTGTGGATACGCTCGAGGTACTGTTGGACAAGAAGGGCGCGGCCGCGGGCCTGCGCGTGGTCGATCTGGATTGGTCGGCTGGCAAGCCCGAGCGCATCGCGGGCTCCGAGCACGAGGTGCCGGCCCAGCTGGTGCTCATCGCCTGCGGCTTTACGGGTCCCGAGCATGGCGTGTTCGACGCCGTTGGCGTGCCTGTTGCCACCGCTGGTCGTCCGCTGCCGGTGATGGCTGCCGAGGGCTCGCACTTTGCGGCCCGTGTCGACGGTGTCGCCGCGGATGCCGCGCCGGTGTATGTGGCGGGTGACGCTCGCAACGGCAGCTCGCTCGTGGTGAGCGCCATGGCCGACGCCCTGGCCTGCGCTGCCGAAGTCGCCGAGGCGCTGGAGCTGTAAGGCGGCTGTCCACAGCTGAATCGTCAAGGGCTGTCCCCAACGGCCGGCCCAAAAGGAACGTCCCCAAGTGCCGGCAGCTGGGGACGTTCCTTATGTGCCGGCATTCGGGGACACTCCTTGCGGGTTTGCGACCGATTTGTTCGTTTGTCGACGCGCGAGTGTCCATTCGGCGTCTTCTTGAGCTGTGGTGCTCTGCTGTTTCTGTGGTGGCCGGGGGCGCTTGGCTCAAAAGGGCGGGTTGGCCGTCTATGTTTATCTGCGGTTTTGTTGCGGTGCGCATTTTCGGTCAAGCATCCCGTCAAGTGTTTGGTCAGCAGTTGGTTTGCAGCCGGAGGCCTATTTTGTCCGTGCTGACAGTGGCTGCCCACCCTCCCCGTAAGCTCAAATTGAGGTTCATCAGTTTGAGGAGGATGCCGTGACTGACCACGTTTTAGACCGAGCGCATCTGGCTGAAGCCGTCGGCAACGATATTGCCGACATGGCCCATTTTTGGATGCTGCGGAAGTTTCAGTTTTTGGAGTTGGCGCGCGAGCAGTTCGAGATTATCGTCGACCCCTGGCTCAGCTATTGCACCGAGCCTTCCCAAAACGAAATCATGGCCTACAACATGGCATTTACCGATTGGCTGCTCTTCGAGCGCCCCTATCGCCATGGCAAGACGCTGCTCGAGCTGTATGTTGACGAGCCGCCGGCATCGCTTTCGCCTGTCTCGCTCAAGCGGCTCGAGCAGGTACGCGACACGCAGTATTTCTCGCGCTTTGGCATTTTGGACAAGGATCCTGCGAACGGCATGGCTGCGCTGAAGGATACGCGCACCGACCGTCGCTTTGATGTCTACGACCCGCATATCGTGCAAAAGGAGCATTGGAGCGACGGCGCGATTGCGGTGCGCCTCGCCTGCGTCGACGATGTCTGGCTGACGGCGGGGCAGCTCTACCTGTATGACATCGCGCGCCTGAGCGACACGGCGGTCGATGGGCCGGGTGCGGTGCATCCGGAGGACCTGCAGGACGGCTTCGACACCTCGTGCATCAGCTTCTTTTTGCGCCTGGTCCGCGACATCATGGGCGCCCAGGGGCGCTACGTAAAGTCCCTCAACATCTACGAGCAGGAGTGGGAGTAAGGGATGGGCTGTCGCAGCGCCGCCGCGTGTCTATTTGTCTCGATCTGTAACGTTTAGGGACAAAAAACCGGTCTACCTGTTACAGATCGAGACGAATGCTTGGGCGCTGCTGATTTGTCTAAATCTGTAACGTTTAGGGCCCTGGAGAACGTCTAACTGTTACAGATCGAGACGTTTGGCACCTGGTTGGGGGAATGTCTCGATCTGTAACATCTACAGGCTAAAAGTCGACCTTGCTGTTACAGATTGAGACGGAGGGTTGGCGGCTGCCGAAAGATCTCAATCTGTAACAACTAGAGGCTCAAAGACTGTCTTCCTGTTACAGATCAAGACATTTGACAGCGGAGGCAACGGTGACGATGGTCCATTTGTCCGATGTGGTGGTGATGGAAGTGTCTAATACCGTTCTCAAACACAAGCATACGACTCGCAACACGTTGGCGCGGAACAGGATGCTCGCGCGGCTCACGGAGGCGACCGAGCAAGGTGCGCTGCTCGCAACGCATGACAATGCCGAGCTCATGTGGTTGCGACGCCATGTTGGAACCGACGATATCGCGGAGCCCGAGCCGTACCTGTTCTGTTTTAAGCATGATTGGGATGCATTGACGCTGACGGAGCGAGCACTGAGGACTATCAAAGGGCTTGCGGAATTTCATCCCGATTGGGCGTTTTGGGGCTATGACGCGGCGCTTTTGTGGGGTTTGGAGGTGCCGAATGATCTGCTTGGGCCACGATATCTTGTTAAGACGGGTTGCTCGGTGCCGCTGAGTGCAGGGTGTCGGCTGTTGCGTCCGCAGGCGGCGGGTGTACTTGAACAAGTCGACGGCGTGCAGGTGACGTCGTTTTGGCGCACGGTAGAGGATTGCCTGCTGCGCGCGCCGTTTTCGTATGGCCTGGCGATTGCCGATTCTGCGTTGCGGACAAAGGGCGTATCGCGCGATGACTTTTGTGAGCGGCTTCGTATAGATTGTGAAGGCAAGCACGGGTATCGCAGAGCGCAGGTGATCGCGTCGTATGCGGACGGGCTGTCCGAAAACGGTGGCGAGTCTCGGTTCCGAGCGTTCTTTATTGCGTACGGCTTTCCGGTTCCGGAGCTGCAGGTGGAGTTTCGCGACCCGCTCGATCCGAGCCAGGTGTTTCGCGTCGACTATTTTTGGCGGCTCGAGGACGGGACGTGTGTCATCGGCGAGCTCGACGGAAAGGGGAAGTACACCCTGCAGAGCGGCGGGGGCCGGGAGTCGGTAGACCCATTCGTGGCAGAGCGTCAGCGGGAATCTCATCTGACAATGCTCGGGCACAAGGTGCTTCGGTTTACGTTTGATGAGCTCAAGAATCCGGGGAAGCTGGTTGAGAAGATGAGGTTAGCGGGTATTCCGCGACGGCCCGATTTGGCTGAGGAGTGGAGACGTCAGTGGTATGGGCGCTGAGAGGTTTTGTCTCGATCTGTAACGTTTAGAAGTTGTTTGAGTTCGTAATTGTTACAGATCGAGACAAACCGGTGAAACGTCGACCGAATGTCTCGATCTGTAACATCAAGGGGCCCAATAACCCTGTACCTGTTACAGATCGAGACATTTCCCTGGTGTCGCTGGGGTGGGACTGCAACGTATTCCGTCCCCCACATCCCCTCTTCCCTCCGTTAACCGATATGCTCGA
The DNA here is from genome assembly GCA_900549655.1 of uncultured Collinsella sp. Classification (GTDB taxonomy): domain Bacteria; phylum Actinomycetota; class Coriobacteriia; order Coriobacteriales; family Coriobacteriaceae; genus Collinsella. The sequence continues at coordinate 10,123 of UROZ01000027.1, forward strand.
CTTTAGGTCGCTGCATTAGGTGATAATGGACAAATGTTCATGTTAATCGTGAGGGAGGAGCTCGATATGGCGTCTGCCGATCGTTCCACGTTGTTTGTCAATGCGACCATTCTGGATGGTTCGGAGCATATGGAGCCGCAACCCGATATGGCCGTGGCCGTCGAGCGTGGCATCATCACGTGGATGGGGCCGAGCGCCGTGGCGCAGGCGCCGGCGGGCGCCGAGGTCATCGACCTGGCAGGGACGTATCTCATGCCGGGCCTCATCAATATGCATGTGCATCTGTGCGGTTCGGGCAAACCGGTTTCGGCGGGCGATGCGGGCGCGCTGATGAAGAAGCTCGATAATCCCGTGGGGCGCGCCATCGTGCGCCATATTCTTAAGGGCAGCGCCCAACAACAGCTGGCAAGTGGCGTGACCACGGTGCGCGGCGCGGGCGACCCGCTGTTTGCCGATCTTGCCGTGCGCGATGCTATCGATGCCGGCAAGTATCAAGGTCCTCGCCTGGTGGCGCCGGGAACGGGCGTCACGGTGCCGGGCGGCCATGGTGCGGGCTTGTTCGCCCAGGTGGCAAACAGTCCCGCCGAGGCAGCCGAACAGGTGCGCGACCTGTATGCGCGCGGTGCCGACGTCATTAAGCTGTTCGTAACGGGCGGTGTGTTCGATGCGACCGAGGTGGGCGAGCCGGGCGTGCTGCGTATGCCGGTGGAGGTTGCCGCGGCGGCGTGCAAGGCGGCGCACGATATGGGCCTTCCGGTCATGGCCCATGTCGAGAGCACCGAAGGTGTGAAGGCCGCGCTTCAGGCCGGCGTCGACACAATCGAGCACGGCGCTCCGATGACCCCCGAGATCCTGGAGCTGTACCGCGGCGCCGCGGGAACACAGCTCGAGGGACGCGCGCCGAGCGTGACCTGCACAATCAGCCCCGCACTGCCGTTTGTACTGCTCGATCCGGAAAAGACCCATTCTACCGATACGCAAAAGAAGAACGGCGACATCGTGTGCTCGGGCATCATCGAGAGCGCCCGTGCCGCACTGGAAGCTGGCGTTAAGGTGGGCCTTGGCACGGACTCAAGCTGCCCGTTCGTGACGCAGTATGACATGTGGCGCGAGGTCGCCTATTTTGCCAAGTATGTCGGCGTGAGCAACGCCTTCGCACTGCATACAGCCACGCAGGTTAATGCCGAGCTGCTGGGGCTGGGCGGCGAGACCGGCACGATCGAGTGCGGTAAGGCTGCCGATATCCTGGTGACGCGCGAGAACCCGCTCGATGATCTGTGCGCTCTGCGTGAGCCGATGCACGTGATGTGCCGTGGTGATCTGGTGCGCAAACTCAAGGTGAAGCGTATTCCCGAGGTGGACGCCGAGCTCGACACGATTATGGCCATGCCTGCCGAGGCGTTGGCCGAGGAGCTTGCCCGCGACGGCGTGGCGTAAGCGCGCGATATGGCGATGCGACAAGGGGGCAATCCTTTTGTCATAATTAGAAAAAGCCGAGGTCTCAACACGAGGCCTCGGCTTTTATTTGTCCCGCGTGCGGGCGCTACGAGCGCGTTTCCATCTTGGCGTGGCACTTGGGGCAGGTGACGCGGATCTTGCCCTTGCCCTTGGGAACGGAGAGCATCTGGCCGCAGCTGGGGCACTTGAGGTATGCCGTAGTCTTGCGACCCTTCCACATCTTCTTGGCCGCGCGCTTGGCACGTTCAAAGTCTTCCTTGCTCGTTCCGGCTGCGCGCGAGGCGTTGGCCGCTGCAGCTCCGCCGCCCAAGCTGGCTACAAACTTGCCCAAGCCGGGGACATTGGCGGTCGTGGCGACAAAGGCCTCGTTCTCCTTGCGACGTGCGTCGATGTTTTTGGACAGGCCGCGCAGCACACCAATTACGATGACGGCGATGGCGATCCAGCTGAGCCACTGGATGCGGGCCATCGATCCGATCATCGCGATGACGATGCCGGCAAAACCCATCACGATGGTGAGTTCATCGGCACCATTGCGACCCTTCATAAAGTCATTCATGCAAATTGCCTTTCGTTCGATATGCTGCACGCCTTTATACCCGATTTAGAGCAAGGGGGACAGGTTAATCTGCACCAATGTGGTGCAAACATACCTGTCCCCGGAATACCAAGACGGTGCAAACGTACCTGTCCCCAATGCCCCAATTACTTGGAGAGTTTGTCGACGACGCGTTCGATTTCGGCGAGTTTGGCGGCTTTGAGGTCTTCGTCGCCCGATTCGATTGCCGAAGTCACGCAGCCCTCGATATGCGCCTTGAGCACGTCGGCGTTAATGCGCGCGAGGAGCGCCTGTGTGGCCATGAGCTGCGTGGAAATATCGACGCAATAGCGGTCCTCCTCGACCATCCGCAAGATGCCGTCGATCTGGCCGCGTGCCGTCTTGAGCATGCGGGTCACCGATTTATGGTCTGCCATCATGGCGGGTCCTCGTTTCTGGTCGATTTTCCGGATGCCCCATTACAGTCTGAAATAGGCCATCGATAAATTTCGATGGCGAGCATTCGGCGCATTGCCTACGATACGGGCAAGCCCCGAGGGGCCGCCGATCGGGCGCCTCCGGATGGCCGTCTGCCCCTGCCCCGTAGAGGGCCCGGGGGGTGTTGCCACCGGGGGCGCTCGCCGCTCCGGACGACTGATAGGAAACTGCCGGGCGCAAGCGCCACGGCCAGGTAATGTGGGTGTCGCAGGGAGGGGTTCCGATCGGCCTACCGATTGGAGGATAACACCGTGGCACCACCTAGAATGCCGGAAGCCGTCATCGGGCTCGATGTCGGGAAATTGTCCCATTGGGCATGCGTCGCGACCCGGGACGGCGAGATACTGTTGAGCACCCCCGTCGCGAACAGGGAGGACGACCTGGACTCGCTGTTCGGCCGCTTCCCCGATGCGCTCGTGGTCGTCGACCAGTCGCGCAACATAGGCGCCCTCGCGCTCGCCCGCGCCAGGGCGGCCGGGATGTCGGCGGCGTACCTGCCGGGACTCGCGGCGCACGGGGCCGCCAGGCTCTTCGCCGGCGACGCCAAGACCGACGAGCGAGACGCGATGGTCATCGCGAAGACGGCGCTTGGCATCCCCGACGCGCTCCTGCCGGTCGGAGACCCAGGTCCGACGATTGCGGCGGCGAGGGCGCTGGCCGCCCAGAGGAACTTCCTGACCTGCGAGAACACTAGGAACAAGAACCGGCTGCGCAGCATCCTGCTGGAATCGTGCCCCGCCTTCGAGGCGCTGGTCGACCTGTCCGACGGGCCCCAGCTGAGGCTCATGGCATCCCTCGGCGGGGCCTGGTCGGTAGCCGACGCCGGGCCCCGCAGGGCGGCGGCGCTCACGCGCGGGGCGGCGCGCGGCAAGATCGAGGCCCTCGTCCGCTCGACAGCCTCCTCGACAAGGCCGGATGCGTCGGTCGTCGCCGCCGAGGACCGGGCGGTGAAACTGCTCGCGCGCAGGATATCCGAGAACTCGGCGGAGATCGAGGCGATCACGGCGGAGATCTCCGCCCTGCTCGAGGGCGACGATACCTACCGATGCCTCCTGACGGTGCCGGGCATCGGGCCCAAAACCGCTTCCGAGCTCGCGATCTCCATCGACATCGAAGACTTCCCCAGTCACGACAGGCTCGCGTCGTACTGCGGCCTGGCGCCGCGCAACCGCCAGTCGGGAACCTCGATCTCCTCGGTGACGGCATCGCGCCAAGGCAACAAGAGGCTGAAGAACCTGCTCATATTCTCGTGCAACTGCCTTACCCGGACAGAGGGAAGATGGGGCGATTACTACGCTAGGTGCCGAGAGCGGGGCATGCCGCACGGCAAGGCGCTCAAGGCGCTGGCACGAAAGAGGCTGAAGGTCATCTACGCGATCATGCGGGACAGGGTGCCCTACGCCGCCTAGTCGAAGCGCTCCGAACAGATTGGAGCCCATCGGCCGAAAGGCCTGGCGTTAGCATGTCGCGATTCAATCTCGAAAACAGCATTGCCCAGTTGACAAAACTATAGGAACACCCCCCAAGAATACCGACTTCAAATAAACTTTCAAACTAGATGTCAAAAAGGTAGGGGACCCAGAGAGTCCCCTACAACTCGGAATTCTAACGAATCAATATTACTTTCGATGGACCCAAAGCGGTCAAACCGGAGATGCGGTTTCCATAACCATCACTATGCCAGAACAAATTTTCGCTCGGCGAATTGCCCCAGAAAAAGCCAATGTGGCTATCGTCGGCATATGGGTTGTAAGGATTGAAGAACACAATGTCCCCCTTACGAGCCAAGCCACTGCGCAACAACTCATCAATAGAGTTGAAATAAGTCACGTTCGCGCACGTATCGATAGCGTAGCCGTACCAACGATAAGCGTTAACGCAGCCGCCCCTTCCGGGACCTCCACTCCAAGGGGAATGGCTTTGCTCGGCGGCAATGGGAGCTAAATTACCGCCCGCTTTCATATACGCATGCGATACAAATCCGCCGCAGTTCATACCGGTATACCCATCCCAACGAGGATCACCCTTTGGATACATGCATGTTTCTTGGCTAAGATGCGTATCGTAGGGTGTTCCACGGTAATAGCCATCGTTTTCGTGGCTCATAAGCCAATTGACCAGGCTGGACCTATTAACCCCCAAAACAGAACCAGACGTATTCAACCATGCACCACTTGCATTGAAGTAGTAGTCGACGCCATCGATTTTCAGCCACCCGTTAGCAAACATAGCGCCCGAAGGCTGAAGCCAGTACCACGTGCCGCGGTCATTGAGCCATCCGGTCTTCATCTTGTAGGTGGAAGGATCCATCCAATACCACGCACCGTTAACATATTGCCAACCAGACTTAAGAACACCATTGGAAGATGCATAATACCAAGTACTGCCGCTTTCGTCAGAAGCGTCTTTCGACATAATCCAACCAGATGCTACATTGACGGCACCGTTTGCATCCGCATAGAAAACCGCGTCTCCGATATGAATCACACCTGGCAATGAAGACGAGTCAGTACGATCAGCGACTACAGGAGATCCATCAGATGAAGTAGGCAACGGCTCGCTCAGTGCTCCAGACGAATTCGCCCATGCCATACCATCGTTCAAGTTGATCCAGCACGAAGATGCCATTGCACCGGAATCATAAGAAAAATAGCGCTTGCTTCCTACCGCAAATTCACCAGTACGCATTGCGCCGGATACATCATCAAGGTAATACCAGGCGCTTCCGGACTTTATCCATCGCCCTCGTTGAATAGCTCCGTTTGATGCGGCGTAATACCAAGTACCATCAGCAAGTGCCCAGCCTGTTGCCATGGCACCTGAGCTCGTAAGGAAATAGGTGGACGAGCCCACTTGCACAAAGCCCGTGAGCATAATATGGCTTCCTGGATCCAGGTAATACCAAGAATTCCCTAGAAGTAACCAACCTCCATGCAGTAAGCCGTTGGAGTCAGCGTAATACCAGTTGTTGTCAATAAGTGCCCACTGGGAGGATAGCATGGCCCCTGAACTGTTAAAGATATAAGAGGTGCCATTGCATTCATTCAGCCCGGTGGCCATAGAACCGTCTGCAGGATCAAGCCAGTACCAACGACCCCCATCCGAGAGCCAGCCCTTTACCAGAGCGCCAGAGCCGGAAAAATAATGCCAGACAGAAGCATCAAGATGCCATCCGATAAGCATTGCACCAGAAGAAGAGAATCCATACGTGGCTCCCCCAATCTGCAGCATCGCATCGTGGACCATCTTGCCCTCATCATCCAGCCAATACCAGTTGCTGCCGTCTGAAAGCCAGCCTTTTACCATGGCGCCAGAACCGGAGAAATAACGCCAAGCAGAAGTGGAGCCCGTAGAATCTAGGTACCAGCCGACACGCATTGCGCCCGAAGAGGAGAAGGCATACGTCGCACCCCCGACTTGAACCAACCCATCCTGAGCCATTCGACCTTCGTCGTCGAACCAGTACCAGCTACCGTCTATATGTCTCCAAGAAGAAACAGCGATTGTTCCGTCGGACAAGCCCCAACGCCAAAAACCAGCCCCTTCTTCGGGTGATATCCACCCCTGATGCCAAATAATTTGATTCGAAACCTCGGAAGGGGTCTCATTATCCACCTGAGAGTTCTGCTCGACAGCGAAGGTCGATTCGCGCTGAGCATCAACGCCTGACTCGACAGAAGCAATAGCAACGTTAGATGCGGGACCTTCGTCAGTGTTATTCGAATCAAGGGCGTATAACATCGAGGGCGAACCCAAAAGGAGCCCAAAAGAAATGAGGCCCGAAAAAGCCAGCACTCCGAATGACCATTTCTTCATAACAGCACGGTATCCAATCACGCAGCGGCCCCGTCGCTTCAGGGCAACGGGGCCTCAATCAAAACTAGCTCAGTAATGTGCTAGCCAATTTGCTGGCAGTTTTTGCACTCTCGTGAAGCGCCACGCCTCTGGGCCTCCTGAATAGAGATCTGCGAATAGCCCTTTGCGTCCTTACCAACGGTACGGCACTTATGCGTATGGTAAACATCGCTACCGTTCTTATACCAAACTAAACCGTAGCCCGGAATCCACTTGCCGTCCTCGCCGACATAGTAGGAGCCAACCCAGGCATTCGTAGCCATGGCACCGGAAGACTGGAGGTAGTAGTCGCCGACCCAGGCGTCGTGAGCCATAGCGCCGGAACCGCTAAAGTAGTACCAGGCGCCGCCGACCTGACGCCAGCCGGTGGCCATCGCGCCGGAATCGTCGAACCAGTACCAAACTCCACCAACGTTAGCCCAAGAGTTAGAGGCCATAGCGCCCGAACCTCCGAGCCAATACCACGTGCCGCCATTGCTGAGCCAGCCGGTTGCCATGGCGCCCGAACCGCTCGCATAGTACCAAGAGCCGCCTGCCAAGAACCAGCCAGTGGCCATTGCACCGGAGTCGCCGAACCAGTACCAGGAGCCGCCGAGGCTGCGCCAGCTGTTAGCGACCATGGCGCCCGAGCCGTCGAGGTAGAACCACGTACCGCCGATGTTGAGCCAGCCAGTGACCATCGCACCGGAGGCATTAGTGTAGTACCAGGTACCCGAATCGTTGATCCAGCCAGTCAGCATGACCCCAGATTCGTTGAAATAGTACCAAGCCCCGCCGAGATTATGCCAACCGGTCAATAGCTCACCGTCGGAGGTCGCATAGGACCACTTTCCGTAGATGGAGTCGTAGAACCAGCCACTATGCTGCATGCGGCCATCGGCGTTGGCACCAGGGGTGTTCAGGAAGTAGTTCTTGCCGTCAATCTGAACTCGGCCGTATGCCATATCATGGTTTTCGGGATAGAAGTAATACTTGTCCCCACCGATAGACTGCCAGCCCGACACCGCGGTCCCGTCAGCGCCAAAATAGTACCAGACAGCTTCGTATTCGTTATGCCACTGGTTCGTGACCATGGCGCCAGTTTCGGGATCGAAATAGCGAAGGTTGCCGTCCTCGCACCGAACGAGTCCAGTCTTCGGACGACCGTCGGAACACCATTCCGTAATCGGTCCACCGCCTCCGCCACCGCCAGCAATATCAGCAAATGAGGGCGCCGGGGCAACCGTCATGCAGGCAGCAGCAAATGCAACAACTCCCAGCACTGTTAGTCCGTGCCATCTTTCTCGAAGGTTTTTCATACGACATCCTTTTTCCGAGATTTAAGGCTCTCTTAAGTTATTTTTAAACTATCAATTCAGTATTTCAACGGGAAATCGATAAAAGGTGTCTTTGTGACTGCAATTTAAATATGAGTCGCCACACCTCAACCGTTACGCTAAATAGCTTCTAAGGCAAACTTAGCGCATGAGCGAACTGATTAAACGAGTGAACTGAATAATAAAGCAACAAAATACAAACCTTGGTCATCAATCACATCTACCGCGGGCCGATAACGCCCGCCTCATGTGCTGCGATATAATCAATCTCACTAGATGCCAAATCAGCAAGCCGAAGGAGCTGACGTGCTAACAATTCACTATGGTGATATGGAAAACGTTATCTACAACACGTCCGTTTACTTCGATAACGTATATTCGCCCCAGTGGTTTCAAGACTCCTTTGCCCAAAGGGTCATAAAATCCATCGACAAAGGCACCGTGGTAGGCCCCAATGCAATCGATACCAAGATTCTAGGCATCATTCCTCCCGAGAAACTATCCAGCGGCACCAAAACGCTACTGCTTATGTACTTTATGCCGCAGAATATATATAACGCCTCAAATTGCGGTGATAATTGCGCCTACTGGATTCTGAGGATCGCCGCGCAAAAGGATCTAACAATCAATCTCTACCACATAATGGATTTTGGAAACGGCAAATTCACGGTAACCATTGCAAATACGGGCGATATAGTCCACACAATGTTTGACCTTGTCCCCATAGCTGGAAAATGCCTAAGGGAGAACTCCTGATGCGCGGATCATACAAGGTAATTATTCAAAATAACCGGGTTCAGTTTAAACTGACCATCAATAGAAATCTGACCATCATCCAAGGTAACAGTGCTACAGGCAAGACAACTCTGCTTGATATGGTGGCAGCTCACGAAGAGCTTGGGGCACAAAGCGGCGTAACAGTAAGTTGCAAAGTGCCCTGTAAAACAATATCTGGAAAATATTGGCGTAGAGATCTCCAAGAGATTTCCAGCAGTATTGTTTTTATTGATGAGGGCAATACTTTTGTTCGATCAAGAGAATTTGCCCATGAAGCAAAGCGTAGCTCAAACTACTACGTAATTGTCGCCAGAGAGTCACTGCGCCAACTGCCCTATAGCGTTGATGAAATCTACGGTCTTAAGAACACCAACCGAACCACAACGAAGTATCCCGTTTACTCTCGTGTCTACACCTCTACATATCGTATTTACGGTGATACTGATTTTAGAGGCGAGAGGCCCGAGCTTGTCATTGTCGAGGACACAAATTCGGGCTACGAATTCTTCAGTTTGCTATGCAAAAAGAGCAGCATTAAATGCATCAGCGCGGGAGGAAAATCAAATATTTGCAACTGCATTATGGACGCACCGGAAAACGACATCCTCGTGATTGCCGACGGCGCCGCCTTTGGACCAGAAATTGCGGAAGTAGCTGCTCTATTGCGCCGAAAGAACATCAAGCTATTCCTGCCGGAATCGTTTGAATGGCTCG
>UROZ01000028.1 GCA_900549655.1 uncultured Collinsella sp.
TGTGTCGATCTGTCGGGCCGGCCGAGAATGGTGAAGAGATCTCGCTGTTGAATGAACGAATGTTACAAGCAGCTCTTCAAGGCGCTTTGGGCGTTGGCTGGGGCTGCGCAGTCAATCGCATGCAGTGATAGGCGAGGCGATTGCTCGATGAGCCGGCGACTAGTTCTGTGCTGCACTCGTCCCGGTGCCGTCGTTGTCTGCCGAGTACCAGAATGCGTAGGCCGCAACGACGGCATCATAGACGGCTGCGACTACGTTATCCACGACGGCTGCAAAGTTGACCACAACGGGAACGGGGCCGGTTTTGGAATCCATCTTCTCTACTTCTGGGGTCTCATACATGGGAACATCTCCTTAGAATTGTGACAGGACGCTCAGGTCGCCTAGATCATCGTCGATCAGGTCGATATAGAGGTCGCCGTCCATATTGATGTCTGCAATCAACGATGAGATCTCTTCCATCTCGTCAATCGAGTGCATACGATTGGCCAACGCGGTAACAACGGGCTTATCCCAAACGGTTGCCATTCCGGCATCGTAGTATTCCTGAAGGCTGTGTTTGCGAACGTTTCCGATGATGAGAGGTATATAGGGGGATGCGACGATATCGCCATTGGCGTGGATGGCCACTTGGTCAAATTGCATTTGCAGTTGAGGGAATCTGACCAAGTGGTCGATGGGGTCGCCCCACTCAAGCATGAAATAGCCTCGATAGTCCGGATCGTATCGAAGGTCATTGATCGTGTTGACTAGCCGACGGTATTGATTATTCGAAGGGCGAATCGTGCGGTTTCTTCGGGCTCTACCGAGGAGCATGAGCGGCTGAACTCTAAGGTCAATTCGGTCAGTTCTACCCGACGATTTCAGCTTGTCTCGAAGCATCGTGCAAACTGGTTTGAAATCGTCGACATTGAACGATGTCGGACAAAAGGCAATTGAAAGGTGCAGTGAGGTTTCGTTCAGCGTGATATCGATGGCGTCGAGCACCCGGTCGTATAATCCCGAGAGTCCTCGCATATGTTCGTGAGAATCGCGTAGGCCATCGAGGCTAAACTGTATGCCGTTTAAACCGGCGCGTTCGAGCTCATGCAAAGTATTTGAGTTTGCGAGCAGACCGTTTGACACGAGGTTGCATTTGACGCCAGATGCGCTGAGCCGCCGCAAGGACTCGATGACAAGATCCTTTCGCAGGAGGGTCTCGCCTCCGCAGAAGCAGAAGCTAAAGGGGTGCATTTGACAAATCGAGTCGACGAGTTCGAGGACTTCGTTGTCGGATAATTCGTTCGCGACGACATCGTTTTCTCCACTGTTGTTGAAGCAGTGTAGACAACGAAGGTTGCATTTGTTTGTAATGTCGAGCGCAACGCTGTGGGGCGCTCCGATTATTGCCGGCATGCTCATTATTGCTTCTTATCGAGCGGGCGAACAAACAGCTTGACGTCGCCCGAGTCGAGCTCATTGGGCAGGGTGCCGACTAAGGAAAAGCCAAGGCGCTGGTCGGAATGGTCAAGTTGTTCGGCGATTGGGGTGGAATCAGGCGCGTCAATTCTGAGCGCGCGGTAGGCTTTGGGAGCGGAAGATCCGTAGTATTCCGCAAGGCGGTCGAGCACACCGGCAAGCAGCGTGGAGCTGCATGAGATAAATTTGATGATGACGCTGCGGCCGGCGGGATTAGTGGCCGGCTCGCATATTATCAATCCATTAATTTCTCCGGACTGGCTCGTGAGTAGAAAATAATCATGGGTAAAGGAAAAGAGCCTTTGGCGAAGAACCAGAAAGTTCTCCAATTCGGGCTCAACGTCGAACTCAGAGAAATAGATCCTATTGCCATTTTTGGACTGTTTTGCAGAGAGGGATTTTGCAGCCGCCTCTTCGATTTCAGCAAACCTGCTCGCGTCCGCGAGAATAAGCAGCTCGTCGGGATTCACCGATGTTAGGTAATCGGAGCCGAAAGGGTCGTTCATATATCTCCCTTCTTTCTTCCAAACGATAAGACAGTTTACGGTCAGGCTATGCAGGGTTTGGGCCAGGTCATGCGCTAGCGTCTCGCGCGGTTGATCTGGGTATTTTTCTTGGAACAGACGGAGAATTTTGGGCAAATCGCAGGTGCCGTCGCATAAGTCAAGAATCTCTTTAGCGACCCTGTTGAGGATCGTATAGATTTGTTTCCCATCTGAGCTTAGGACGCTCAGGCGGTTATTTGGTTCACTGCGAAGGTAGCTTGGGTCGAGGGGATAGGGATGACTCCAGGCAATGATGAGATTTGCGCGCTCCAAACATTCACGGATTCCATTGATCTCCTTTGGTTGTGGCCTATCTTCCTCGAATAGCAACTCGTTCGATAAAATATCACAAATCGAAACGATATATAAAAGAATATATTTATATCGATATACAATATTAGGTTAAAAAAAGTTTTGATGTTTGTCGATAGGGCTGGTATTGAAGGAGTGGACTGGAGTGATGGCGATGTCGGACGTTGTGGTTTCAATGGTGGGGTCATGCCTGCTGCTGTTGTTCGGAATAATGATATATCGAGGCAAGCTCACGGGATTGCTTGCCGGAATGTCATTGCTATCGGGAGAGCGTTTAGAGGAGGCAAAGCGGACGGCCGAGTCTCTAGGCGCAAACCGAGTGGTGGGGGCGTCTATAGTTTTCTCCGCAATATGCCTTTTTCTCTCGTCCCTTTTTCCGGACAAAAGGGCTATTCTCGGTCTGATGGTGGCTGCTGTTATAATCGCCGCGCTTGCCTATGCAAATAGGGGGCTTATTCGTATGTATATAAAGGTGAAATGGAATCCTGGGCACCGCAACCCGAGATAATGTCTTGAGCAAGGATTAACAACAAGGGATATATGGGAGCGATTAAGCGGCGAGCAAATTCAGTTTTGGATAAAAGGCCGCTTGATGGGAGCTGGCATGTTTAAGAAGACGGTTCACGAGTTGTTTCGGTGTAAAGGGTCACGGCTTTTCGTGATTCTCATGCTGGTGAATTTTGCTCTCTCGTGCGTCATGCCCGCCTTAAACGGTGGGTTTGTAGACTTTCTCGTGACGAATAGGGATCCATCTCGCGTCGTGTGGTTTGCGGCCTTTGTTGCGGGCATAGGGATATCGGCCTCCTTCATGTCGTATGCGATGGGTGTGAACGTATCGCGCGTCATCTTGGAGATGACGACGAGACTGATGGGGACCACGTGTGAGTCGTTTGAACGGGGGCCCCTGGAAAAGGGGGAGCAGGCGGATCCATCCTATACAACGCAGAGGGTGTATGCGGATTCGAATGCGGTGTCATCGTTTGTCGTGAACAACTTCCTGACGATCGGGCTTAACATCGTTCTGGTTGTGTTGATATGCATCATCCTGTTTTCGATTAATCCGGTGTTCCTGGTGTTAAGTGCATGTTCGCTTGTTGCGTACTTCATTTTATTCAGGGCGTTGAAAAAGCCGTTGTACAACAGTTCGCTTGCGAACAAGGAGGGTTTGAGTAAGCTTTTCGCGTCCGTGAGCGGCGAGCTGTCGCAGTTGTTTGACATTAAGTGCGATGGCGCATATAACCAGAGCGCTCGGACGCTCAAAGGGGTATTCGAGGGGTACTACCCGATTTACATGAAAGCAAGTAGGGTCTCGAATCTGGCCACATCAAGCGACGGCCTGATCTCGTCTGTGTTTCGGGGGGCACTGCTCGTGATCTCCGGGATGGAAATATTGAGCGGAAGAATGAGCTTAGGCGAGTTCACAATGGTGAACTCGTATTACTCGATGGCGTTCGGATGCTTCAAGTATTTTTTGAATTATTTCAAATCGTATCAGGACGCAAGGGCCTCGTTCGACCGATTGGGGGCTCTGACGGAGGACGCCGAGGACCGCGGCACCCTCACGGTTGGGCACGTGGAGAGCATATCGTTGTCCAACATCGCGTACCGATACGCGGGAAAGCCCTACTTATACCGCGACCTCTCCGTGGAGGTGGAGGAAGGAAAAACCTATGCCATTACCGGGCCGAACGGATGCGGAAAAAGCACGTTTCTGAAGGTGCTCCTTGGACTATATTCTGCTGGGGGACATCGGGCTTTGGGGTCGGTGCCATATGAAGAGCTCGATATGGAGACGATCCGACGGGACCTGTTTGCGGTGTGCCCGCAAAAGCTCTTTATTCCGAACGAAACGGTGGAGAATTACCTTGAGAGGACGTCGATTCGGGGATCGAGCGAAAACCTCCGAGAGCTTGTGCCGAGTTTCTATCGAACCGTCGAATCGTTAAAAGGCAAGAATTGTAGAGACCTTTCTGGTGGAGAGTATCGAAAGCTAAGGATATTCGCAGCACTTCGCAGGCAGCCGGAAGTGCTTGTGTTCGATGAACCAACGAACGATTTAGATGAAGAAAGCCGTCGGGAGTTCACGGAGTATATTCATCGAAATCCCTTCGATCAGCTAATTCTTGTTGTAAGCCATGATCAGGATTTGATTTCAGCATGCGATAGGAAGCTGGATTTGGATTTCGATCCGAAAAATGGGCAATGCTGATGGGAAACGCTTAGAGTTCGGGCTTGCGCGTCATGGAGTAATCTTTCCTCTTATCGAAAATCGTTACAATATAAGAAAAACAGTAAGCAAGAAGAAATGGCTCGGGGAAGAGCTCGCTGCTGTCAGTGATATTGGGTCTATATCCAGATAACACGGAAGGGGCCGTCCTCTACAACGGGGTATCACAGCGTCGCATCGACCGATACGCATTGCGGCGGTGCCGAGTTGGCATTACGGAGCAAGAGCCCCCTATTGTTGGGGGGACGATCCTCGATAATCCTACGCTGCTTTCTGATGATTTCGAGGCCGACAAACTGAATCGGATGCTTGCCATATTGGGGTTAGACAAAATGATTGCCGCTGCGGAGAACGGGGCGGCAGCGATTCTTGGCAGCAAGAAAGGAGGGGTGTCCGGCGGGGAGAAGCAGAACATCGCAATTGTGCGGCAGATGTTGAAATCGCCGGACGTCATGTTGTTTCTTGAGTCAACTTCAGCGCTTGATGCGAAGAGCCGGAGCGCGCTAATTAAATTGCTTCATGAGGTTAAGAGAGACCATATTGTAATTGTTGTCACTCATGACGAAGAGATGCTTGCGGCTTGCGACGAGGTCATTCCGATGCCCGGATGCTTATCGGGACGTGGCGTTGAAGGCCCAGAAGATCGAAATGGCGTGGGTGTTGGGTAAGTCCCTACGCGTACGACGTTGGGTTTCTGATCTTCATCGTCCTGCAAAGAAGGCTTTGTAACACGTTTCCCCTGGGAGGCCCCTTTTGTCCGTAGTGGCAAAGAGGGGCTTTTTCGTTTCCCTCTTGCGGCGGAGGGGGACACCATGCGCCTATACAGGACGACCTGCGCGCTTTCGTCGGATGACGGGCTATGTGTCGAGATGGGGGTCTCGGGTGGAGGCCGCGTCGCGGTCGCGGTCGGCCAGCGACCATCGGTACGGCTCAATCGTATTACCAGAACTAGTAAGGAGCCGCCCTTTCGGACGACTCAAACTGTAATGGGGCTTTTTTAGCTACCCCGGCCGTTACTCCGCCAAAGCATTCGCGCTATCTGCCGGGGTGGCTAAAATAGCCCCGTCCCAAATTAGCTACTCTGACCAAAATCCCTGGGACAAATACTTCTGATAGATTTTGTCTTTCTTGGCTATTGCGTAGTTTAAGAGATTCCATTCCAATAATTACAGCTTTTTGCTAAAGCGTTTTAGCAGTTTATACCGCTTTTGACCTGCGACTACGTTGTACTGGTATCTTCATAAGGTAACCACCTTTACCTACCGTTTACCGCCAGTTTTAGCACGTTTACCAAACCGCGCAGCCTCTGCTCAAGCCCGCCCAAAACCCGCCGTATAGTTCCCTCACGGTCCGCATCCGGCGGGTCGATTCGTTACCACGGTCGTGTGTGCGAACACATAGAAGGGGAAGTATCGTGAGCGATTGCAAGAGGGTTTACCGTTTTGGAACCGACGCCCAGGGCACTTGTGTCACCGAGGGCGACAAGTCTATGAACTTTGTGCTTGGCGGCAAGGGCGCTAACCTTGCCGAGATGAGCCGTATCGGCCTGCCGGTCCCCGGTGGCTTTACCATTACCTGCCAGACCTGCGTTGAGTACTCCGGTGCCGGCAATGTTTGGCCTGCCGGCGCGCTTGACGAGATCGTTGCCGCCGAGGCCGACCTCGAAGCCCGCTGCGGCAAGAAGCTCGGAGATGCCAACGATCCGCTGCTCGTCTCGGTGCGCTCTGGCGCTCCGTTCTCCATGCCCGGCATGATGGACACGGTCCTCAATCTGGGCCTCAACGACGATTCCGTCCTGGGCCTCATCGCCCAGACGCAGAACCCGCGCTTTGCTTGGGACAGCTATCGCCGCTTTATCCAGATGTTCTCCAACGTCGTCATGGGCGTCGACGCCGACCTGTTCGAGAACGCCCTGACCCAGGCCCGCCTGGTTGCCGGCGTCCGCGTCGATTCCGAGCTTTCGGCCGAGGACCTGCAGGAGCTCGTCGAGACCTTCAAGGGCATCTTCTCCGCCAACGTCGAGGCCGCCCTGTACCCCGAGCTCGAGGTCGCCGATGGTAAGCCCGTCTTTCCGCACGATCCGGAGCTCCAGCTTCGCCTTGCCATCCAGGCCGTCTTTGGCAGCTGGATGAACGAGCGCGCCTGCATTTACCGCAAGCAGCACGGCATCTCCGACGAGCTCGGCACCGCCGTCAACGTCCAGGCCATGGCTTTTGGCAACAAGGGCGAGACCTCTGCGACCGGCGTCGCCTTCACCCGCAACCCGGCCGACGGCACCAAGGAGTTCTACGGCGACTTTCTGGTCAACGCCCAGGGCGAGGACGTCGTCGCCGGCATTCGCAACACCGAGCCCATCGCCGATCTCAAGACCACTCCGGGGCTTGAGTCCGCAGGCGAGGAGCTCGAGCGCGTGTTCCTGACGCTCGAGGATCACTATCGCGACATGTGCGACATCGAGTTCACCATCGAGCAGGGCAAGCTCTGGATGCTCCAGACCCGCGTGGGCAAGCGAACCGCCACCGCCGCCCTGCGCATCGCCATCGAGATGGTCGAGGAGGGCCTCATCACCCGCGAGGAGGCCGTGGGCCGCATCGATCCTGCGCAGCTCGATCAGCTCCTGCACCCGCAGTTCGACTCCTCCAAGAAGTACGAGGCGCTCGCGACCGGTCTTAACGCCAGCCCCGGTGCCGCCGTGGGCGAGGTCGTGTTCTCGAGCGACGACGCCGTCGCGCGTTCCGCCGAGGGCCACAAGGTCATCCTGGTCCGTTGGGAGACCAACCCTGACGACCTGAAGGGCATGGTTGCCGCCGAGGGCATCCTGACGAGCCACGGTGGCAAGACGAGCCATGCCGCCGTTATCGCCCGCGGCATGGGTACGCCCTGCGTCTGCGGCGTTGAGCGCTTCCATATCGACGCGGCCGAGAAGGTCGTGCGTATCGAGGGTAGCGATCGCGTACTGCACGAGGGCGACATCATCTCCATCGACGGTACCCAGGGCATCGTTGTCGACGGCGCCGTTGACTTGGTCTCCGCCGAGCTTACTGGTGACCTGGACACTATCCTGTCCTGGGCCGATGAGATTCGTCTGGATGAGACCTGCGGCCACGCCAACCACGTGCGCGTCAACGCCGACAACCCCGAGGACGCCGAGCTCGCGCTCGAGTTTGGCGCCGAGGCTATTGGCCTGTGCCGCACCGAGCATATGTTCCTGGGCGATCGCAAGAACATCATCCAGAGCTTCATCCTGTCCGATGACGAGGCCGTGAAGCAGCAGGCCTTGGCCGATCTGCTCAAGGTCCAGACCGAGGACTTCCTGGCCATGTTTAAGACCATGACCGGCCGCGACGTGGTCGTTCGCCTGATCGATCCGCCGCTTCACGAGTTCCTGGACGATCCCCGCGAGCTCGAGGTCGCCATCACCAAGAAGGAGGCCGCTGGCGCTCCCGAGGAGGAGCTCGCCGCCCTGCGTGCCCGCCTGCGTCGCATCGACGGCATGGTCGAGTCCAACCCCATGCTCGGCCTGCGCGGTGTGCGTCTGTCCGTCGTCTTCGGTGACCTGCCGCTTATGCAGGTCCGTGCCGTGGCAACGGCTGCCGCCCGCCTCATCAAGGAGGGCGTCGACCCGCGTCCTGAGATTATGGTCCCGCTCGTCTCCATCACGGCCGAGCATGTCCAGACCCGTGAGGTCATCGAGCGCGTCATCGCCGAGGTTTCCGCCGAGGAGGGCGTGGAGCTCAACATTCCTGTGGGTACGATGCTCGAGCTGCCGCGCGCCTGCATGGTCGCCGACGAGATCGCCCAGCACGCCGATTTCTTCTGCTTTGGCACCAACGACCTCACGCAGACGACCTTCGGCTTCTCCCGCGACGATGCCGAGGCCAAGTTCATCCCGCTGTACCTGCACAAGAAGATCTTGAAGGAGAACCCCTTCGAGACCATCGACACGGCGGTGCTCGAGCTGGTGCGCATGGCAGTCGAGAAGGGCCGTGCCACCAATCCCGGTATGCACTTTGGCGTATGCGGCGAGCACGGCGGCGACCCCAAGTCCATCAAGGGCCTGTTCAACGTGGCCGACGTGGATTACGTATCCTGTTCGCCCTACCGCGTGCCGCTCGCGCGTCTTGCTGCGGCCCAGGCCAAGCTCGAGGCCAAGCGTAACGCCTAAGGTCTTGCGTTTCCGCGCGTAACGTAGCCCCCCTTCATGCCGCCCGTCTCATTCGTGAGGCGGGCGGTTATCATGTGCGGGTTTTGTCTTTTTGTCTGCGTAAAAAATAGTTCTTGCAGCGCAAACCTGCGCGTGTATACTCGAATACGTTTGTTCAACTACGTGCCGGCCAAGGTGGTACGGCACCTCTAGAAGAGTAAGGAATTGCACATGGATTACATCCGCGCAATCGAGCGTCAGCAGATCCGCGAGGACATCCCGCAGGTCCGCGTTGCCGACAACGTCAAGGTTCACTACCGCATTAAGGAAGGCGACCGCGAGCGCATCCAGGTTTTCCAGGGTGACGTCATCCGCATGGCCGGCGCCGGTGCCCGTGAGACCTTCACCGTCCGCAAGATTTCCTTCGGTGTCGGTGTTGAGCGTACCTTCCCGCTTCACAGCCCCAAGATCGCCAAGCTCGAGGTCGTCCGTCATGGTCGCGTCCGTCGCGCCAAGCTGTACTACCTCCGCGACAAGGTGGGCAAGGCTGCTCGCATCCCCGAGAAGCGCTAAGAAGATCGCAGCGTCTGTCCACTCGTTTGGACAAAAGGGTCACCTTCGGGTGGCCCTTCTTTTTATCTGATTTGCATGCAAGGAGGCCCCGATATGGCCAACATGACGAGTTCGGTTTCGGCATCGCAGGTTGCCGGCGAGCTGGCGAGCGCCACGTTTGAGGAGATCCCCGCCCTCGTGGAGCATTATCGTGAGGATCCGCGCCAGCAAGTGATCAAGGCTTGCGAGCGCGCTCT
Source organism: uncultured Collinsella sp. (assembly GCA_900549655.1). Taxonomy (GTDB): domain Bacteria; phylum Actinomycetota; class Coriobacteriia; order Coriobacteriales; family Coriobacteriaceae; genus Collinsella. The sequence continues at coordinate 9,496 of UROZ01000028.1, forward strand.
TAAGCGCCATGCCAAGGAACTTGCCGAGCGCGAGCGCGTCAACGGCATGTACGAGCTGATGCACGAGCTCGGTGGGGATGGCGTGGTCGTGGGCGTCGACGAGGTGGGTCGCGGCTCGGTGGCCGGTCCTTTGACGGTTTGCGCCGTGTGCCTTCCCATGGAGCCGCGCGTCTGGGGCATCAATGATTCCAAAAAGCTCACGCCGGCGCGTCGTGAGCTGCTCTCGGTGAAGATTTCCGAGGTGGCGACCGCGATCGGTTTTTGCCATATCGCTCCCGCGGATATCGATGATATGGGTATGGCCCGCGCCATCCGCGCTGCCGTCGCGGGCGCCGTGGCCGATACGGGGCTCGAGCCCGATTGCGTGCTTATGGACGGTAACCCCTTGGGCGCCGTTCCCAACGAGCGCGACGTGGTGAAGGGCGATGCCAAAATCGCCTGTATCGCCGCGGCGTCCATCATGGCCAAGGTCACGCGTGACGAGATGATGGTCGAGTACGACGCCGAGTATCCCGAGTATCATTTGGCCGAGTCGAAGGGCTACGCAAGCCCCGAGCACATCGAGGCCATTCGCAAACATGGACTTTGTCCGCTGCATCGTGTGAGCTTTTGCGGAAACTTTCTGCAGACTGAGCGTCTTTTCTAGGTCAATTGTGGAGACAGGGACCTCTGGCGTTTTATAAACCTGCTGGTAGCGGGCCGTATGCAACAGCATTGCTGCGTACGGCCCGTTTTTTGACGGCATTTGGTCAGCTTTTGGTTTGCTTCCGGTACTTACCCGCATGAAAGGTGCCCTCATCATCGGGGCAATGCAGTGTGCGGGAAAGGAGACCCCATGTGTGCCGCAAGTAAAAAGAGCAAGACGCAGCAACTCAAGGAGCGTTGGGAAGACGGCGAGCTCGATTGCGGGTCGATTACGCCCGAGTTTATTAAGGAACTCAGTCCTCGCGAACTTGGCATGTTGGGCGAGCTGATCACCATCGACTATTTTAACGAGCGCGGCTACACCTTGCTGGAGCAGGGTTATCGTTGCACTGAGGGCGAGGCCGATCTGGTGCTGCTCGATGAGCTCGACGATGTCGTGGTGATGGCCGAGGTCAAGACCAGACGCGTTGCACTGGATTGCGACACGCGGGTCTTTCCCGAGGAGGCCGTGGACGCCCAAAAGCAACGCCGTTACCGCCGCATCGCAAGTTGCTACCTCATGGAGCATTATCCGCTCAAGGCGATTCGCTTCGATGCCGTGGGTGTCACCATTCGTGGCGGGCATATTGCCGAGATCGAGCATCAGTACAACGCGTTCGATTGGCAGGTGTCGTGATGGCGTTCGAGACGTTTGCCGTTCACGCGGCCTGCATCCGCGGCGTCGAGGCGATTCACGTCACGGTCGAGGTCTCGCTTGCCGGTGGCGTTCCGGGCATCCAGATGCTCGGCATTCCGAGTATGGAGGTGATGGAGTCACGCGGTCGTATTCGCTGCGCGATGCGCTCCGCCGGGTTCGAGATCCCGCGCTCGGGCATTACCGTTAACCTGGCACCCGGCGATATCCGCAAGACCGGTAGCGGCTTTGACCTGCCCATCGCCATCGCGGTTCTAGCGGCCGATGGGCAGATTCCCCGTGACAACCTCGATCGCTGCCTTATCGCAGGTGAGCTTGGCTTGGACGGTACGGTGCTTCCCGTCAAGGGCGAGGTGGCGTTTCAGCTATTGGCGCGTGATATGGGGCTGTCTTTTATCGCCGGCAGGTCCGACCAGCATGTGCCACTCGCGGGCGTGGATTGCGGCTTTATCGATCATTTGTCTCAGCTTGCTCATGGTATGGGCGATGCCGCGCGGCGCTACTTGGATTCTGAGGGCGTCGAGGCGACCTTTGAGCCCGAGCTCGACTATGCCGACGTACTGGGGCAGGAAGTCGCTAAACGCGGCATGGCGCTTGCGGCGGCAGGAGAACTCGGCTTGCTCATGATCGGGTCCCCGGGATCGGGCAAGACGATGCTCGCCCGTCGTATGACCGGCATCCTGCCCGAGCTTTCCGTTGAGGACCAGCAGGAGGCGCTGTGCATCCATTCGGTCTTGGGCGAGAACATCGATGGATTATTGGCAGGTCATCGGCCCTTCCGCAGTCCCCACCACAGTATTTCAACGGCGGGCCTCATTGGCGGAGGACGCCCGGTGCATCCGGGTGAGATCAGCCTTGCTCATGGCGGCGTGCTCTTTTTGGACGAGCTTGCCGAGTTTCCCACGGGTGTGCTGCAGACGCTGCGTCAGCCCATCGAGCGCGGCTATGTGAGGATCGTACGCGTCGACGGGGCCTTTACCTTCCCGTCGCGCTTTCAGCTGCTGGCTGCGAGCAATCCCTGCCCCTGCGGTTTTTTGGGCGATCGCGAGGTACCGTGTCGCTGCTCAGCGGCGATGGTCGAGCGCTATCGGTCTAAACTGCGCGGCCCTTTGGCCGACCGCATCGACATGATGATCGATGTGACCCGTCCCGACCCCCAGGTGATTATCGAGGGAGCGGAGGGCATGTCGTCGGCCGAGTTACGTGACTACGTTGTGCGCGGTCGCGCCTTTCGCGCCTGGCGCGAGTCCCGTATGGACGATGCGGATGCCGAGGCCGAGGATGACGAGACGCGGTCCATTGACGGCGTCGTATCGACCTTTGAGCTCGATGATGCGGCGGAGAAGTGTGTGCTCGGCCTGTCGAAGCGCACACATCTCACGGGCCGCGGCATCGTGCGCCTGGTTCGCATTGCGCGTACGATCGCAGATGTCGCCGAGAGCGACCAAGTGACGCAGGACCACGTGCTCGAGGCGGCGATGTATCAGGGAAGGAGGGACCAATGATGGCCGAGGGGACCTTTGAGCTGCATCCAGGTGATGCGTTGTATCCCGAGACTGTTTTGGAGCTTTCTGATGTACCCCAGACGCTCTATGTGCGCGGCAACCCCGAGGTGCTTTCGACGCCCGCGCTCTCCATCATCGGCGCGCGCAAAGCCTCGCCGTATGGTCTTGCCGTGGCAGAGCTTGCGGCAAAGGTGGCGGTCGAGGCGGGAGTGACGGTAGTTTCGGGCGGCGCGGTCGGTTGCGACCAGGCCTCGGGTTGGGCTGCGGTCAACGCTGGCGGCAAACACGTCATGGTACTGGGGACGGGCGCCGACGTGGCCTATCCGCGCTCGAGCGCGGGGCTTATTACGCGCACGCTCGATACGGGTGGCGCGGTCGTGTCGATCTCCCCGTGGGGCATGGGTCCTCGCAAGTTTGCCTTTCCGCGCCGCAATCGCGTGATCGCGGCCCTGTCGCAAGCCCTCTTTGTATCCGAGGCGGGTATGCCTTCCGGGACGTTTTCTACAGCCGAGGCTGCTATGGATTTGGGGCGAGAACTTCTTGCCGTACCGGGGTCGATCCTATCGCCCGAGTCGCGTGGCACGAATTACCTCATTGCGAACGGTGCCTGCTGCATCATCGACGAGGAATCTATCGAGATGGCTATCTCACGCATCTATGGAACCCTGCGCTTCTCGCGCCCCGATGCTCCCGGCATTGCCGACCTGGATTCAACGCAGCAGACCGTGATGCATGCGCTCATCGCCTCTCCGCTCAAGGTCGACGACATCGCGGCGCTCGTCTCGCTCGATGCTGTCGGCGTACTCAAACTCTTGGGTTCGCTTGAACTCGAGGGCCTTATCGAGCGCATGATGGATGGAAGGTATGCGCCCTCCAAGTTTGCCCTTCACGCCCAGACACCCTTCGGTCACAATGGAAAACGTGTCAATTAGAAAGGTGTTTGCAGATGCAGTTCGATCAGGTGACAGTTATCGGTGGCGGTCTGGCGGGTTCGGAGTGCGCGATCCAGCTGGCAGATCGCGGGTTTGCCGTAAAGCTGTGCGAGATGCGCCCCCAGGTGAGCTCCCCGGCCCACCATACCGATCACCTGGCAGAGCTCGTCTGCTCCAATTCGTTTAAGTCGACCCGTCCGGATTCCGCGGCTGGTTTGCTGAAGGCCGAGCTTGAGCGCATGGGTTCAGTTCTGCTCGATTGCGCCCATCGCGCGGCTGTTCCCGCCGGTGGTGCCTTGGCGGTCGATCGCGTCAAGTTTTCCGAGCTTGTCGAGGCCGAAGTTGCCGCTCGTCCCAATATCGAGATCGTTCACGGCGAAGTCACGCAGATTCCCGAAGGTCACGTGGTCATTGCCGCGGGCCCGCTGTGTTCACCTGCGCTGAGCGAAGAGGTCATGAAGCTCGTCGGTGGCGACGCCCTTGCGTTCTTCGATGCCGCGGCGCCGATCGTCGATGCCTCCACGCTCGATATGGACGTGCTGTTCTCGCAGTCGCGCTACGAGGAGCAGGGGAGCGGCGACTATCTCAACGCTCCGCTCAACAAGGAGGAGTACGAGGCCTTTATCGAGGCGCTCACCACGGCCGACCGCGTGGTGCTCAAGGACTTTGAGGGCGGCGATCTGTTCCAGGCCTGCCAGCCCGCCGAGGAGGTCGCGCGTACGGGCAAGGATGCCATCCGCTTTGGTGCCATGAAGCCCGTCGGCCTCACCGACCCGCGTACCGGACGTCGCCCCTGGGCGGCGATTCAGCTGCGTGCCGAGAACAAGGAGAAGACCGCCTATAACCTGGTGGGCTTCCAGACCAACTTGACCTTTGGCGAGCAGAAGCGCGTCTTCCATATGGTGCCGGGCCTGGAGAACGCTGAGTTCTTCCGCTACGGTGTCATGCACCGCAATACCTTTGTCGATGCCCCGCACGTGCTCGATGGCACCTTTGCCGTGCCCGGTACCGGCGTGCGCCTGGCCGGTCAGATTACCGGCACCGAGGGGTACATGGAAGCCGTGGCGACAGGTCTGCTCGCGGCGCTCAACACCTATGCCGAGGCTATCGGTGCCGCGGGCGTCGAGTTGCCGCGTGTGGGCGCCCTGGGTGCGCTCGTGGGTTATGCGACCGATCCTGCCACCGTGGGCTATCAGCCTATGCATGTCAACTTTGGCCTGGTGCCGCCACTCGAGGATGGTAAGCGCCGCAGCAAGCGCGACCGCTACCAGGCCTATGCGGACCGTGCGCTCGAGGCCCTTGATGCCTATCTGGCCACTCGCCCCGATCTGTTTGGAGGCGACCGGTCATAGCCTTTGACCTGTACGACACCGTCGACTCGTTTATCGCCTATATCTCACGTGTCGAGGGACTTTCTCCCAACACGGTGACGGCCTATGGCTCGAGGCTGGAGCGCTTTGCTGCCTGGTGCGAGCGCGAGGATATAGATGCTTTCGCTGCCGACGTGCGCACCATTCGTCGCTATCTTGCCGAGCTTTCGCGTGGGCAGGTGGCTCCCCGAACGCTTGCGGCGCATCTGTCGGCTATCCGATCGCTCTATCGATGGATGGCTGCCGAGGGGGTCGTGGAGGGCGATGTGGTCTCGGCAATTTCCTCGCCCAAGCTCCCGCGCGATCTACCCGGTGTGCTGACGACCCAACAGGTGGAGGCGCTGCTCAAGACGCCTGATACCTCAACACCCGCGGGACTGCGCGATGCGGCGATGCTCGAGTTGCTCTATGCCTCGGGTGCCCGCATCTCAGAGCTTGCGGCGCTCAATGTGGAATCCATCTCATGGTCCGAGCGCACGCTGCTCCTGTGGGGCAAGGGGAGCAAAGAACGTATCGTCCCCCTGTATCGTCGTGCGCTCGAGGTGACTCGTTTCTATATTGAGGAGGGGAGGCCGGAATTGCTCGCTCAGGCAAAGCGTCGTGACCCCGCTACCGGGCCGCATCCGCTGCTTATATCGGCGCGCGGCAATCGCATGAGTGCCGCCATGCTCAGGCGGCGGTTCCATACGCTGGCGACACTTGCCGGCATTCCGGCCGACATCGCCCCGCATGCGATGCGCCATACCTTTGCGACCGACTTGCTCGAGGGCGGTGCGGACCTGCGCTCGGTCCAAGAGCTGCTGGGTCATGCGAGCCTGTCCACGACGCAGATCTACACGCATCTCACGCCCGATCGGCTTAAGCGGGCCGTGGCTCGAGCCCATCCCCGCGGCGAATAGTGGCTGGTCCGTCCCGCGCCGCACTCAGGTGTGTGGTTTTGATTGCGGGTTGGCAGGAAGGTGCATTCCTGCTATCATTCATCGGGTTGCTTCACGGCAACAGGTTTTTATCACGCACGCGCGGCTACTTCATACCGTGGTGCCCGGGCTTTGGTAGCACATGTCCGGGTTGGTTTTGGAGGATGACCCCGCGCGGAGGCAAACCACAGGAGGTTTAACATGGCTACCAAGATTAATATCCGCACCCTGCTCGAGGCCGGCTGCCACTTCGGTCACCAGACCCGTCGCTGGAACCCCAAGATGAAGCCGTTCATCTTCGGTGAGCGCAACGGCATCTACATCCTCGACCTCAAGCAGACCATCCTTGACGCCGACCAGGCCTACACCTTTGTCAAGAACGTCGCCAAGGGTGGCAACGTGCTGTTCGTCGGCACCAAGAAGCAGGCTCAGGAGGCCGTCAAGAACGCTGCTGAGCGCGCCAACATGCCTTACATCAACCAGCGTTGGCTCGGCGGTATGCTGACCAACTTCGTCACCATCCGCTCCCGCATCAACCGCATGGAGGAGCTCGAGGCCATGGTCGAGGACGGCCGCATGGCAGTGCTCCCCAAGAAGGAGCAGGCTGTTCTCGGCAAGGAGCTCACTAAGCTCCAGACCAACCTCGGTGGCGCCCGCGACATGAAGGGTCTGCCCCAGGCTCTCTTCGTCATCGACACCAAGCGCGAGGAGAACGCCATCAAGGAGGCCCAGCGCCTGAACATCCCCGTCGTCGCCCTGATCGACACCAACTCCGATCCCGACGAGGTCGAGTACGGCATCCCCTGCAACGATGACGCTATCTCCGCTGTCACCCTTATGTGCGAGCTCATGGCCGACGCCTGCCTCGCCGGCTCCGGCAAGGAGCAGGTCTCCGAGGCCGAGATGGCCGCTGAGCCCAAGGCCGAGTAAATCAGTCTTAGTTAATTCTTTTTCATCTCTTTGAAAGGAACCACAATGGCCCAGATTACCGCCGCTATGGTCAAGCAGCTCCGCGAGATGACCGACTCCCCGATGATGGAGTGCAAGAAGGCTCTCGTCGAGGCTGACGGCGACATGGACGCCGCTGTCGACGTTCTGCGTAAGAACGGCCTTGCCAAGGCTGCCAAGAAGGCTGGCCGTGAGACCAACGAGGGCGCTGTCGCCGCGTTCGTCTCCGAGGATGGCAAGACCGGCGCTCTGCTCGAGCTCTCCTGCGAGACCGACTTCGTTGGCTCCAACGCCAAGTTCACCGGCTTTGCTTCCAACGTCGCTGAGGTTGTCGCTACCACCGAGCCTGCTGACGTCGACGCTCTGCTCGAGAAGCCGATGGGCGAGGAGACCGTTTCCTCCGAGCTCACCGAGATGATTCACATCATGGGCGAGAACATGAAGATCTCCCGCTTCGCTGCTCGCAAGGCTGAGAACGGCGCGCTCGCTTCTTACATCCACATGGGTGGTAAGATCGGCGTCCTCGTCGAGTTCGCCTTCGAGAAGGCCGAGACCGCTCAGGCTGAGTCCTTCAAGACCTTCGCTCACGACGTTGCCCTTCAGGTTGCCGCCGTCGCCCCGATCTGTGCTACCCGCGATCAGGTTCCGGCCGAGACCGTCGAGCACGAGAAGCAGATCTACATGGCTCAGGCTGCCGAGTCCGGCAAGCCCGAGGCCATTCAGGAGAAGATGGCTGTCGGCCGTCTGGAGAAGTTCTACAAGCAGTCCGTGCTCACCGAACAGGAGTTCATCAAGGACAGCTCCCTCACCATCAAGAAGTACGCTGAGCAGGTCTCCAAGGAGCTCGGCGACACCATTACCGTCGTTGCCTTTGACCGCCTGGTCCGTGGCGAGTAAATAAGCTCTTGTAGCTGGTAATGAGCAGGCTGTGGGTTTTACTCACAGCCTGCTTTTTCATGGCTCTTATCAGAGCCTTTGATATCATATTGAGAGTCTAATTAAAGGAGGATCGCTTTGTCCGACATCCGATATAAACGCGTGCTTCTTAAGCTTTCTGGCGAAGCATTGATGGGCGATGGCCACTATGGCATCGACCCCAAGGTTACCGACCATCTTGCCAAGCAGGTCAAGGAGCTGCTTGCCGTTGGTCATGAGGTCGGCGTCGTTGTCGGCGGCGGCAATATTTTCCGCGGCATGGCCGGCGCTGCCGGTGGCATGGAGCGTGCTCAGGCCGATTACATGGGTATGCTGGCAACCGTTATGAACGCGCTTGCCCTTCAGGATGCCTTCGAGCATAACGATGTTCCCTGCCGCGTGATGAGCGCTATCCAGATGAACGAGATTTGCGAGCCCTATATTCGTCGTCGCGCCATCAACCACCTGTCCAAGGGCAATGTCGTTATCTTCGCCGCCGGTTCGGGCAATCCGTACTTTACGACCGACACCGCCGCGGCTCTTCGTGCGTGCGAGATCGGCGCCGAGATTCTGATTAAAGCCACCAAGGTTGACGGCATCTACGACAAGGATCCCGTCAAGTGCGCCGATGCCGTCCGTTTTGACAAGATTACCTATCACGAGGTTCTCGTCCGCGGCCTGCAGGTTATGGATTCCACGGCTACGGCACTGTGCCAGGATAACCGTATGCCGATTTTGGTCCTCAACATCGATGGCGAGGACACCGTCAAGCGCGCGCTTTCGGGTGAGCCCGTCGGCACGCTCGTCTATCAGGAGGATTAAGCATGGCAGAGAACATCACCGCCCATATGGACAAGTCGCTCGAGTCCCTCAAGCATAACTTCTCCAAGGTTCGTACCGGCCGCGCCAATGCCAACATTCTGTCCGACATCACCGTCGATTATTACGGTGTTCCCACGCCGGTCACGCAGGTTGCCGCCGTTAAGACCCCCGAGGCCCATATGCTGCTTATCGAGCCGTGGGATAAGGCGCTCATCAATGCCATCGTCAAGGCTATCAGTGCCTCCGACCTGGGCATTACCCCCAACTCCGATGGTACCGTCGTGCGTCTGCCGTTCCCGGCTCCCACCGAGGAGCGTCGCCGCGAGCTCGTTAAGGAGTGCCGCGAGTACGCCGAGCAGGCCAAGGTCTCCATCCGAAACATTCGCCGCGACTTTAACAATAAGCTCGAGCGCGACGAGGAGCTCACCGAGGACGATGTCCGTCGCGAGCAGGCCAAGGTCCAGAAGCATACCGACGAGTATGTTGCCAAGGTTGAGGAGCTTCTGAAGGAAAAAGAAGCCGAGGTCATGGAGATCTAAGGTGCAATACGACGAGCATAAACTGGTCGAGTACTTTGCCGACGCCCCTGCGGGCGTCGGTTTTTCAGACCTTGACCTCAAT
>UROZ01000029.1 GCA_900549655.1 uncultured Collinsella sp.
TGCAAGATGGGAGGCGATCCGACTTAACCTTAACGGCTCAGGCGCGTCGTCCGATCTGCGACGCGAACATCCCGAGCCAAGAGGAATTACGGTTACTGGTACAGCCGGGGACTTGCACCCCGATTCTCCCAAACGCGCAGGAAAACCGCGCATTCGTGCGTCTCCGCACCACCATCTAGGCCATCGATTATTACTGTCGATATGGTAGCACGCAAAAGGGCCCCGCACACAGGCGAAGCCCAAGGTAAAAGCTATGGTTTGCGATAGGGAGGACTGTCGTCGGACCTTGCAAGAACAGCTCGTTTCAAAACTATGCCGGATTACGGGGCTGATTCAGCACTTCGCAACCATATCAACCATTTTCGAAAATCAACGACTCATCTACCTGCGGTTTTAAAAGCGCGAATTTCGGTATGCTCGAGGTTCGGCACTCCAGCCCCGTAAACCGGCATAGTTTTGTTCGGACCAGCCCACGCCGGCGCGACGCAAGGCAAAATGATCCGTTTTATTCTGTCCCCCAGGGGTCATTACCGCTTGCCGCCGTGACTGTTGCGCCAGATCTCGCGGCCCAGCATCAGCGCCAACACCAGCGCGCTCACGTAGCCCATAAAGCCAATGACCGGGATACCAAACACAACCGGTTCGATGCGCGCGTAGTACACCACCGACGAACCGATAAAAAGACCGGCGATCACAATTGCCATCGACATGCGGTCGATAATTCCACCCAGCTGTCGCAGCGCCTTATCGCTGCTCATGATCTGCGTGTTCACCTTAAGCTGGCCGCGCGTGAGCATGCGCGACGCCAAGCCCAGATACTCGGCCGCCTCGAGCGAGCCTTTTGCCGCGCGATAGCTGCTCGCGGCAAGATCGCGCCCCATATCGCGCACGCGCGCATAGGTGCTCTTCTCGTTTTTGATATGCATCTGGATGATCTGGATCATGTTGACGTTGGGCATGTACTCGGTCAGCAGGCCCTCGAGCGTCACCATGCCGCGGGCGAACATCGTCACCACGCTCGGCAGCTCAACATCGTTCTCGCGCGCCAAATTTAGTAGCGAGGTCAAAAACTCGCCGATATCAAGATCCTTAAGGTCAAGACCCGCGAAGTCAGCAACGATAAAGTCCAGATCGGACAAAAAGGCCGAATGGTCAAGCTCGGCCGAGTCGCCGCGCGTCACGGCAAAGCGCATAAGCGAGTCCTTGAGCTTGGGAACGTCACCCTCGGCCACGGCGAAAATCATGTCCTTAACGATGCCACGGTCGTGGCTCGACATGCGTCCGACCATGCCCAAGTCGATAAAGTAAACGATGCCGTCCTTGAGGATGATGTTTCCCGCATGCGGGTCGGCATGGAAAAAGCCGTCATCGAGCACCTGCGTCGAATAGTCCTCGACAATCGCCGAGCCAATCTTTTCCAGGTCATAGCCCTCGGCCACCAGGCGCTCGGGATCGGCAATCGAGATGCCGTCAATGTAGTCCATGACCACCACGTGTTCGGTGCAAAGGTCCAGGTAGGACTTAGGACACGACACGCCATGGACGCTCTTATGGAACTCATAGAAATCGTTGAGGTTTTTGGCCTCAGCCAAAAAGTTGGTCTCCTCGCGAAACGAGGCCCACAGTTCCTCGACGACGGCATGCAAGTCAACAAACTGGTCGGTGTTGACGAACTTGGAAACGATGCGCACCACCGAACGAATGATGTCGATGTCCTGCGCCATGACCTGCTGCGCGCCGGGGCGCTGCACCTTAACGGCCACGTCCTCGCCCGTCACCAGACGGGCACGGTGAACTTGCGCGAGCGACGCGCTTCCGAGCGGGTTGGGGTCGATGGCGTCGAACATCTGCCCCAAGCGCTGGCCGTACTCCTCTTCCAGACAGCGGAGCACTACCTCATACGGCACCGGCTCTACGTCGGAGCGCAGGCGACGCAGCTCGTCGCAAAACCGCTGCGGCAAGATCTCGGAGCGGTTGGCCAGGATCTGCCCCATCTTGACGAACATGGGGCCGAGCTCCTCGAGCAGGCGGCGCAAGCGAACCGGCGTGAGGTTATCCCACACACGGTACTTTTTGACCAAGCGAACAATCTGCCCGATGCGTTCGCGACGACCCGCCGGCGTGAGCTGGTATTCCTCGTCCGGCGCCATCGCGTCGGGCTCTTCGGGCACCATATCGACAGCGCGCGGCTTTTTGCGAGCGCCCGAGACGGCGGCATCGACCTCATCGACAACCGCCGCCTCGTCACCCAAAGGATCTAGATTGTTGTAATCGGTGGTGGAATCTGCCATCTGCGCTGCTACTCGGCCTCTTCGGTATCCTTCGCATCGTCGGGCTCAACGGACTCGACGGGCACCGAGGTCACGTTGTCCTCGACCGAATCGACGATGTCGCGCACATGGGCCAGGAAGGCCGTGCGCTCGGGGGCGGTCATGACGCGGACCCGGGCAAGGATGAGCTCGTCAAGCACGCGCTGGGCCGCGGTCTCGCCCTGCATGCCCAAGCGCTCGGTCAGATCGGAGATGGTACCGCCGGCCTGCTCGAACATGTCGGACACACTGCGGGCGATATCGGGGGTGGCGGTGTCCTTGCGGACCTGCTCGCCCTTGGTGTTAAGGTCGTCGAGGACCTTCTTGCCGCCTTCGACAGCAACGGCGGCAGCGCCAAAGCCCACGTTAATGGCGCCGTTAACAAGCTGATCGAGTTTCATAACCATGGTTATCTCCAATCACAAACAACTGCATTGGCGTTCTTGTACCCAAGATTGAGCGAAAGCGACAAAGCGTTTTAGCGCTATTCGATCGACGGGAAATCCCTACCTCACGTTGTCATTCATCGCGAAAGAGTTCTTCATGGCGCAGCTCGTGGTGTAAAGCACCTTGCCCAGCAGGGCATCGGTCTCCACGCGAACACGCTCGGCAAAGGCCTCGTTGGCGCGTGCAAGCTCGGCAGGCACCTCGACCTCGGGCAGAGCGGCTACGGCAGCGTCGACGTCATGGATCTGCTTGTGGCCCATGCCACCGATCTTCTCCTGATAATCCTCGACCGCGCGGCCGCACTCATGGAAACGGACGTCGGCCAGGGCACCGATCAGGCGGTTGGCCCAGTAGAAGTTTTCGGACGTCACGCGAGCCTGCGTGTCGGCATAGTACTCGGGCATGGTCTCGACGTTGGCGTACAGCGGAACCAGCGCGTTAAACGAGTTGGAGCCAAAGGCCATCCACTGCACGGCGCGATACGCCGGCTGCGCATAGGGGCGCAGCTGCAACACGGCGAGCTGGCTGTTGCGGTTGATGCCGATGGGGCGATAGGCGCCACGCGTAGCGGGCGTGCCCTTGCTGCCGTAGCAGTCGTACTCCGTGCCCTGGTAGTGGCTCGAGAGTACGTACTTAATGTCCTCGATGGTCACCTTGCGCTCGGGCACGCGGCTCCAGGGGATATCGTCGCTCTCGGGCGTGTAGTCGGCGTCGGGGCCATCCCACACGTCGCTGGGGTTGAGGCAGCGCTGCATGTACCAGGCGCGCGGCGTGTTGTAGACATGGTCGCTGTCGCTGTGCGAGCCAAAGGCCTCGCGCGGGTTAAAGACGGCAGCCGGGCCGTCGCTCTCGACGCCCAGCGTCAGGTCCAGATGCCACTCGGCCATCCAGGCGCGCAGGTCGGCGGAGCACATGTGGTCGGCCTGGGCGCCCTCGGCGTCATCCAGGTCAAAGCTGTCGATACCCAATTGGTTGGGCATGGTCACATAGGCGTCATCGGGCACACGCTTGGCAATCCAATGATGGCCGCCGATGGTCTCAAGCCACCAGATCTCGTCCACGTCGCTAAAGGCGATGCCGTTGTTCTCGTAGGTGCCGTAGCGCTCGAGCAGGTCGCCCAGGATACGAACGCCGTCGCGGGCGGACTTGGCGTACGGCAGGACTAGGGTAACCATGTCCTCCTCGCCCAGGCCACCAGGCTGCGCCGGAACGTATCCGTCCTCGCCCTCGTTGCCCTTGGCGGGCACGTAGTCCACAAGCGGGTCGGCACCGCGGACGCGCTCGTTGGTGGTGAGCGTCTCGGTTGCGGACATGCCCACATTGAGCTCGTTGAAACCGGCCTCGGCCCAGATGCCGTGGCCCGGGACAACATCGGGGACGCTCGTGTAGCGCATGGGGTTATCGGGCAGCTCAACGGTCAGGTGACTCAGGACGCTCGTGTAGACGCGCGGCTGCTCGTCGGGATGCACTACGCGCATGCGCTTGGGCTCAAACACCCCGTTGGACGAGTCCTCGTTACGCGCGACAAGCGTCGACCCGTCGTAGCTCGCGTTCTTACCAACCAAAATCGTTGTGCACGGCATGCGCATCCTCCTTAAGCGAAGAAATCAAACGATAACAGTGTATCGCTTCGACACGAAAAGGGCGAAACCACGGCTTCGGCAGCCCCTGTGGGCAAAAACGCCTATTTCGATGCGCGCTCCGCCGCCTCGATCACGTGTTTGGCGAGAATTGCGGTGGTCACAGCCCCCACGCCGCCCGGCACGGATGTGATGGCGCCAACGATCGGTTCCGCAGCATCAAAATCCACGTCGCCGACCAGTTTTCCGGCAGCCTCGTCCCAATTAATGCCAACATCGATGATCGTCTGGCCCTCGCGAACGGCATCCGCGCCAATCGTGCTCGCGCGTCCAACGGCCGCAACAACGATATCGGCAGAACGGCACTCGGCAGCAAGATCGCGTGTATGCGTATGGCACGTCGTCACCGTGGCATTGCGAGCCGTAAGCATGGCGGCAACGGGACGACCAATCACCAGAGACCGACCGACGACCGCAACCTTGGCCCCATCCAGCTCAACACTGTAATGGTCCAGCAACGCCAACACGGCCTCGGCCGTGCAGGGAGCAAAGCCCTCGCCACGACCCGAAAGCGTGGTAAGCAGCGAGGCCGGCGTCATGGAGTCAACATCCTTGGCGGGATCGAGCGCCGCGGCAGCCGCATCCTCGTCAAGTCCAGCGGGCAGCGGGCGAAACACTAGGCAGCCATGAACAGCGGGGTTGGCATTGATGTCCTTAATAGCCGCCAGCAGTTCATCCTGCGAAACATCGGCGGGAAGCAAAACGCGGCGAGCCTCAATGCCAACCTTCTCGCAGCGCTTGAGGGCACCGCGCTCGTAGGACAGGTCGTCCTCGCGCTCGCCCACGCGAACGATGGCGAGCGTCGGCACAACGCCGCGCTCACGCAAGGCGGCACAGCGAACAGCAAGTTCCTCGGTCAGCGCGCGAGCAACAGGAGCACCCTTCAGTAGCTCAGCCATGGCTATCCTCTCTTCCTTGCAGCGTCGGCGGCGCGGCGCGCCAGCGCATCGGCGCGCGGCAACCATGTGTCGAGCAGCTCATCACACGCCGTCTCGAGCTCCTCGGCACGAACGCGATCTTTCATAGACGTGGTGTTCGCAAAGAGCGTCAAGCTCGCGCCCTGCATAGCGGCACGGCAGAACACGGCGCCGCACGCCACATCGGACAGCAGCTGACGCGAACCCTTGTCGGCCATGTCCTCGAGCAGCGCCAGCGCACGCCCGCAGGCATCCATAATGCGATACGGCGGCATAGCGGCCACATGCAGCGCATCCTGAATCGCGGTCGCTCGAGCCGGATCGTCACGCGGAATACCGTACGCCGCGGACACCCGCCTGTAGGCACGAACGTCCTCGGAAACCAACTCGACAAGCTCCTGGGCCAGCTCATCAGCCTGGGCAAACGCGCGCGTCAGGTCATCCGCACGATCAGCAAGCGCGGGATTAGTCGCACCGTAGCGGGCAACCATTCCGCACAGCGAGGCGCCCAGCGCGCCCACAAAGGCGCTCGCGCTGCCACCGCCGGGAACCGGCTCGCGCGCGGCAAGCGCCTCGGCAAACCCGCGGCAGGTCTTGTCCATCATCTCTTGGCTCATACGCATGCACCTTCAAGTCATATACATCGGTCGGGTGGAAACCGCCGACCGACCGCATCGATCACATAATGGTGCTAAGTCTAGCCCATAAGTACATAAGCGTCAGCGCACCTGGCCATCGCGGATTTCTATGACGAACGATAGGCGTCGGCACCGCAAACATGGAACACATGGCCCACCTTTCGAGACTTCCGGGCAGCGGCAACTGGGGCATACATATAGGTAAGGAGCCCTATGTTGGGGCAAGCTCATCACGGCACCGGACGACGAATGGAAGAATAACCGCACAGTAAACAAAGACATCATGCGCATGCGTAACCGCCGCCCCAGCGATCCGCGGCACACGATGTCCCTGGCAGACAAGGAGGACGCCACCATGATGAAAAAGACCCTATCAATCCTTTCCCTTTGCATCGCCCTCTTTGCCGCGCTCGCCCTTGTGGGCTGCGGCGGGAGCGCATCGGGCGGCGGCAGCGCCCCCAAGAGCGAGAGCAAGGAAAAGGCCCCCGTCGCCAAGAAGACCGACTACATCTGGTTTAAGGTCGAGATGCCCGAGGGCGTCGGCGTAAGCGACTCTGCCGGCAAGAATGCCGACAGGGTCCAGCTCACCTTCCCCGAAGACGAGAACGCCTCGGCCGATCGCTTTATCCCCGTTTGGAAAAAAGCGCTGACGGCCGAGGAATCCCACGCCGACCAGGCGGAAAAGAAGGGGGATACGTTCCAGTGGAAGGATGGCGGGTCCGTCGAGTATAACGGCAGGACGTGGCTCGTCGGAACATACGAGGACAACAGCGGCATCTCAACCATGCTTTTTACCGATGTTGAGCCGGGAAGCGTCTACGTCCTCATCTCGAACTTCGACCAGCACAAGAAAGAAGCCGAGGCACTCCTCAACTCCATCGAGTTCCCCGATGACATGGAAGAGGCAGTTTCCGAGGCACGCGAAGTCGAGATTTCGAGCATCGAGATCAAGTAACGGGACACCCGCACGCGCCTACGCGCACCCGCGCACATGCGCCCCATTAAAACAACGGGCGCCCAACCCGGGGAGGGCCGACAGCACCAGCCCTCCCCTCTTTTGCGCCCGAACATATTGCCACTTAACGGCGCAAATCCGGCCCTCAGAATGGGACACATGGCCCACCCTAGCGAGCCGTCCACGCGTACAGTAAAGGCAGGTAATCCGTGGGCGGTTACAGATCGAGGAGGACACGACCATGAAAAAGAAGGCCTTTGCGATTCTCACCCTCTGCATAAGCCTCTTTGCCGCAGTTGCCCTGGTGGGCTGCGGTGGCAGCGGCGGCGCTACCGGCAGCGGCGGAGGCGGTGGCGGTGGAGCGGAAAAGCCAGCCGTGGATATGAGGACTGACTTCATTTGGTTTAAAGTCGAGGTGCCCGAGGGCGTCGAGATTACCGACGTTGCCGGCGACACCGCCGACAGGGCCCAGTTTAAGTTCACCGAGAGCGAGCACGCCAGTGATCGCTTCATCCCCGTCTTCGACTCTGACAAGAACGCCGACGAGCTGTTCGACTACGAGGCAAAGTGGAATGCCAGCTTTGAGTGGACCGAGAATGACCCCGTCAAGTACAACGGCAAGACCTGGCGCAACGCTTCCTACACACACTCGGGCGGCGTGACGACCGAGTACTTCACCGACGTTGACGGTGGCAGCGTGTATGTGCGCATCGACAACGTCGAGGAGCACAAGGACGCCGTCGAGACCATGATGAAGTCTCTGGAATTTGCCGACGACATCGCCGAGGCCAAGACCGAGGCCATGGACGTCAAGCTCGACGATATCGAGATCAAGCGCTAAGTAACTGGCGAGCGCAGCGGGAAACACGGGCGCAGTGCTAACAAGCGGCGGTACCCCAGCGCTTCGTACCCAGGGAGGGCCGGTAAACCGACCCTCCCTTTCTTATGCCGGTAGCCAACGAACGCGAGGATGCCGGACGCCGGAACCGCTCCAAATGTAGCAACAGTACGAAAACGACAAGCACCCCAACACGTCCGCCCGCCGATTTATTGCGCCGCGCAGACAATTAAACCAGCATCTTTAAACATCTGAGCAGTATAGTGACCAAAACTATCGCATAACCGCACTCTACGAATGGAGAAGTTATGACCGAACACCACGCCATCAGCCGCCGAGCATTTACGTTGGGCCTTGGACTCGCGGCGTTGTCGCCACTTGCAAGCCTGCCCGAAACCGCGGCATTGGGCATTGGCCCACGAGCGGCATTTGCAGACGACGCTGCCACAGCGTCGGTCAGCCTCGACAATTTCGTCATTCGCCTTCGCCCCGCGGGCTATTTTCGCACCGCAAGCGTTAACGAAGACGGCAACGTCATCGGCAACGTCTGCCATCTGTTTAATGACGGCACATCCAGCAAGCTCATCCTTGAGAACGTAACGACCAAGAATGACGATACAAACTGGTATGCTATCCGCACCTTGCTCAATTTCGAAGAGCATAAAAAGACGGGCTACAGCATTTGGTCGGTCGATGGCGACTCGGACAAAGACGGAAAGGTCATCCACGTATGGAGTGGCGAGCATGACGGCAAGCCCAGCCGCTCTTTTGCGTTCGAGCGTCAATCAAACGGAACCTATATCATCCGAGACCGCACGGTCGAGAAAGAAACCGAGAAAAAAGACATTAAGTACCTGGCAATAGAATCGAACGGCGAAGACCAGGACAACAATAAGATCTGTCATAAGAGTAAGAGTAAGAGCATTCCGTGGGAGCTCGAACTTATCGGTTACGACATGAAAAAGAACGATGCCACGGTTAGCAGCCTCGACTGGATCACGTACAGCAGCTACGTCGATGGGCCATGTTGGATGAAATACGTCGACGACAACAAGTTCCTCGACGAGCTGAGCATCCCGGGTACGCACGATTCGGGCACCTGTAGCGTGGACAACGACACTGAGCCCCAATCCTCGCAAGTAAAATGCCAGCAGGATTACATTCCCACGCAGTTGCTCGAAGGCATTCGCTATTTTGATATCCGGCTCGGAAAGGGCGATGACCCCGGCATCGACCACGGGATTTTCTACCTACTCAAAAAAGACGGGAACTATCTGCATCTCTCCGATGTCATCGGGTACTTTAAAACGTTTTTGAGCGAAAACCCGAGAGAAGCGCTCATCATGCTTGTATCACGCGGCAACGATGAGGCTACCGACGAAAGTGTTACGACGGCTTTTGCCAAGGTTTTGGGCGATAACCCCGATCTGTTCTATACGGCGAGTCGCGTTCCCACACTGGGCGAGGTGCGCGGAAAGATCGTCCTGCTGCGTCGATTTAGGCTCGCCGGCAACAGTGTAAGCGGCCACACGTGGGGCCTCGACCTTACCCAATGGGACGAGAAGGCCAAGGCTCACTCCGACAGCACTACCATGTGTCTCATCCAAGACGCGCGGGGCTTTGAGGAGACCGACGACGCCGGCACCAAAGAAGCCTATTGCACCAAGGTATACGCCCAGGACAAGTACAAACTCTCGGGAACCGACAAGCTCATCTGGGTCGATAATGCGCTGAAGGAAACGACCGGGCGCACGCGCAACATGGTGGACGTCATGGACGATGACGAGGCCAAGGTGCAAGTCCAGGAGCGTTGCTGGTCTATCAACTACACCAGCTGCACGGGCTTGTCGCACGGAGGCAATCCTTTTACCTCGGCACGAGTAGTCAACGAGCATCTGTATAAGAGCCCGTACATCAATCCCAGCGGCATCGAGGATACAAAGTCAGATTACCTCAAGCACATTGGCATCATCGCGTCCGATTTTGTTGACGCGGCACTAGCCCGGAGCATCTACCAGCGCAATTACGATACGGAGCACAAGCAGACGGCTTCGTACTATCTCCCGTACTATCTCCCGACCCGCATGCGCATGACGTACGGCGACTCGCTGAGCGATGCCTCATTCCAGGACGGCAAGACCGTTGGCGAGGGTCATTTCCGCCTCGTCGACAGCAGCAACGTACTCAACGTGGCAGCTTCGGGCCATGCGTTTGCCATCGAATATGTGGATGTCGACGCCTTGGGCAACGAGACCGTTACGGAGCTGCGGGGCTCCGTGCCCATCGATATCGATCCACGCGCGCTGACGCCCCATTTTGAGGGACTCGAAGGCCTTAAGGCCGGCGAAGACGTGCGCGCCAAGATTGCGGCATCACTCGAGGGCAAGCTCGAAACCGATGCCTGCACGGCCCAGCTCGAGTTTGTGCACGACGCGAACGGCGCTCCGGGAACGGCGATGGCCGAGGGCGAGGCATTTACCGCGGGAACGTACTGGGTGCGCGTGAACGGTCTCTTGGGCGACGCGGCGCAGAGCTACACGCTCGCCAGCGATGGAGCCGCAAGCTTTACCGTAGCGGCCTCGGGCAGTGCAGGCGGCACCGGTAGCGGCACGGGTTCCAACGCAGACGGCGCCGACAAGAACGGCGGCGGCAACAAGAGCAAGGGCTCGACCGGAAAACTCGCCGACACGGGCGACGGCTCTGGCGTTGCCGCCGGGCTCGCTGCCGCCGCCGTGGCGACAACGGTCGCCGGCGCGGCGATGCTTGCCAATGACCGCGAAAACGTTGGGGACGACAGCGAATAGGCAAGCCGGTTTTCAGACGCATCGGCTCAATCAGGGGCGCGGAATACCGTTCTGTGCCCCTATTTTTGACATGAAGGGGCAGCGCATAAAGGACGCCTCGCAGGTTGAACGACCAGCCACCATGCCGCCAGATGCGCGGGCGTAAGTCTGGCCCGAACGCCGACGTCGGCTACATCACCATGTTCAGCGCGTTCACAAATTCCTGGGCCTGGGAGCGGTTGCTCAGGCTAAAGACACAGGCAGTCAACAACCTGTTGCGCAGAAAAACATTGCGGCCCTTGATCCTGTTAACGCCCGTGATGTCCTTAAGGTAGACAATCTCGATATGCTTGCCGCCGAAAGTGCCCTTCTTGAGCACCTCGATGCGGTTGGGGTAAATCCTGACGTCTTTAAACCCGCCCGAACCTTTGTCCTGGAACAGCAAAGTGTTGTTATCCATGCGTGTCACTCCCGCGGGGTTCGCTAAAACTGCCTCTATGGCCACATTTTAGTCACCGCAAGGCTCCCATGCGAAGGTGCCAGACAGCACAGCAATTCGTGTCCGCGCGAGGCTTTAAGCTAAATGCGATAAAGATACATTCCACAAGAGGAAAGTGGGGCGACAGTGATGGGCGAACTGGTAAACCGTGGAGAATCGGCAATCGTGCCAGAAGTTTTTTACAAGCAGGTTTCCTCGATTCTCAACGCCGCTCGCGACAAGGCCTATACCGCCGTTAACTTTGCGATGGTTGAGGCGTATTGGGAGATCGGCAAGAGCATTGTTGATGAACAGGGCGGAGAGGAGCGCGCAGCATATGGAGAGGCATTGATTGCAGGCCTCTCCAGAAGGCTTACCGCGGATTTCGGAAGAGGCTTTGGCATCGCAAACCTTCGCAATATGCGTCAGTTCTTTCTTGCGTTTCCAATTCGCGACGCACTGCGTAGCGAATTGAGCTGGACTCATTACCGCAGGTTGATGCGCATTCCCGACCCTGATGCTCGCGCCTGGTACATGAACGAATGCGCCGATTCTCGTTGCAGCACGCGTCAGCTCGAGCGCCAGATCAACACCATGTTCTGCGAGCGCCTGCTTGCCAGCAAGGACAAGGAGGCCGTCACCCAGGAAATCCAAAGAGCGCCCCGGCTCGTCGCCCCGAGGATATCATCCGCGACCCATATGTACTGGAGTTTTTAGGTTTCTCGGACGATACTGCGTTTCGCGAGAGCGATCTAGAGCAGGCGCTCATCACGCATCTTCAGAAGTTCCTGCTGGAGCTTGGCCGTGGTTTCGCTTTCGAGGCGCGCCAAAAGCGCATCACCTTTGATGGGCGCCATTTCTATATTGACCTTGTGTTTTACAACTATCTGATGCGCTGCTTCGTGCTCATCGACCTTAAGACCGATGACCTTACGCATCAGGACCTGGGCCAGATGCAAATGTATGTGAACTACTACACGCGCGAGCTCATGAACGAAGGCGACAATCCGCCTATAGGCATTGTGCTCTGCGCGGACAAAAGCGACTCGATTGTCGAGTACACGCTGCCCGAAGACAACGACCAAGTGTTTGCCGCCAAATACTTGCCGTATCTTCCAAGCAAGGAAGAGCTGGCGCGCGAGCTGAGTGCCGAGTACCGCGCCATCAACGAAGCGACTAATGGCGAAGCGCAAGGGTAGCAGCACGTTGCGACCGAAACCATCGCAGCCGTCGCAGGCGCACTCGCGGTTACGACGGCTGCTACGAAACAATACCGGTCACGGACGCCGGCAACGACATTCTAGCCGTGGCTGGCGAGCGTGACCTGACAGGCAAAGACGCGGCCTTCGTCTGATGTGGGTCCATTGGCTGCCACAGAAAAGGACCGGTTGCAGCCGGCCCTTTAGACGATAGCGCCTGCGTTGCCCGCGCTTCCAAAGTTGACCGACTGAGGAGCGGGTTCCGCCGCACACCCTGATTTTACCCAGTGAGGCAGCTCTTTTGCAGCCGCTCCACTGTTTATTTACATCTGGCACCCTCAAACAATCAGACGGCAGCCCGCACTCCTGAGAGCCGCCCCATACCCCCGGCCATCACGTTACGGTGCCAACCGGCACCGCTCCCCTACTTCCCAAATAGCGCACCCAGCAGGCCGCGACGTTTGGGCTTCTCCTCTCGGTAGGAACCCTCGACGGCGGCTGCCACCTGACGCAGCTGCTCGCCGCCTCCACGGCGCACGATCTGGTATAGGAACGGCGATTTAACGTATTTGACCTCGACGGGCGTGGCGTGCACGGTGCTCTCACCGGACAGATGCAGGCTCGGGCTGAGCGGCGCCACGATATGCGTCTCGCGCTTGTCGCTAAACACCACCGCGGCCGCGCGGCCCGTCTGGCCGTTTACGGCAATGCGCACCTGCTCGCCATCGCGGCCGTCTGTCGCCGGACGATCGACAAAGTAGACCGGCACCATCACCAGGCCGTCCTTATGTTTGCGGGCCTTGCGCGCCCACATGCGAATGCTCTTTTTATTGAGCCCCAGTACAGCCTCGGCGTCGTTGCCCGCAACGTCGAGCGCCAACTTATCAATGACCACCTGGTCCTTGGTAGACGCATCGACTGAGACAACGCGAAAGTCACCTTCCTGCATGGCGGGATCGAACGGACCGACCTTGGCAAAGTCCCACGGCTCCAAAATGCCCATGAGGCGAACGTCCAGGTAGTTTGCCCTGGGGTATGCCCAGTCGAGCACCTCGTAGTACACCAAGGCCTCCTTGCTCAGGCCCTTGCCCGGGAAGCTCGCCATCATGCGCAAGTCCGCCAGCGCCATGGGGAAATAGAAGAGCATCATGTCGTTTTGGATCGCGTCTTCCACGTCGTGCCCGGCAAAGGCATCCGGATACTGGCGCACCAGCTGCAGCGCGTTGGCACGTGCCTGCTGCGGCGAGATTTCGCAGGGAATACCCTGCTCGGGCACATACTCCGCACCAACGCCCATGGTCAGGCGCTTGCTAAACGTCCCCGGCTTGAGCAGGTCCGCAATGCCGATCTTATTGCCGCAGGACGGGCACTCAAACACACGCTGCGTTGACTCGCCCTCAAAGGACGCTCCGCAGAAGGGGCAAGGAATGCTCACATGCGTGGCCTCTTGGAACTCCTGCGCCGTGCCGCGATCCTCCCACAGCAGATGTTCCAGGACCGACTGATTGCGCCAGTGCGCATTGAAGAAATACCAGTCCGGGTCCTGCGGGCGCTCGAGTTGCGACACATGCGTGAGTTTGAGCAGTCCATCCACCACCGTCAACGGCGTATGGCGAATACCCAAAGCGCTCTTGGGCTCTCCGGCGTCCGCCTGCCACGGAACCACCGTGCCGCAATAGGCGCACTCAAAGCTGCGCTTAGCCTGGTGCGAGTACATAGGGCCGCCGCAGTTTTGACATTTAATGGCAAACATCTCGTCCATGGAAACGTCCTCCTTTGCACAGGGGCTGTCGACATTAAGTATGTCGAGCAAGCAGGCACATGCCCATACCCATGTGGCCCAAAATGGACCACCCAGGCAGACAAGAAGGCTCGTTCGTTAGCACCGGCAGACTATTGCTGCATTTTCTGAGCATCGGCGCACGGCGCCCCCGTGCGAGCTACACTATCCCCTTAACCATGATTGTGAGGAAGACCGTTATGCTATTTGTAAATCAGCTGGTACATACGCTTGTTCCCGGCAGCGAAAGCGAGCCGGTCGATACCTCCTGCCGCACCAATGCTGGTTTTGCCGCAAGCCTCATCTGCATCGGCCTCAACATCACCCTGTGCCTGGCCAAGGGCATCGCGGGCTTGCTCGCCGGTTCCGTGTCGCTTGTCGCCGACGCCTTCAACAACCTCTCCGATGCCTCGAGCAACATCGTGAGCCTGCTCGGGTTCCGGCTTGCCAGTCGCCCGGCCGATGAAGGTCACCCTTATGGCCATGGTCGCTACGAATACCTCGCCGGCCTGTTTGTCGCCGTCCTCGTTTGCGCCGTCGGCATCAACCTGGTGCTCGAATCCATCACCAAAATCATCAAGCCCTCTCCCACCGCCTACACGTTCATTTCCGTTGCGGCGCTGGTCGCGTCCATGCTCGTCAAGTTCTGGATGGCCGCGTTCAACCGCGCGCTGGGCGACCGTATTGATTCCGAGACGCTCATCGCCACGGCGCAGGATTCCAAAAACGATGTCATCACCTCGGGCTCGGTCTTGGCGGCGGCGCTCATCTCACAGACAACCGGCTTCGACCTCGACGGCTGGGCCGGCCTGGGCGTGGGCATTTTTATCTGCGTCAGTGGCATGGGCCTGGTGCGCGATGCCATCAGCCCGCTGCTGGGACAGGCGCCCGACCCCAAGCTGGTGCAGGAGATTCGCGACAAAATCATGTCCTATCCGCAAGTGCTAGGCACCCACGACCTCATGGTGCACGACTACGGCCCCGGTCGCCAGTTTGCCAGCGCACACGTGGAGATGCCCGGCGAGAGCGATGCGTTTGAGCACCACGAGATTCTGGACACCATCGAGCACGATATCAAGCATCAAATGGGCATCGATATTACGCTGCACTGCGACCCCATCGCGACAACCGGCGACGACCTGCGCGGCTGGGTCAAGCGCGGCATCATGCAGATCGACCCCGCACTTTCCATCCACGACCTGCACGAGCACGACGGCTTCGTCTCGTTTGACCTGGTGCGCCCCGACGGTTTTGACATATCCGACGAGGAGCTGCTGGAACTCGTCACGCGCATCGTGCACGAGCGCCGGCCCGACGCCTCGTGCGTCGTCACGTTTGACTCGGGTTTTAGCTCGCCCGAGCGCCCGGCCGAGCAACTGTAATCGACGGCAAAACGGGACGCAGGACCGCCGACCAGCGCGCACATGCGCCCGGTCACGCGACACTGCGTCCCGTTTTTGTTTGCACCGCTAAGGCTCTAGCAGCTCAGCCGCTAGTTCCCCTGTGCGCCCGAAATGCCGTTTTGCAGCGCGTTCCAGGCATCCGTCGCCATGTCGCCCAGGTTCTGCGCGGTGTCGCCGAGGTTTTGGGCCGTATCGCCCAGCTCTTGGGCCTTGTCTCCCAGCTCCTGGGCCTTGTTGCTCAGGTCTTCCAGCGTATTAGAGCTCGAACTGTCCGTACCGCTCTGATCGCCGGACACATTGCCCGACGAACTGTCCTTGCGCGTAAGCTGAACCTCCAGGTTACCGTTGTCGTTATAGTAGGCAGACGTTACGACCCAATTGGCATCGACAACGGGCGTCGAGCCATCCTCGGTCAGAATCACGGCGTTCGAAAGGTCGGCCCCGCGCGACTTGAGGAGCTTCTTGGCGTTAGACCAGTACTGTCCCGGGATATCACTCAGGTCCACAGCGCCGGACTGGGTAGCCTCGGTCTGCTCTGCCGTCGTATCGGTTGAAGCGCCTCGTTTATTGAGCATGCCCGACACGATGGCAAACACAACCGATAAGGCAAAGAAGATCGCCAGTACGATGAGAATCTTCTTAATAACGCTCGACGAACGCGAGGGCTTCTCCCCCTCGTCCTCGCCATACTGCGGAATCGATTTGGGATACTCGCGATAGGGCTGGCGCGCACGCGAATCGCGCGAGTCATAACGAGGCTGGGCCTGTGCCGTACGCGGCATATACGTCGTCTGCTGAGGCTGCGGAATGGAATTTTGCGACAAATCGCTGTAAGGGTCCGGCGCGGAACTGGCATAGGGGTCCTGCGGCGCGTAATCAAACGGGTCTGGTGCCACGTTGCCGTAGGGGCTTTGCGAAGGGACAGCGTAAGGGTCCGGCGCCGCGTTGCCATAACCCATAACTCGCGTGGGCTCGGCCGTGGCCTGGGTCGCGTCGGGCGCGACGTAGCCGGGATTTGCCACAACGCGGGTCGCATCGGCGCTATTACCCGCCTGCGCGGAGCCGTAGCCACCCATTACGGTCGTCTTATCCTGGTCCATGCAACGTTTCCTTTCCGTCGCCTGCAAGCATCGAGTTATCCATGCATTCTACCCGCGCAAAAGCCTATGATGGGCAGTGCCCGCCGGTATCTACAAGACATGCGCGGTCCTCGGGATAAAAAGCCCCGCCGGGCCTTGGTGGCGCGGCGGGGCGGGCAAGCGGCTATGAATAGCGGGCTTAGAACAGGCCGGTGATGTTGCCGTCGTTGTCGACGTCGATGTTCTCGGCCGCGGGAACCTTGGGCAGGCCCGGCATGGTCAGAACGCTGCCGGTCAGCGCGACCACGAAGTGAGCGCCGGCGGAAACCTTGAGCTCGCGCACGGTGATGCGGAAGCCCT
Source organism: uncultured Collinsella sp. (assembly GCA_900549655.1). GTDB lineage: Bacteria > Actinomycetota > Coriobacteriia > Coriobacteriales > Coriobacteriaceae > Collinsella. The sequence goes on from UROZ01000029.1 coordinate 16,827, forward strand.
CGGGGGCACCGAGGGCCTTAGCGTTGTCGCTAAAGCTGTACTGCGTCTTGGCCACGCACACCGGCAGGTTGCCAAAGCCGTTCTCGCGCAGCTCAGCGAGCTGGCGCTTGGCAGCCGGCGTAAAGTCAACGCCGTCGGCACGGTAAACCTTGGTGGCAACGGCCTCGAGGGCGTCGGCCACATCGGCACCGTCCTCGTAAGCAAACTTGAGCTCGCTCGGCTGCTCGATCAGGCGCATGACCTCATCGGCCAGGTCGAGCGCGCCCTCGCCGCCCTTGGCCCAGACCTCGGACAGCTTAACGTTGACGCCAAGCTTCTGGCACTCGGACTCGATGAGCTCCAGCTCGGCCTCGGTGTCCGTCGGGAAGCGGTTGATGGCGACCACACAGGGCAGGCCGTACACGTTCTGAATGTTGTCGACATGGCGCAGCAGGTTGGGCATGCCGGCCTTAAGGGCCTCAAGGTTCTCCTCGTTGAGGTCGGCCTTGGCGACACCGCCGTTGTACTTAAGCGCGCGGGCAGTCGCAACGACCACGACAGCGCTGGGACGAACGCCCGTCATGCGGCACTTGATATCGAGGAACTTCTCAGCACCCAGGTCGGCACCAAAGCCGGCCTCGGTAATGGCAACATCGCCAAAGCGCATGGCCATGCGGGTGGCCATGATGGAGTTGCAGCCGTGGGCGATATTGGCGAAGGGACCGCCGTGGACAAACGCAGGCGTGCCCTCGAGCGTCTGCACCAGGTTGGGTTTGAGCGCGTCCTTGAGCAGAGCAGCCATGGCGCCCTGAGCCTTAAGGTCGCGAGCGCGGACGGGCTCGCCGGCAAAGCTGTAGCCGACGACGATCTCGCCCAGGCGCTCCTTGAGGTCGTTAATGCTCGTGGACAGGCACAAGATTGCCATAATCTCGGAGGCGACGGTAATGTCGAAGCCGTCCTCGCGCGGCACGCCCTGGGCCTTGCCGCCAATGCCGTCGATGACGTGACGGAGCTGACGGTCGTTCATGTCGACGACGCGCTTCCAGGTGATGCGCTTAACGTCGATACCGAGCTGGTTGCCCTGCTGAATATGGTTGTCGAGCATAGCGGCCAGCAGGTTGTTGGCGGCACCGATGGCATGGAAGTCACCGGTAAAGTGCAGGTTGATGTCCTCCATGGGGATAACCTGGGCCCAACCGCCACCGGCGGCACCGCCCTTCACGCCAAAGACGGGACCGAGCGAAGGCTCGCGCAGAGCCACGGCGCTCTTGACGCCGCGACGGCGCAGACCGTCGGCAAGACCGATGGTCGTGGTGGTCTTACCCTCGCCGGCGGGCGTGGGGTTGATAGCGGTCACGAGGACGAGCTTAGCCTGATGATCAGTTGGCTCATTGAGCAGGGAGTAGTCGACCTTAGCCTTGTCGAAGCCGTACGGAATCAGATGCTTAACGTCAACGCCGGCGTTCTTAGCCACCTCGGTAATAGGCAGCGGCGTGACGGAACGTGCGATTTCGATGTCAGTAGGCATGGGCGGTCCTTTCGTTACCGAATGAGAAAAAGACCAATTCAGCATAGCACGGGCGCGCAATAGTAAAACGCCCATAACCGATGAACGGCGATATGTTTACCCGATGCCCAGCGATAGCCCAACAGCCCGCCAAAACAAAGCGCCCTAAACGGTAGGTTCAATCCCCAGGTGCTCAAAGGTGCGAAGGGTTGCCTGACGGCCCTGCGGCGTACGAATCATCAACCCGCATTGCAGCAAATAGGGCTCATAGACATCCTCGAGCGTGCCCGGGTCCTCGCCCACCGCGCTGGCAAGGGTCGTAAGTCCCACGGCGCGACCGGAGAACGTCTTAGCGAGCGTCTCCAAAATGCGAATATCCATCCAGTCCAGACCGAGCTCATCGATCTCGAAGAACTCGAGCGCCTGGCGACAGATATCGAGCTCGATGGGGCCGTTGCCGCGCACCTGTGCGTAATCGCGCACGCGTTTGAGCAGGCGGTTGGCAAGACGCGGCGTGCCGCGCGAAC
>UROZ01000030.1 GCA_900549655.1 uncultured Collinsella sp.
GCGATGCCGCCCAGCACGAACAGCAGCGGGTTGATGCACTGCACGCCAATCACCAGATCGCCTACCGTAACGATGGTGGCCTGGAGCGCGCCCAGGATCACCAGGAGCATCCAACGGCCGAAGTAGCCCTGGCGCGCCGTAAAGCTGCCAATGCCCTCGCGATCGACCTCGAGCTTGTAGATGGCGATGAGTACGTAACCGCCCACCCAAAGCGCCAGATTGGTGTAGAAGGGAGCGATGCCCGAGCCAAAGCTCTTGACCGGATAGATGGACTTGGACGTCAGCTCGACCGGAGAGGCCATGAAATCTGCCACGTCATTGACATCGACGCCCATAAGGTCGGCGAGCTCGCCCATAGACTCAGAGGTCTGCAGCGCCGCGATGTCATTGGCTGCGGTCGCAAGCTTGTCCTGGACCTTGGCAAGCGAGGAATCGGTCTGGGACAGCGTGGTCTTGGCCTGGCCGAGCGTAGCGTTAAGCTGCGAAAGCGTACCGCGCGCACTTGCAATAGTAGGCGTGAGGCCAGACACGATTCCCGTCAGATCACCCGAGACGGCGGCAAATGAATCAAGCGCGCTCGAGGCCTTCGGCAGCGCGTTTTGACCCTGGTCCGTCTGGGCCTGGCCAAGGTTGGTCGCACCGGTCTGGATTGCGTTATTGATAGCGTCGCTGGCGCCCGAGACAGCCGCGGCGTCATTCGCCATGGCGCTCGACTGCGCAGACAGACCGTCCTTGATGCTCTGAAGCTTTTCATTCTGCTCGCGGAGCAAATCGATGGTCGATACAATGCGCGCGTCAATTTCCTTGGAACCTGTCGACGTGTCATTAACGAGAATTTCCAAGTGCCCGATAACGGCCTTATTGTGGTCGATCGTCGCTTGGAGAGACTCAAGCGAGTTGTCGATGCGGGTGGTCGCAGATGTGACCGCGCCCGTCAGCTTGCCAATCGCAGCGTTCGCGGAGGCTGACGTCTTGATGAGCGCAAGGCTGCCTTCCGAGAGTGCCTTGGAGAGCGAGGCGACAGAGTTGCCCGCCGTAGCGCGCGCCTCGCCCAGCAGGTCATTGCCCTGAGCGATTGCCTGCGTTAGAGAGGGCGTCTGACCCTGCAGGCCCGCCAACGCGGCATCAGCCGAGGCGATAGCGCCACTCGTCTTATCGATGGCGGCATTCATGTCGCCAATCGAATCGCGCACCTCACCCAAGGTACCGGATGCCTCTGATACCGAACCAGCCAACGAATTCTGAGTCTGGGTTGCCTTGTCCTTTAAATCGACCCCGGCATCCTTGGCGATGCTGGCAACGGTCTCGCCCACTGTGGAGACAAATTCCGAGTTGATCTGCTCCTCGATGGTGCTTGCACCGGTGTCGGTAACCTTGGGCGCAATAGCACTCTTCTTCTCATTGACGTAGTACGTAAGCTTGGGCTGATGGTAGTTGCCGTCGAGCATCGAGACCAGGTTATCCGAGAAGTTCTTAGGGATTACGATGGCCGCATAGTACTCGCCGCTCTCGACGCCCTCCTTGGCATCGGCCGTCGAGTCGACGAACGTCCAGCCCAACTGATGATTCTCCTTGAGCTGGTCGACCACTTTGTCGCCAGCGTTGAGCTCACCCACCAAGTCGTTTTGGGTGCCTCGATCGTTGTTGGCGATAGCAATCTTGATGCCTTGGGTGTTTCCATACGGATCCCAGTTTGCCACGATGTTATACCAGGCATACAGCGAGGGAATAACGCACACGCCTAGGGTAACCACCAGGGCGACGGGGTTCACAAGCAGTCGCTTAATGTCGCGCTTAAATATCGCAAAGGACACCTTTGCATTGGATAGTTTGCTGCCGAGACTCACGCTTGGACCATCCATCCTGTCGTTAAATCGAATCGTACTATCGACAACCATTGTAGTAGGCGCTTTAACGTCTCAAAGCACAATGGTGTTGAGTTTTGCGGGTAGCAATATACTACGAAGATGAGTTAACGTACAGATGTACAGTATCCTTAATTTCAGCAGGTCACAAAACCACAACCCCGACAAATAATTGATCCCTTGGGGACAGAGGAATCATTCAAAAGGAAACGAGAGTGGAAAATCTCCCACTTCAAGCCCGCATTCGAGCCAAAAGTGGGAGATTATCCACTCTCGTTCTAATCTAGTTACGGTGCCGTATCCCCGAACTACATCAAGTTGCAGACAGCTGCTGCGAAGGCAACGGGGTCCTCGGGGAGGATGCCCTCGACCAGCAGGGCCTGGTCATAGAGCAGACCGGAGTACTGCTTGATCTTGTCGGCGTCGCCTGCCTTCTGGGCAGCGACAAGCTTGTCGAAAACCGGGTGCTTGGCGTTGAGCTCGAGCACGCGCTGGCTCTTGGGCATGCCGTCGGGCGCGCTCTCGGGTCCCTTCTGGAGCACCTTCTCCATCTCGAGCGAAAGCGGGCCCTCGGTGGTGATGCAAGCGGGGGCATCGGTCAGGCGCGCGGAGACGGCAACTTTCTCGACCTTGTCACCGAGCGCCTCCTTCATAGCGCTAAAGAGGTCCTCGTTCTCCTTGGTGGCGTCCTCGGCCTCCTTCTTCTCGTCCTCGGTCGCCAGGTCAAGATCACCGGTCGCAACGTTCTTGAGCTCCAGATGACGATCCTCGACCTCGGGCTCGGCACCGTCGGCCACAGCCTTCTCGGCAGCCTCGCGGGCAGCATCGTCCTCGTAGATCTTGGGCATATCGGCGGCAACGTATTCACGCATAGCCTGGAACGTGAACTCATCCACATCCTGCGTCAGCAGCAGCACGTCATAGCCGCGGTCGAGCACGCCCTTCACCACGGGCATCTTAGCCAAGCGCTCACGCGAGTCGCCGGCGGCGTAGTAGATGGCCTTCTGATCCTCGGGCATGCCCTTGGCATACTCGGCCAGGGTAATCATCTTCTGTTCCTTGGCAGACCAGAACAGCAACAGGTCGGCGAGCTCATCGGCCTTCATGCCATAGCTCGAGTAAATGCCGTACTTAAGACCGCGACCAAAGTTCTCAAAGAACTTCTCGTAGGCCTCGCGGTCGTTGTCACGCATATCCTCAAGGTCGGCGGTAATCTTCTTTTCCACGCGCTTGGCGATGGCCTTGAGCTGACGGTTCTGCTGCAGCGTCTCGCGCGAGATGTTGAGCGACACGTCGGCGGAATCCACGACGCCGCGGACAAAGTTGTAGTAGTCGGGCAGCAGGTCGTCGCACTTCTCCATAATCAGCACGTTGGAGCTGTAGAGCGCCAGACCCTTCTCGTAGTCCTTGCTGTACAGATCGAACGGGGCGCGACCCGGCACAAACAGCAGGGCGTCGTACTCGAGCGTGCCCTCGGCGTGGAAGCTGATGGTGCGCGCAGGATTATCAAAGTCGTGGAACGTAGACTTGTAGAACTCGTCGTAGTCCTTCTGCTCAACATCGGAGCTGCGCTTTTTCCAAATCGGCGTCATGGAGTTGATGGTCTCGAGCTCCTGGTAGTCCTCATACTCGGGCTTGTAATCGTCGCCGGCGTCCTCGGGCTTGGGTTTCTGGCGGCTCTTGGACACCATCATCTGAATCGGGTAGCGCACATAGTTGCTGTACTGCTGAATCAGGCTCTTGAGGCCCCACTCGGTCAGGAAGCGATCGTAGGTCTCGGCCTCGCCGTCGGCATCGAGCTTCTCGTTCTCGCGCAGCGTCAGGATGACATCGGTACCGTGCTCGGCGCGCTCGCCATCTTCGATGGTGTAACCCTCAAGACCATCAGACTCCCACACGTGAGCGGTGTCCTCGCCATAGGCGCGGCTCACGACCTTCACGTGGCTGGCGACCATAAAAGCCGAGTAGAAGCCCACGCCAAACTGGCCGATGATGTCGACATCCGAACCCTGCTGCTCGGCGTTCTCGGTCTTAAACTCCTCGGAGCCGGAATGGGCGATGGTGCCCAGATTGCGCTCGAGCTCCTCGGCGGTCATGCCAATGCCGTTATCCGAGATAGTAATGGTGCGGGCATCTTTATCAAAGGAGACGCGAATAGCCAGGTCGCCCTGGTCGAGCTTGACGCTCGGGTCCTGCAGGCTCTTAAAGTTGAGCTTGTCGACGGCGTCGCTCGCGTTAGAGATAAGCTCGCGCAGGAAGATTTCCTTATTGGTGTAGATGGAGTTGATCATGAGGTCGAGCAGTTTTTTGCTCTCGGTCTTAAATTGACGCATGTGCAGTCCTTTCGCGCTACCCCCGTCCGCAAAAACGGCCCGGTCGCCCGAGCCGAATCGCAGACCTGCTATGTTCAGACTTAGATTTTATAACCCATTAGCGCGCATATATACATACGGAATCGAAAAACTGTATGTCTAAGCGCTCCGATGCACCAATTGCCAAGGAGTGTCCCAAACTGCCGGCAGGAAAGGAACGTCTCTATCTGCCATCTACGCGCTTGGCCATCCAAGCATGGGGCTGGCCCTCGTCTTCGTAGTCCACCGGGGCAATCTGCGTGTAGCCCGCCTTGGCATAGAGCGGCAGCACGTATTCCTGCGCATGCAGTTTAATAAGCTTAGCGCCGGCATCGCGCACACACGCATCACTGGCCTCAACGATCGCACTCGCCAGACCGCGACGGCGCATGCTCGGCAACACGGCCACGCGCCCCATAATGTAGGTCTCCCCCGCCGCGACGCCTTCGTCCAAGTCGCACGCCGGCGACACCGGAGCCTCTGCGTCAGCCGCGCGCTCAAGCTCTTCGGGAAACACGCGCGAGCAACCGGCAAGCCCGCCGTCTACATAGAGCGTCACATGAATGCAGTTCGGATCCTCGTCGATAGCGTCGAACTCATTCTCGTAGCCCTGCTCGTCCATAAAAACGACGCGGCGCACCAACGCCGCGTCATCAAAGCATCCCGTCTTAATTTGGATATCCATGCTGCCCTTTCATTCAATGCGAACGTTAGGGACAGATTTTAGCGAAAATGAGCTCCGCGCACGCTAAACTTCGCGCGAGCCTTCGCCAGGCAGTCGTAATGACCCACGTTATGGGCATCGCTCGCGATGAAGCTGTACAGGTTCTGATCGAACAGGCGCTGTGCCGGCTTTTTCTCGCGACCAAAGCGACCGCCGGCAATAAAGTCCGCCGAAGCCTGCAGCTTGCAGCCCATATCGACCAGGCGCTCCGCCACGCTTACATCCTTTTGAACCGCACGATAGCGCTCAGGATGAGCGATGATCACCTGGTAGCCACGGCACTGCAAATCGTAAATCGTGTTCTCGTACTCTCTAAACGCATACGCATCGGCATGCGTCGAAAGCTCGAGCAGGAACTCATTGGTTCCATCGAAATGCAAGTGCTCCGCGGCATCGATACCAAGCTCAACGAGCTTTCGATGGTTGACCTCGAAGCCCATCTGGAGCGGAAAACCGTCAGCGTTATCACGCAGCAGCTCAAAGGCATCCCACATCTTGTCGTAATCAAAATAGGGATCACGGCAGTGAGGAGTGCAAACGATTCTGGTTACACCGGCCCGCTTGGCAGCCTCGAGCATCGCCAAGCTCTCATCGAGATCGGCGGCGCCGTCGTCTACACCCGGCAAGATATGGCAATGAATGTCACGCATAGGTCAGCCTTAATCAACTAAACGTTTGCTCGGTTGGTGAAGATGCCCTTTTTGGAAGTCCCCTGATCGTCGGAGCCCTTCTTCACCTTCTTACCGTCCTTGGTGTAGTAGGAGTAGTAGTACTCGCTGGTCTCGGTCTCGCAGTAGTTCATAACGGTACCGATGAGCTTGACCTTCTCGGACTTCTTAAGCTGACCGATGGCGTTGAGCGCCTCCTCGCGCTTGGTGAAATCCTCACGCACGACAAAAAGCGTGCCGTCGGTCAGGCTGGCAATCTCGGCAGCATCGATGAAGGTGCCAACCGGGGGAGCATCAAAGATGACGTACTGGAACTTGGCGGACAGTGCCTTTACCAGCTTGGCAAAGCGGTGAGAGACGATGATGTCGGCAGGATTGGGAATGTGCGGCTCGGCATCGAGGAAGTAAAAGTTCTTCTGACCCGTCTCGACAATTGCCTGGTCAATGGAGATCTGCTCGGAAAGGACCGCATAGAGTCCGCCTCGCGAACGAACGCCGAGCATATCGGAAAGGGACCTGCGACGCATATCGGCCTCGACCAGGAGCACGGACTTGCCGCTCGTGGCGATTGCCTGAGCAAGGTTAATGGAAACCGTAGACTTGCCCTCGTTGGGAATCGAGGAGGTAACGGTGATGGTGCGAATGGGGTCGTCCACGCTCGCAAAGCGGATGTTGGCCAGAAGGGTCTTGGCGGCATTCTGTACAACGAGCTTGTCGGTGTTCTTTGCCTTAGCCATGCCTATTTACCACCTTTCATAGCCGGAATTCGGCCAACAACGGGAATACCCAGGAGCTCTTCTGCCTCTTCGGCACCGCGGATGCGGGTATTGAGCATGTCTGCCAAAACGACATAGGCAACTGCGATAAAGATGCCCGCGAGGAACGCGACAGCAACGTACAGCATACGCTTGGGGCCGCTGGGGGCTTCGGGGGTCTTAGCCTCGTCGATAACGTTGATGCTCTGGGCAGCGCCGACGTTCTGAGCGACCGTACTCACCGAGCTGGCAATGGCCTTTGCGACCTCAGCCGTCTCCTTGGCATCGGTGCCGGTAACCGAAAGCGTAATGACACGCGTGGTGGTCTCGGAGGAAACAGACACTTTGTAGTCATCCAGGTCAGCAAGGCCCAGCTCATTGGCAGCACCGCTCTTAACGCTATCGCTATCCAGCAGCGTGGCGATATCGTTGGAAAGCATCTGGCTCGCCGAGAGATCGTTGTAGCTCATCTGACCGCTATCGTCGGTTTTGGCGAGAATGTACATGCTCGTCGTCGCGGTATAGGTGTTGTCCATCGCAACGAAGGACACGATGCCCATGGCGATCGCGCAGACCACCGGAAGGGTGATGACCAGCTGAAGGTGCTTCTTCAGCAGCTGGAACAGTTCGAGAAGGGTCATGCAGCTTGCCTTTCATTTCCCCAGTTCGGATTGACAAAACTGTCCGTATGTTATCGCATCTTTTTACCGAGACCAAACTCTATACATAAGAAACAGGCTCTCCTGTAAAAATGTCGGAAGCAATCGTAAAATTGCACAACAACGCCGCACCCGAAAGTCAAATGCGGCGTCTGCATCAATATCTATGTTGTATCGCTATGCGAATGGCTCGTCCTGCCGTATGGGAAACGTCACCGTAATGGTGGTTCCCACGCCCAACTCGCTCGACAGATCGAGCGTGGCGTGATGATACAGGGCCGCATGCTTGACAATTGCAAGCCCCAGACCGGTTCCGCCGCGCGCCTTGGACCTACTCTTGTCCACGCGATAGAACCGCTCAAATACCTTGCCCTGTTCTTCAGGCGCGATACCGATTCCCGTGTCGGCGACCGCAAGGAACGGATGGCCTTCGTCGTTGGTGCCGCACTGCAGCGTAACCGCACCGCCGGGTCGATTGTAGCGGATGGCGTTGCTCGCCAGATTATAGATGAGCTCGTCAATCAAGCGCGACACGCCCTCGATGACCACAGGCTTGGTCTCATGACTTATCGTCACATTCGCCTGACGGGCGACCTGTTCAAGACGCTGCTCAACCGCGTAGATGGCACGCGAGAGCTCAATAGGCTCCGTGGAACCAATGGGCACCGCCTCGCCCTCAGTTGCACGCTCGGCCTCGTCCAAGTTAGACAGCGTAAGGATATCGTTGACAAGCGCTGCCAAGCGGCCCGCCTCACGATAGATGCGACCGCCAAAGTTGCGCAGGTCGCCCTCGCCCTCGACCATGCCGTTTGCGATGAGCTCGGCATAGCCCGAAATCGCCGTAAGCGGCGTCTTGAGCTCATGGGTGATATTCGCCGTGAACTCGCGGCGCATACGGTCGTTGTCCGCCAGCACCGCCATTTGGCGCTTGAGTTCCTGGCGCTGCGACTCGATACGCTCAAGCATGGGGACCATCTCGGCATAGGCGTGCTCATAGCTACGGCGTGGGTGGTCCAAATCCACCTCTTGCAACGGCGCGATGATGGCACGGGACTCGCGGCGCGCCATAAAAAACGAGAGTACCGCACCCGCTGCTGCGATAAGCAGCATCGGCGCCACCATCGACAGCAAAATCGCCGCAACGCCAGGCTGGGCCTGCGCCAAGCGGACAACCTGGCCGTTATCAAGGGCGACGGCGCGATACAGCATAATCTCGTCGAGCGTAGAGCTTGCGCGCTCCGCGGAACCCAAACCACTCTCAAAGGCCTCGATGACCTCGGGGCGATCGCCATGGTTGGGCAGTGTGGAAGGCGACGCCTCGTTGTCGTAGGCAACCGATCCATCCTTGTTAATCAGCGTGATGCGCAAGTCCTCGCGATCGAGGCTACGCAAGAACGGGATGGGCTCCTGCTGCTCGTCGAGGGCGGCAGCAATGAGCTCGGTTTCCTGCGCCAGATTGGCACTCGTGGCATCCGCCAAGGTGTTTTGCACAAAGAACGCACCCAGCACCGTAAACGCCACGATAACCGCCATGGCGCAGACAAAGATCGTCACAAAAACGCGGTGCGACAGCGTATGTTTTCCCTGGGGGGCGAAGACCACGGGTTACTCCTCCGATGCGGTGGCCGCGGTGTCGTCACCTTCGGCACCATCACCGGCAGAAGGCTCGGCCAAGCGGTAGCCCACGCCGCGCACGGTCTCGATGGCGCTGGCATGCTCGCCCAGTTTTTGGCGAAGCGTCTGCACGTGCACGTCAACGGTGCGCGAACCGCCGTCGAAGTCCCAGCCCCACACGCTCTGCAGCAACGACTCGCGGGTAAAAACCACGCCGGGCTTGCGCATGAGGTACTCGAGCAGGTCGAACTCGCGCAGGGTGAGCTTAAGCGGCTCGCCGGCAACGGTCACCTCGCGATGGCTGGGCGAGAGCACGATGTCGCCCACGCTGAGCACATCGCTCGCCTGCTTGACCATGCCGCCGCGACGCAGCAGTGCGCGGCAGCGGCTCGCAAGCTCCATGAGCGAAAACGGCTTAGTCAGGTAATCGTCGGCACCGCCATCGAGCGCCATCACCTTGTCGAGCTCGGTATCCTTGGCGGTAAGCATCATGATGGGCACCGTCGCCGTCAGGCGATCGGCACGCAGTCGACGCATAATCGCCAAGCCATCGGTATCGGGCAGCATGATGTCGAGCAGGACGGCATCGGGTACCCGTCGCGCCACGGCAGCCTTAAACTCACCGTCGCACGAAAAGCCTTCGGCCTCAATCCCCTGCTTGCGCAGCGCATAGACCGTCAAATCCCTGATGTTGTCATCGTCCTCGACGTAATAGATCATGTTGAACCCCTTTGCGGCCGGCATGACCGCATCTTAACCCTAAAGGTACCTTTACTAGATGGTATCAGCCAAAACGTCCCGTCAAATAATCCGCCGTGCGCGGATCGGTCGGATTCTTGAAGAGTTGCGCGGTGGGCGCGTGCTCCACCAACTCACCCAGCAAGAAAAACGCGACCGAGTCGGAGATACGCGCCGCCTGCTGCATATTGTGCGTAACGACCACGAGCGTACAGACCTCCTTGAGCTCGCAGGCCAGCTGCTCAACCACCAGCGTCGACACGGGGTCGAGTGCCGAGGTCGGCTCGTCCATCAGCAGAATGTCGGGCTGCACGGCAAGCGCGCGGGCGATGCACAGGCGCTGCTGCTGTCCACCCGAAAGACCCAGGCCCGACTCTTTGAGCTTGTCCTTGACCTCATCCCATAGCGCAGCACGACGAAGGGAGTCCTCGACCAGCTCATCCAGCACAGCGCGATCGCGCACACCCATGCCGCGAGGACCGTAGGCGACGTTGTCGTAGATGCTCATGGGAAACGGGTTGGGGCGCTGGAACACCATGCCCACGCGCTGGCGAAGGCGGCAAATGTCGTAATCGCCCAGGATATCTTGACCATCGAGCGCAATCTTGCCCTCGATGCGGCAATCCTTGATGCCGTCGTTCATGCGGTTAAAGCAGCGCAGCAACGTCGACTTGCCGCAGCCCGATGGACCGATGAACGAGGTGATCTGCTTGTCGCGGATCTTGATATTCACGTCCTTGAGCGCATGATGGTCGCCATAGAACAGGTCGAGGCCCTCGACATCGATGCGCGTCGGCGAGGCGGCAAGATCCTCTGCCGTGGGGCGAGTCGCATCCCCAACCTCGCGCTCGCGCGCGGCCTCGGCCTGCGCTTTCATGAGTTCTTCAAGCTCCGTGGGCTCCACAGCCGCAGCAGCCGTCATACCGCATACCTCCACATCGATATCAATTCAGCAGTATCGATAGTAGGAATCGCGGCTCATATGCACGTGAGCGCATTGTCAAGTGTTTGTAAGGGCACACTGGCTATGCGGCGGGCAGCTCGATGGTGAATATCGTGTGTTCGGGCGTCGATTCACATGCAACGGTACCGCCGTGCGCGCATACGATCTCCTTGGCGATGGCAAGCCCCAGTCCAGCGCCGCCGCGATTGGTCGCACGCGCCGCATCCAGGCGATAGAACTTCTCAAAGATCTCCTTGAGCTTTGCCTCAGGGATGGGATCGCCCTGATTGATAAAGCGCACGCGCACGCCACCGCCGTCCCGGCGTCTGGCCTCGATCGTGATGGTCGAGCCCTCATAGCTATAGGCAACGGCGTTTTTCATGATGTTGTTGAACACGCGAGCCATCTTGTCGCCATCCACGAGCACCGTCAGGTCCTCGCGAATATCAACTTGGACTTCCTTATGCTGCTCGTTGAGGATGGGATAGAACTCGTCAGCCACCTGAGCCAGCAGCAACCCCAGATCAACATAGCCGCGCGTGAGCACGATATCGTGGAAGTCAAAGCGCGTGATATCGAAGAACTCTTCGATGAGCGTATCGAGCCGGTGCGCCTTGTCGAGCGCCACGCCCGTAAAGTGCGCACGTTGCTCAACCGGCAGCTCGGGAGCCTCTTGCAGCAGCGAAAGATAGCCCACCACACTGGCAAGCGGGGTGCGTAGGTCATGTGCCAAGTACGTGACCAGATCGTCCTTGCGATGAGATTCGTCACGCAAGGCCTGTTGCACCTTGCGCTCACGGTCACGCACGCGGTTAAGGGCGCCCTCGACCTCCAAGAAGTCGCCGTCGATGTTATCCCAGGTGTCAGGGTGATCGATCAGGCGATCTTGAATACGAGCGGCCAGCACACAATCGGCATGCTGCTCGCCCTGCTCGTAGCCCTGGTAGTACAGGGCGCGGCCACACAAGAACAGCACGCACGCGGCAAGCGCCAGCACAAAGCCAAGCATGTTGAATACAAAGCCGGCATCGAACAGCACCGGCCCTTCGATGCCGCCGAGCGCCATGGCGCCAATCGCCAACGTCATGGCCCACGCGGCGCCGCCAATCACCACGCAGCGGCACACGATCTCAAATCGATCGATCAGCAAAAAGCCGACAAGCAGCACCGCCAAGATTCCGACGATGTTGTCGATGCCAATCAGCAGCAGGCTCAGCAAAAAGAGCAGCACCGTTGCAAGCGCGCGGTTGTCGACGACCGACCTCACGTATTCAAAGAGCCGATCGGGCACCTCGAACGCTTGCCTATCGTCTTTTGTCATATCAAGATCCTCACAAGCGAAAAGCGTTATTCGATGATGTAGCCGACGCCCCAGACGTTTTTGATAAAGCGTGGCTTTTGTGCGTCGTCGCCGATCTTTTCGCGCAAGTGGCGAATATGCACCATCACCGTATTGTTGGAGCCGGGCATAAAGTCCTCGTTCCACACCGCGCGGAACAGGTCCTCCACGGCCACCACGCTGCCGCGATGCTCGACCAGATACAGCAAGATTGAATACTCGGTGGGCGTGAGGCGAACCGGTGAACCGTCCACTGTCACGGAACGAGCATCGCGGTTGATCTCCAAGCCGTCGAGCTGAATGGTCGGCGACTCGGCCGCCTGTGCACGGCTACCGTAGCTGGTGTAGCGGCGAAGCTGAGCGTGCACGCGCGCGATGAGCTCCAGCGGACGGAACGGCTTAACCACATAATCGTCCGCGCCAAGCGAAAGGCCCCCGATCTTGTCTTGCTGGGCATCGCGCGCCGTCAGCATGATCACGGGATAGGTATGGCTGGAACGGATCGTACGCAGCAGCTCAAACCCATCGATATCGGGCAGCATGACATCAAGCAGCGCCAGATCGAACTCCTGCTCCAAAATCGCCTTGGCAGCATCGGCCCCGCTATAGGCAATCTGGACATCAAAGCCCTCTTTTGTAAGGTAGATGCCAACCAAGTCGGCGATGGCCTTCTCGTCATCAACTACCAAAATGCGCTCGTTCATGCGTGCTCCTCTCGCGCTCCATTATGCCTGAGGCGACGCACGCCACACACAACAAGCGTGGGTGATTAAGTCGGCCTTAAGCACCCTTGTGCCCGTTCGGGTGCGGATGTGGGCCAAGCGCGCACGCGATGATCGCCGACGCCGGCAAACGATATACTCTAGTTTCAGAAGAGACCATCCCGTCGAAAGCGAAATCTGTGAAGTCCCTCACCTCTTTTGCAAAGCGCTCAGCCCAGCTTGCCGCCGGCTTTGTCTGCGCTATCGCTCTTGCCGCTGGCGCGCCCACCGTCGCCGGCGCCCAAGTGCTCACGACCGACAATGTTTGCGGCAAAACCGCCGATGCGCGCGGCATCACGGCCGAAAACCTGCCCGATATCGATGCGACCAATGCCCTCGTCATGGGCAAAGACGGCACCGTCTACTATGGGCGCGGCGCCGATGAGCAGGTCAAGATTGCCTCGATCACCAAGGTCATGACCGCAATCCTAACCGTCGAGAATTGCAAGATGGACGAGAAGGTCACGGTGAGCAACGCCGCAGCCACCGTGGGCAATTCGACCGCCGGCTTGCTCGAAGGCGACAAGCTTACCGTGGAGCAGGCGCTGCGCGGCCTGATGATTCCCTCGGGCAACGACGCCGCCATCGTGCTCGCCGAATATGTGGGCAAGAAGATCGACCCTAAGACCAAAGACGCCGAGGCCACATTTGTGAAGGCCATGAACGAGCGCGCTAAGAAGCTCGGCTGTACCGGTACGCTTTTTGAAAACCCGCATGGTCTGGACTTTGATGAGTGGGCTGGCGATATGCACTCAACCGCACATGACGTAGCGCTGATGATGCAGGAGGCCATGAAAAACGACACGATCCGCGAGGTCGTAGCGAGCGAGGATTCCTGGATCGCGGTCACGGGCGCCGACGGCACCGACCATTCGCATTCCATGGACACGCATAACTATTTGCTGGGCCAAGATGGCAACATCGGCGGCAAGACCGGCACCACCGACGACGCGGGCTATTGCTTTACGAGCGCCTACAACCGCGACGGCGACGAGATCTACACCGTCGTTTTGAACTCCACCACCACCGACCAGCGCTTTACCGATACCGCAACCCTTGCCAATTGGTACTACGGTCACAAGGCGGCGGTCGCAATCGCCAACACGCAGGAAAAGACTGCCAACGGCAACCCGCTTATGGCGCGCATTAGTCAAACCGACTGGACGGATAAGACGATCGACGCCACGCTCGCCGATCCTACGGCGCAAGCGACCGTGTTTTCCCTTGCCGGCGAGGTGACCGAAAAGGTTAGCTACGACGATCTTTCGGGCACGGTGCATGTGGGCGACAAGGTGGGCAGCGTTACGCTCAAGCAGGACGGCACCAAGATCGCCGTCATGGACCTGGTTGCCGACGAGGAAGGCTCGGGGCCGAATCCCATTGAATGGCTGCTCGTGAAGCTCGATCGCTTGGGCCGCCGCATCGACAACCGGCCACTTGCGGCAGAGAGCGAGACCGTCGCCAAGGCTCCTGAGATGTAGGGCTGGGGGAACATTACATTTGAGATTGGAGAGGCGTCCAACGGGGCGCCTCTTTTTGAATACCTCTTAAACGGGATGCGTCAGAATCACCAAAGCGACATTGCTAGCCGTTTACCTTCGCTGTGTCTTTTCGGACCTTGAAAACGGGTCCACCGGGCATGCTAGTAGATCCTTTCGACCTCCTTGGTCAAGGCCCTGAAAAGATCCCCAGCTGAGGGGTCTGCCCCAGAGCACAGCGATTGCCAGGCACCCGTTTCTCCGATGGTGCCCGCACTCGTCATAACAAGATCGTCGCTCCGCCTGCGAATGGAGACACTAACGGAGCGGCCATTATGGAACCCATGGATATCGACTTTATTTATGCGCCCATCAGCTAGATAACTAATCATGACATTGATGCTGTCACCATACTCCGGCAATTCGAAGCCGTGGGAATCCATCAATAGCTTCACGTCCTGATGGTAAATGCGGGCCTCGACGACATTCTTGGGCATTTTCCCCGTCTTTGTTGGAGAGCAAAAGCTGATGCTTGGCTCCTCTTCGCTCATGCCTCGGTTAAACCTAAGCATGCACGGGCATACCGACTCAATGGTTCGCAAGGCGTCCGCCGCGACCTTTTCCTCGGTAAACATCTCCACGTCGATGCCGTTTTCTTCCATATAGGCACGGTTTTTACGTTGAAGCTCTAGCCGAGCCGCAGCCTCCCCATCTCCACGCTGTCCCCAATTTCCGGAGTCGGCGACATTTCGATCGAATGTAGAATCAACGGAACATGGCGCTTGCTGTTGAGTCGGATCACTGTCGCCGAGACGCCTTAGCTCGGAGCGTCTCATCAGTAGTGTCACAATATCAAACAGCCAACCAAATCCAAAAAGGCCAAAGGTAAAGAGATATAGAAAGAAGCTACCCCACATCCGTGCATACGCCCTATGAGCGCCCGACCACCCAAGAAGGAAGCATAGCAAAAGCGTCTTGTTTGCCCTGTCAACCGACGTAATCTCTCGAGTGAGAGATTTCTGTTCAGGCTTCGCCAAAGGTGTAATTTCATGCGATGAAACAGTAATTGAGGACGTCCTTGACGCCGAGCTCCGAGCGCCTGATTTAGCAACGGCGCGAGCGACATCCCCAACTCCGACGGTCGTTCTGCTGTATACGGCATTTTAAGCAGCCTTCTTCGGATTTTTGATCCACCCCATGCCCTTCTTACCATAGCCGGGGATTATCGCCCGCTTTACCGCGCGCTTCGCTCTGCCGGTCGTTCTTGCCTTGAGTGATGTCTTTAGATTCGGCTTACGCAGCCCGACCTTTACCATATTTCTACTCCATCCCCTCGGAACCCCACACCGGGGTGCACGAGCACGCCTGGGTCTCCCCGTTTTCAAGCGCCCCGTGTTTGCCTAATGTTCACGCCCTTTCGGACTCTAATCCCCAGCTGACATTCTTGATAATAAAAAAGGGCCCCAAATGGGACCCTTCTTCAAAGTCATACTGGCGGAGAGCTGGGGATTCGAACCCCAGATGCCCTTTTGGGGCATACTCGCTTAGCAGGCGAGCACCTTCGGCCTCTCGGTCAGCTCTCCGTAACAGCCGTTCTATAGTAACCAAACAGCCTAAGATGGGCAAGGGGGAATTTTGGAGCGATTCCGATTTGCCAGTAGACGTCTCAGCCAATCATCTCAATTTGTAACAGTTACAGGCCGAATCTTCGTCCAGATGTTACAGATTTAGACAAACAGTCAGCGCCATCCGCAAATGTCTCAATCTGAAACACCTGCATGCCGTAATCCCCTCTAGATGTTACAGATTGAGACAAAGATGCGGGGGCAACCACAGCGGCGGCGTCGATGCCTCCAGTCTTTATTAGTCCGCTCGAATGGTCTCCAACAGATAATCGCGCATGTACGGAATTGCAAACGAAACACAGCCGTAGCCGGCAGGCTCAATCAGTCCCGTATCGATCAGACGTTTGCGATACGACCCGACTTTATTCGCCGGCAATCCCATCTTTTTGGCAATATCACCGTTCGTAATCTCGCCGCCTTCGCATTGCGCCATCGCCGCGAGATATTGAAACTGCCGTTCCGACACCCTGCGCAGCGCTGGGGCAATCACCATAGCATTAAAGCTATCAAGAGCCGCCTGGATACCCTTACGAGCCGCCTCTTCGCTCACGCTCTCCGCCCCACTGCGCGCAGCAACCTGCCAAGCGTAATATCCGACCAGCTGGACCATAAAGGGATAGCCTGCCGAAGCTTTTGTTAATAGCTCAGCGGCACCTTTGTCGAGCTCCTTGCCCGCTCGTCTCATCGTATCCTCAAACGATCCGCCAACTTCAAAATCGGAAAGCCGAGTAAGTTCAACATGTTTGGCTCGCTGAAGGAACGTCAACGTATCATCCACCACCACGCCATCTACCGATGTCGGCAGTCCGGCGAAAGCGAAAGCGACATTCGCTCCTTGGCGGATCAAGAGCTGCATCTCATTGCCTAGCTCGCGCATTTCCTCAGTTGAGGCATCCTGGATCTCGTCGAGCGTAATGAGCAGACCACCGCGCTTCGCAGCATCGTACATCGCCTCGCCCAGATGAGAGGCCGACTTCGACATCTCCATGGAGCCAAGGCTGACCCCTAAAATCGACGGGGAAATCGAGATTGATTCAAGACGAACGTTTCGCTGCAGAGCCTCGAGGATTCTATTGCAAAAACCAGCATTGGAGGCAACGTCAACGACCTCGAATCCTTTTTTGCGTGCAAGGTCACCCAATGCATTAAGGAGCACCGTTTTACCTGTGCCTCGGACGCCCGAGATGCGCATGAGTCGATCGGGGGCACCAGGACCATTCTCAAGAGCCTCGGCAAAGTCATCCAAAACAGTGTCCCGTCCGATAAGCTCAGGCGGATTCATGCCCGCCGTTGGCTTAAAGGGGTTAGCAGCTTTCGTCATTCTGCCCTCCTCTGCTAGTTTTAACAACTTTAACAAAGTTTAGCAACTTTAGCAGAGTTTAACAGTTTTAGCAGGCTCGGCGGCTTTATGCCTTACCGATCCTGCCGGGTCCTCCCGCCCGCGCCGATACAAATAGCGCGGTGCGGCCCCTCTATATCGCCCCTACCCCAGCGAGCGGTTGAGGGAGCCGAGCTCGTCGTTGCCCATAGTGCGCCACATTTGGAAGATGCAACCGCGTGCCAGGAAAAAGAAGCCGTTGTCGACCAGTTGAACAGCGGCATCTGCCAGCTGATTCGTCACGGCGGACACTGGCGGCAGCTCGAGTCCAGCCTTGTGGATGGTCTCAACCGCTTCTTCGAACGTCGGAGGCTCGCTGACGCCCATCTCGTTCATAAGGCCCTGCATTTCTTCCAGCGCGCTACTGCCCGACTCCTCGCCGCGCGGCACGAGACGGTAACAAGCCAGCGCCAGGTCGAGCTGATCGCAATTCCAATAGGCAAACGCCAAGCGATAGAACAGGTAGCCGATTGCAGAACGATCGCTGGCAATACGTAGGCCGTGGCGCGCCACCTCGATAATCTCGTCAAAGCGCTCCAGACGCGCAAGCACGTTGATGAGCGCAAAGTGCGATTGCATGGACGAGCGCGCCAGATCGTAAAGATGGCGCACCTCGGGCAGCGCTCGTTCAAAGTCCTCTTGCTCGACGTAAAAGCTGCAGATCTCGTGCTGGGCAAAGTACAGCGCATCGGGCGCACGAAGGATTCGCACAGAGCGGTCTTCTTCCAACACCGGTAGCACCATGCGCACCAGCTGGTTATCGCAAAACTGCGTTTGAACCGGACCTGTCGCCAAAAGCTCGGCAACGGCGCACTTAGCCTCCAACTCCTCAACAAGACGGGAAAAGCCTTCAAAAGCACCTGTACGGTCGACTTTTGCCTGCTCGCGCAATTCAACAACACGGGCCACGTATGGGTCGTCGTCCTCTTCCATGACCTCCAACTCGTCAGCCGTATCGGCAAG
>UROZ01000031.1 GCA_900549655.1 uncultured Collinsella sp.
ACAAAGGTACCTGTCCCCTTTGTGGCGGTTTTGGTCGGTTAGGCCAGGATAGAATGGCCGTAGGCGTTGGCGGCCTTGATGACGGCGGCGAACTTTTCGTCGGTGAAGGGCTCCGGGTTGCCTTGCTTCCACTCGTTGGTGGCGTGTGCGTATTCGCACAGGGCAGGGATGTCGGCCTCGGAAAGTCCGACCTGCTCAAGCGTTACGGGCAGGCCCATCTGCTTGTTAAAGGCCGCGTAGTGCTCAAGGTTCTCGGTATCGCCCGTATAGGCGAACAGCACGAGCACGCCCAGGCTCACGACCTCACCGTGCAGATAGGTTCCCTCGCGCGGAATGCTGCACGTCGCATTGTAGAACGCGTGCGCCACGCTCGAGTTGTAGTAGTAATCGTTTTGGTTGGTCAGGTTCGAGACATAGCCCGTGTTGACCACGATGTCGAGCGCGATCTGCTTGACGGCCTCGGTCGACAGGTCCTGGCGCACGTCCTCAAGACCCTGGACGCCATAGGTAAACAGCGGCTCGGAGCAGGTGTGGGCGAGTGCCAGGCCAAGACCGGCGGTGTGCTCCAAATTACCGGCGCTCGTGGCGTATTCGACCTCGGGCTGCTTGGACAGGGCATCGCCCACGCCGGCCCAGAAGTACTCCGCCGGAGCTTCGGCGATAATCTTGGGGTTGATGAAGATATGCGCAGGTCGGTTGGGGTACGAATAGCCCTCGAGCGATCCATCGTCGTTGTAGACGACGGCAATGGCGGTCGCGGCGGAACAGTTAGAGCAAATCGTCGGCACCGTAAAGACAATCTTCTTGAGCTCGATTGCCGCTGTCTTGACGGTGTCGAGTGCCTTGCCGCCGCCACAGGCGATAAGCACGTCTGCCTGCTGGCAAGCGGGGGAGTTCACGACCTTGGCGATATTGGCGCGCGTACTGTTGGTGCCGTAGACGCGCGTCTCCAGAATCTCGACGTCGGTACCTTCAAGCGCCGCCTCGATGCCCGGCAGCGCCGCAGCTAGGGCTCGCTTGCCACCAATGATGGCGACTTTCTTCGCGCCGTACTCCGCCAGTGCGGCGGGCAGCTCGGTAAAGCAATCCTCGCCGACGGTGTAGTCGCTCATTCCGATTGTGCGCATGGCAGCCTTCTTTCGTTAGTTAAAGTGCTTTCAGGTATTTTGCTCCTAGAGAAGGCTAACGACCACGAGAAATTTCTTACGTATGAAACCAGTGTTGAGGGTTTTTCGCCGGCGCGGAACGTGCTAGCATACTCCGCATAAGCGTTGATGGGGACGAGTAGTCGGCCGTCCGCATGCCACAGAGAGCGGGGAGCGCTGAGAACCCGTGCATGCGACCGATGAAAATCACCCCGGAGCTGCGGTCCCAACGGACGTGCCGCGCAGGCACGTCTTAGTAGATATCGCCGAGATGGTCGTCGATACAGGCCAGCCGAGTAACGGATGCGAGCGCGCGAATACGCGGGCGAGGGCATCTAAGCTGGGTGGTTAAACGAAGAGCTTTTGCGGGCATACAGCCCGTTTTTGTGGCGCTTCGTCCCAGCTTGTAGGGACGGGCGCTTTTTTGGTGCCCAACGGGCGTGCGCGCCCATGACATGAAAGGGGTACCGTGGCAAACGAGTACAAGCAGACGATGAATCTGCCCAAAACCGGTTTTCCCATGCGTGCCGGTCTTTCCAAGTCCGAGCCCAAGCGACTCAAGGACTGGCAGGACAACAAGGTCTACGAGCAGGTTCTGAAGAAGAACGAGGGTCACAAGAAGTTCGTGCTGCACGACGGCCCTCCGTACGCCAACGGCCCGATCCACATCGGCCACGCCATGAACAAGATCTCCAAGGACATGATCAACCGCTACTGGATGATGCAGGGCTATGAGGTTCCCTATGTCCCCGGTTGGGACTGCCATGGCCAGCCGATCGAGCATAAAGTCGAGGAGAAGCTCGGCACCGAGAAGTTCAACCAGACCTCCACGGCTAAGATCCGCGAGCTTTGCAACAAGTTCGCTGTCGAGAACATCGAGCTGCAGAAGGCTGGCTTCCGTCGCCTGGGCGTGCTCGGCGATTGGGACAACCCCTATCTGACGCTCTATCACCAGCATGACGCCGCCGACATCGAGGTCTTCAAGGCCATGTTCGACAAGGGCATGATCTATCGCGGCCACAAGCCGGTTCACTGGTGCAAGCACTGCCACACCGCACTTGCTGAGGCCGAGATTGAGTACTCCGACGAGACGAGCCCGTCCATCTTCGTGCGCTTTGAGATGACCTCCAAGCCCGCCGGCCTCGAGAACTTCGACGGCCCGGTTGACTTTATCATCTGGACGACCACGCCGTGGACCATCCCCTCCGACCAGGCAGTTTCCCTCAAGCCCGGCGCCGCCTATGTCGCCGTTGAGCACGAGGGTCGTGCCGAGGTCATGCTCGAGGACCTGGCTCCCAAGTGCTGCGAGGAGTTTGGTTGGGAGTACACCCCGGTTATGGTCGACGGTAAGCCCTATGTGGTTCCCGCCGAGACCTTCCACCACATCCACTACAAGCAGCCGATCTTTGACGGTGTTGAGGGCGTGGCGCTGCTGGCCGATTACGTCGGTGTCGACGACGGTACCGGTATCGTCCACAACTCGCCCGGCCACGGCGTCGACGACTACTTTGCCTGCCTCAAGGAGGGCATTACCGACATCTGCATGCCGGTCGATGATGACGGCAAGTTCTACACCGGCGAGGAGTTTGGCACCGGTGGTCCCTTCAGCGGCATGGATACCGATGAGGCCAACCCGCACATCATCGAGTTCCTGCGCGAGCGCGGCACCCTGGTCCTCGAGAAGAAGATCACGCACAGCTATCCGCACTGCTGGCGCTGCAAACACCCGGTGCTCTTCCGTGCTACTGACCAGTGGTTTGTCTCGATGGACAAGACCGGCTTGCGTGAGCAGGCTGGCAAGGAGGTTCGCGAGAACGTCAAGTGGTATCCGGCTCACGCCGCCAACCGCATCGGCGCCATGGTCGAGCAGCGTCCCGACTGGTGCATTAGCCGTCAGCGCAACTGGGGTGTGCCTATCCCCAGCTACACCTGCGCCGACTGCGGCGAGAAGGTCATGAACGACGCCACGCTCGACGCCGTCATCAAGCTCTTCCACGAGAAGGGCTCCGACGCCTGGTTCACCGACGCTCCCGAGAGTTACCTGGGCGAGGCTTGCGTTTGCCCCAAGTGTGGCGGCCATCACCTCAAGGCTGATAAGGACATTCTCGACGTGTGGTGGGACTCCGGCGTGTCCTGGAAGGCCGTCTGCGAGTATCGACCCGAGCTTGAGTACCCGGCTGACGTGTATCTCGAGGGCTCCGACCAGCATCGCGGTTGGTTCCAGAGCTCGCTGCTCACCTCGGTGGGTGCCAACGGCCATGCTCCGTACAAGGCGGTCGTCTCGCAGGGCTTCACACTCGATGGTCAGGGCCGCAAGATGTCCAAGTCGCTCGGCAACGTCATCGACCCCAACAAGGTCTGCGACGAGATGGGCGCTGACATCATCCGTCTGTGGGTTGCCTCCGTCGACACCAGCTCCGACGTCTCCATCGACCATGAGATTCTCGCTCGTACGTCCGATGCCTACCGTCGTTTCCGCAACACGCTGCGCTTCCTGCTCTCCGAGCTCGAGGGTCAGTTTGAGCCCGAGACCGACGGCGTCGCCTTTGCCGACCTGCTGCCGCTCGACAAGCTCATGGTTGCCCGCCTGACTCAGGTTCAGGCCGAGGTCGACGACGCCTACGCCAGCTACGAGTTCCCGCGCGCCTACCGTGCGCTTTATGACTTCGTGGTTACCGAGCTCTCCAACGTGTACCTCGACGCCCTGAAGGACCGTCTGTACTGCGACAAGCCCGGCTCGCTCGAGCGCCGCAGCGCCCAGACCGTGCTGGCCGAGCTCTTCTCGATGCTCATGCGCGACCTGCAGCCGATCCTGTCCTATACCGTCGACGAGGCCATGGCATATGCGCCCGCCGGCTGCGTCGATCACCAGAAGTACGCCGCGCTGCTCGATTGGTACAAGTCGCCCATCACGGTCGACGAGGCCAATGAGTTTGAGGGCGTGCTCGAGGCTTCGCTCGAGCTCCGTAGCGCCGTGACCAAGGCCCTTGAGGATGCCCGTTCTGCCGGCACCTTCACTAAGAGCCAGCAGGTCCGCGTCAAGGCGGTCGTTCCCGCCGAGATGTACGCGCTGCTGACCGGTGATAAGGCCGTCGACCTGGCCGAGTTCTACATCGTCTCCGATGTTGAGCTGACTCAGGGCGAGGAACTCTCCGTATGCATT
This sequence comes from uncultured Collinsella sp., assembly GCA_900549655.1. Lineage (GTDB taxonomy): Bacteria > Actinomycetota > Coriobacteriia > Coriobacteriales > Coriobacteriaceae > Collinsella. The sequence continues at coordinate 4,309 of UROZ01000031.1, forward strand.
GATGCTGCCGAGGGCGAGTGCTGCGACCGTTGCTGGAACTACCGCACCACCGTCGGCGAGTACAACGGCCACGCACATATCTGCGAGAGGTGTGCGAATGCCCTTTAAGGCACGGTAACTCGGCATTTTAGTTATAGGTAGAATTTGGGCGCCTTCGGCCCATTTGCTCCGCTGAATAAAAGCGGCATTCTGTTTTTCGGAATGCCGCTTTCTTTTTATGCTGGTTATTTCGCTTGTGTTGGTGGATATGTCGTGCGCTCTGCATGTGGCAATATAAGATGGATAATTGCGTTAAACGGAATTCGATTGTTCTGAGGGCAGGGGATTGATTTGGGTCGTACTGGGGATATGACGCCGCCTTTGCGTTGGCGGTTGGGTGTTGCTGGTGGGGTGGCGCTCGTTGTGCTGCTTGTTGACCAGCTGACCAAGCTTGCGGTTCGTGCCGTGGGCGACGCATTGCATGTGACCGTCATCCCCGGTGTCATCGACTTTATGTTTGTCCGCAATATCGGTGCTGCCTTTAGCATGGGTGAGGGACATGGCATCGCGTTTGCCGTGTTGGCGCTTGCGGTCATTGTCGCCATTGCCGTGTACTTGCTCCGTGCGCCTCAGCTCGCTCGTCTTGAGGTGGTAGGCATGTCTATGGTTGCGGGTGGCGCCATCGGCAACGCGATCGACCGTCTGGCTTTTGGCTTTGTGACCGATTTTATTGCCACCACTTTCATCGACTTCCCTGTCTTTAACGTGGCCGATATCGGCATTACCGCGGGCGTCGTGCTCGCACTCATCGGGTACATGTTCTTGAGTCCCGCTGCTCGCGAGGTCGATGCGACCGCTGAGCTCAACGCCCGTGACGAGGCCCGCGCCAAGCGCAAGGCCCAGCAACGCGGGGAGCGTGCCCGCAAAATTCGCGAAAGGAACGAGCGCTAATGGCCGACATCCATATTCTTGTTGCCGACGATGCCGCCGGTCAGCGTCTTGACGCTTATCTGGGCGCCAATGACGGCTGTCCTACGCGTTCTGCCTGTGCGCATCTGATCGAGGGCGGCGCCGTCGCTGTCAATGGCGAGACCTGCCTGTCCAAAAAGTACGCCGTGCGAGCCGGCGACCGTATTTCGGTCGATTTGCCCGAGCCGCACGATCCCACCGATGTGATTCCCGAGGCCATCCCGCTCGACATTCGCTACGAGGACGATTATCTCATTGTGCTCTCCAAGCAGCGCGGCCTGGTGTGCCATCCTGCGCATGGTCATGAGAGCGGTACGCTCGCGAATGCCCTGGTCTATCACTGCGGTATCGACCATCTGGGCACCGTGCAGGGTGAGGACCGACCCGGCATCGTGCATCGCCTGGATCGCGATACCTCGGGCCTTATGCTCGCGGCAAAAGACGACGACACCCAGCGCGCGCTTCAAAATCTTATCCGCACGCGCACGCTCGATCGTCGCTATATCACGCTTGTCCACGGGCACATCGCCATGGACGAGGGCACCATCAATACCGGTATTGCCCGATCGACGCGCGACCGCGTCAAGATGGCGGTTTCGGACGACCCCTTTGCCCGTCAGGCCATTACGACCTTCAAGGTGCTCGAGCGCTTTGATTCCACGCGTTTCGACGACGGCTACACGCTTGTCGAGTGCCACCTGTTTACCGGCAGAACGCACCAGATTCGTGTGCACATGCGCCATATCAACCACGCCTGCGTGGGCGATCCGCTCTACGGCAAGTGCGATGCGCGTGCCGATCAGGGTCTGACCAGGCAGTTCCTTCATTCCTGGCGCGTGGCGTTCGACCATCCCGTGACGGGGGAGCGCATTGAGTGCCGCGACGAGTTGCCCTGGGATCTCGCTGCGGTTCTTGACGATCTGGCTCCGCGCTCGCTCGGTCGCACTGCCGCCGGTGACGAAATCGTCTCTCAGCTCGGTCTGCTCGAAGCCTAGCCAGTATTAGGTGGTTTCTTGAACTCGGTAAGCCTGCGGTAAGATATACGGTTGTTTACGTAACGCGTTCTCGGGAGCCTGCATGCTCGCCTTTTTACAAACCAACACACCCATCGTGGTCTTCAACCAGATTGTCGTCACGCTGCTCACGGTCTGCTTTCTGTACCAGGTGGTCTTCTTTGTCATTGGCGCTCTTCGTGGCGAGGTCGCGCCTCCCAAGGCCAAAAAACTCCATCGTTATGCTTTCTTTATCGCGGCGCATAATGAGGAGGCCGTGATTGCCAACCTCGTTCGCTCCATCAAGGACCAGGATTATCCGTCCGAGCTTATCGAGGTCTTCGTGGTTGCCGACGCCTGCACCGACAACACCGCACAGCTCGCGCGCGAGGCAGGTGCCATTGTTTACGAGCGCAATGATCTTGCCCGTAAGGGTAAGAGCTGGGTCATGGACTTTGGCTTCGACCGCATCCTTAACGAGTATCCCGACACGTTTGAAGGCTACTTTATCTTCGATGCCGATAACGTTATCTCCCGCGATTACGTGTCCAAGATGAACGATGCCTTTGACCAGGGATTCCATGTGGTCACGAGCTATCGCAACTCCAAGAATTTTGGCAGCTCGTGGATCTCGGCAGCTAATGCTACTTGGTACCTGCGCGAGGCGCGCTTTCTCAACAACGCGCGTAATATCTGTAAGACGTCTTGCGCCGTCTCGGGTTCGGGCTACCTCATCTCCGCCAGTGTTATTGAGGGCATGCACGGCTGGCAGTTCCACACGCTGACCGAGGACATTCAGTTCACTACGTTCTGCGCTATTCACGGTATTCGCATTGGCTATGCGCCGGCGGAGTTCTTTGACGAACAGCCCGTGACGTTCAAGGCATCCTGGAAGCAGCGTATGCGCTGGACCAAGGGCTTTTACCAGGTGTTCTTTACCTACGGCAAGCATCTGGTCAAGTCGACGTTCCGCTATCATCGCTTTGCCGCCTACGACATGTTCATGACGATCGCCCCGGGTATGCTGCTATCGCTGATCTCGATGCTCGCTAATGCGACGTTCTTGATTGTGGGTGGCCTTTCGCATGGTTTCTTGGCTACCGAAGTCGAGATGCAGGCGTGCGCCGCTTCGCTCATTATGACCTTCGCCATGATGTATCAGACCTTCTTTATCCTGGCGCTGCTCACGACTATCTTTGAGTACAAGCACATTCACTGCGCGCAAAAGTGGCGTCTGGTGACTAACCTGTTTACCTTCCCGATCTTTATGTTCAGCTATATCCCCATCACGGTGGCCGCGCTGTTCCTGAAGGTCGACTGGGTGCCGACGCAGCACGCCGTCAACGTTACCCTTGACGAGGTCATGCAAGGCACCAAATAACCACCACCAAAACCACCGCAAAGGGGACAGGCACCTTTGTGGTGGTTTTTGCTTTTGCGATGCAGCTCGAGGAGGAGTCCGATGGTCTATATCCCGTTTTGGATTTGCATCTTTGCCGGCGTGGCAATTGATGCCCGAGAGCGACGGTTTCCCAATGGGCTTGCCGGCGCATGTGCCGTGGCGGCGTTGGCGGGCGTTTGGCTCGACCTCGGTTTGAACACAGCGCTTGACCACGCCGGTCTTGCGGTCATCGTCTACCTTGGCCTTGTGCTTACCGAGTCGCTCTGGCGTAGAGTTCGCCACGCTCCTGGCATTGGCATGGGGGACGTCAAGGCACTCTTTGCCCTTTGTACCTTCGATCCCCTGGGCGGCGTTGTCGCGTTTGCGGTTGCGCTCCTGACCCTTGCCGTCGCTTGCCTCATCGCAAAATCGCGCTCCCTGCCATTGCTCCCGTTTTTAGTGCCGATTTTTGCCATAATCGAGGTCGTGGGCTGCACTTTGTAACCGATTGCGCATCCTTTTTAAGGAGCATGCCATGGAATCTAATCAAGAAACGGCCGTCATTAAGGCGCGCATGGACCGTATTCCCTCGGCGTTGTCGCCCGAGCTTGTCGAGCGCATTGCCGCCGATCGTGCTTCGGGCTATATCAACCCGTATCGTTGCAACGATGATCAGGTCATTCGTCGTATTGATCGCGCCGCCGACAAAGGCACGCTTATGCGTCCGGCGTTTATGCGCGATACCGAAAAGATACTTCATCTTCCGGCGTACACCCGTTATGCAGGCAAAACGCAGGTCTTTAGCTTCCGTAGCAATGATGATCTTTCACGCCGCGGTTTGCACGTACAGCTTGTCTCCCGCATTGCGCGCGATATCGGTCGCGCCCTGGGGCTCAATTGCGATCTGATCGAGGCGATTGGCCTGGGTCACGACTTGGGACACACGCCTTTCGGCCATGCCGGCGAGCGCTTCCTCAACGATATCTATCATGAGCGTACGGGGCGTTATTTTTTCCATAACGTGCAGTCGGTTCGCGTGCTCGACGCGTTGTATGGCCGCAACGTGTCGCTCCAGACGCTCGACGGCGTGCTATGCCATAACGGCGAGTACGAGCAGCGTGTGTTTGAGCTCTCGGACATGGGCTCCTTTGACCAGTTTGACCAGACGGTTGAGGATTGCATTGCCACGGGCTATAGCGCAATTGAGCTTCTGCGTCCCATGACGCTCGAGGGCTGCGTCGTTCGCATCTCGGATATTCTTGCCTACGTCGGTCGTGACCGTCAGGATGCGATCGCGGCGGGCCTGCTTTCGCCCGACGCTTTTGATGATGGCCGGGGCGGTGCCTACAACAGTTGGATCCTCACGCATGCCTCCATCGATATCGTTGAGCACAGCTATGGTAAGCCGCGCATCGAGATGAGCGAGGACCTGTTTGAGGAAATTCGCCGAGCCAAGCGCGAGAACTACGAGAAGATCTATAGCAAGGGCGGTATCGAAGGCGATTCCGAGGCGGAGCTGCGCGAGGCGTTCGTAAAGCTCTACGACCGTTGCCTGCGGGATCTAAACAGTGGCGACGAGTCCTCTTACATCTTTAAGCACCATATTTCGCGCATTGAGCAGCAGCTTTCCTACTATGATCGCACCTATGCCTGGCAGGACGACAAGGATCAAGCCGTGGTGGATTATATCGCGAGCATGACGGACGGTTATTTCTGCGAACTGACGAGCAAGCTGTTCCCCGGTCTGGAGTTTCCGCACCGTACCTATATTAACGAACGGTAGTTCGTATTAATTCGGTATACTGTTAGTGGAAAACGTATTTGATTGATACACGGGATGACTATGGACGACCTTTTTTCTGCTTCGACGCGCGAGCGTTCCTTTCAGAATGCGCCGCTTGCGGTGCGCATGCGCCCCAATTCGCTCGACGAGTACGTGGGCCAGCAAAAGGCCGTCGGTAAGGGTTCATGGCTGCGTGCCGCGATCGAGCACGACGTGCTTTCGAGCGTGATTCTGTACGGGCCTGCCGGTACGGGCAAGACGACGCTGGCCCACATTATCGCCAACCATACCAAGAGCGAGTTTGTCGAGGTCAGCGCCGTCACGGGTACCGTGAAGGACCTGCGTCGCGTGATTGATGAGGCCAAGACGCGCCTGAATACGTACGACCGTCGCACCATTCTATTTATCGATGAGATTCACCGCTTCTCTAAGTCGCAGCAGGATGCCCTGCTGCATGCAGTTGAGAACCGTACCGTCATTATGATTGGCGCTACGACAGAGAACCCGTACTTTGAGGTCAACTCGGCACTGTTGTCGCGCGGGCGCGTGGTGGAGCTTGAACATCTGAAGGATGAGGATATCGCCACGCTTATTGAGCGTGCGCTCGAGGCACCACAGGGCTTGAACGGAAAGTTCTCGGCCGATGAGGATACGGTCAAGACCATTTGCACGCTGGCAGCGGGTGACGCTCGCTCGGCGCTCACGACGCTCGAGCTTGCGAGCGAGATTGCCGTCACGCGTCCCGATACCGAGGGAACGCCAGCGCCTGCGGCGGGGGAGCGCTATCCCATCACCGTGGATGACGTGAAGATTGCCAACCCGCGTCGCGGCTTTACGTATGACAAAAACGGCGACATGCACTACGACATCATCAGTGCGTTCATCAAGTCCATGCGCGGTAGTGACCCCGATGCCACGATCTATTGGCTCGCGCGCATGATCGATGCTGGGGAGGATCCTAAGTTTATCGCTCGCCGCATTATGATTCACGCTTCTGAGGATGTTGGCAACGCCGACCCGCAGGCGCTTTTGGTGGCGCATGCCGCGTTTAAGTCTGCCGAGGTCATTGGCTATCCCGAGTGCCGCATTAACCTGGCTCAGGCTGCACTCTATGTGTGCTTGGCGCCAAAATCCAACGCGTGTGAGGCTTCGATCGATGCGGCGCTGGCCGATATCCATTCTAGTGGGCTTCGCGAGGTGCCGAGTTATCTGCGCGATCGCCATCGCCCGGGCAGCGATGAATACGGTGTGTATAAGTATCCACATGATTATCCCGAAGGCTGGGTCGATCAGCGCTATTTGCCCGAAGGCTTGGAACGCGGTGCATTTTGGCAGCCTGCCGGGCGCGGCTGGGAAGAGTGGCGCGTAGAGCAAAGCGAACGAGACCGCAGCGGGAATGCACCGAGGTAGCTGCTGATAATTTTGTCCCACGTTGCTGCTCTTGGCATGTTCGGTCCCCTTTGGGGTACCATGAAAAGCGTCTGTATTTCGATTCTTCCGGGAGGCTTGTATGAGTCCCATTCAAATCGCCCTGCTGCTGCTCGCCGTTGCCGGCGTGTGGGCCATCGCTGAGCTCGCGCTTACCCTGCGCAAGACCCGCAATGTTGTCGACTCGCTCGATAAGACCGTGAACGACCTCAACAACACCATCGCCGAGGCTCAGCCTGTGGTGGCAAAGCTCGATGGCGCTGTCGATGAGCTTACGCCGGCGCTTGCCCAGATGGAGCCGCTGCTTAAGTCGAGCAAGACGGCAGTTGATGCCCTTACCTCCAATCTCGTAGAGGTCGAAGCCGTGGTTCGCGACATTTCCGAGGTTACGGGCAGCATGGCCGAGGCCAGCAATGCTGTGTCGAGCGTGACCGACTCTGCCGCCGGTGCTGTGCAGAAGCTCTTCAATAAGGTGAAGGCTCCTGCAGCCGACGCCGATCGCAAGCTCGCCGCTGCCGCTGCGGAGGCCGAGCAGCCTACCGAGCGCGTCCTAATTGGCGAGGACGAGGCCGCCGCGGGCGACGATGATGGTCAGAAGTCTGTATCCAAGCCGGCTCAGTATTACACCTATACGCCCGCCGAGACCTCTGAGGAGTCCTGCGATGAGTAGCGAAGCAAACTGCCCTATCACGCTGACCGTTGCCGGTGACCCGCGTCTCGCTCGCCTTGTGCGCATGACGGCAGCCAACGTTGGTGCCCTGTGCTCTATGTCTGTCGATCGCATCGAGGACATCCGCATGGCTGCTGAGGAGGCTTTCATCTTTGGTTGCACCGCGGTCGACTGCGATGACATCACCATCAAATTCGATGTCGATGAGACCCACGTTGGCATGACTATTACCTTTGGCGACCAGGCTACGGTCGATGAAGACGACCAGGCTGCGGTGTATGCCGAGCTCATCCTCGCGAGCGTGTGCGACTCCTACGAAAAGACTACGGCGCCCCTGACGCTTTCCCTCGACCTCAAGGCGGATATCTAATATGACCGAACGTTCCCGGAGCGGTAAGACCGCTTGGGACAAGGAGAAAACCCGCGAGCTGTTTCGTCGCTATAAAGAGACCGGTGACCCGGACGCACGCGAGCAGCTCGTCATGTCCCACATGAACCTGGTAAGGTTTCTTGCCAACAAGTTTAAGAACCGCGGCGAGCCGCTCGATGACCTGATGCAGGTTGGTTATTTGGGCCTGCTCAAGGCTATCGACCGCTTTGACCCTGAGCGCGGACTCGAGTTCACCACGTTTGCCACGCCTACCATCTTGGGCGAGATTAAGCGTCACTTCCGCGACAAGGGCTGGAGCGTGCGCGTGCCCCGTCGCTTGCAGGAGCTCTCGGCCAAGGTCAACCAGGCTACCGATAAGCTCACCAACGAGCTACAGCGCTCGCCTAAGGTTGAGGAAATCGCTGAGTACTTGGACGTGACGGTCGATGAGGTCCTCGAGGCTATGGAATCGTCTTCGGCCTATACCTCGGTGCCCATCGAGGCTCCTGGTGCGTCCGATTCCGACGATGCCCCTTCGATTCTCGACCGTTACGCCGACGACGACAACGAGCTCGACTTTACCGATGACCGCCTAGTGATCGAGGAAGCCATCCGTGATTTCTCGCCGCGCGAGCGCGAGGTGATCGAGCTGCGCTTTGTGAAGGGCATGACCCAGATCGAGATCGCCAAGAAGCTGGGTATTTCTCAGGTGCAGGTTTCGCGTCTGCTGCGCCGCACGCTTAAGAAGATTCAGGACAAGATCGACCCCGACGGAGTGATGATTCGTTCATGAGTGAGCACCCCCAGCAAACCGATCGCGTGCTGCGCGACACCCGCATTCTGACGCTGCGCATTTGGGCTGTTGTCGGCTGCATTGTTATTGCTGCTGTCATCTTTAACCTTATGGGCATCCTGGCACCGGTTATTGAGTTTCTTGCCGTCGGCTCCATCATTGCTTTTGTGATGTCCCCGATCACCAACTGGCTCGAGCACCATGGCGTGAATCGCGGCATCGGTTCGCTTATCGCGCTTATTGTTGTTGTTGCCGTGCTCGTCGGTGTCGTTTGCATCTTGTCGCCGATTCTCTTTGGTCAGATCATGGAAGTCCTGAGCCGTCTGCCCGAGCAGCTTCGTGTTGCGGGTGGCGATCTCAACGAGATGATTTCGCATGCCAAGACGCTCAACAACACGCCGCTCAAGGAGTATTTGGACGATAATCTTTCGTCGCTTGTTACTGTGGCATCAAAGTACGTGTCTCAGATCGCTGCCGAGCTTGGCCGCGGTGTGTTCCCGCTCATCACCAATACGGCCTCGCAGTTGTTCGTGATCTTCCTTGGTCTGGTGCTTGCGTACTGGATGGCCTGCGACTACCCTCGCATGCACCACGAGATTTGCACCATCATCGGTCAGGAGAAGGAGACCTCGTACCGCTTTATGGTCGCCATCCTTTCTCGCTCTGTCGGCGGCTACATGCGCGGTATGGTCGTGACGTCCATCTGCGGTGGTTTCCTCGCCTTTATCGGTTTTATGATCATCGGCCATCCGTATGCGGCGCTCATGGCTATCTTTACCGGCATCATGCATTTGGTTCCAGTCGTCGGTCCTTGGGTGAGCGCAGCAATCGCCACAGTGCTCGGTTTCATGTTCAGCCCCATGTTGGCGTTATGGACGCTCATCGTGACGATGGTCGCGCAAAACGTCACCGACAATGTGATTTCGCCTAAGGTCATGCAGAGCTCAGTGCAGGTGCATCCCATTATGAGCCTTACGGCTCTCGTTATTGGTTCGGCACTCATGGGGCCCATCGGCATGATTATTGCCATCCCGCTTTGTGCGGCCCTCAAAGGTATCTTCGTGTTCTACTTCGAGAATGAGACCGGCCGCCAGCTTGTGGCCTATGACGGCGCCGTGTTTAAGGGCACACCGTACCGCGATGCCGATGGCAACCCGGTCGCCGCCTACGACGCGCTCGGCGACGACACCTTCATTTACGAGTCCGAGCTCATCGGCAACGAGACTGCGCCCGAGGCCCAAGCGATGCCTAAGCCCGATCTCGATAATCCCTGGATCAAGCTCTCTGGTCTGCAGCCCGATGCGACGGGCTTCTTCAAGAACCCCTTCGCTAAGGATGACGATTCCAACACGGATGACGACACCAAAACCGGCATCGACGGCTCCATGGACGATGATGACAACTAGCGGGGTAATTCGGATTAATATTCATACACGCTAACATGCAATTTCGCTGAAGGGCCGGCATTGTGCCGGCCCTCTTTTTTGCACTTGCGCGGTGGGATGGTAATATCGTTACGTTTGAACTGTTTCGATGTGAAACCGAGGAGATTCCCTCTATGAGTGCTGACTACCCGTCAATGACTACGGCCGAGATTCGCTCCAAGTTCCTCAACTTCTTTGAGGAGCGCGGTCTTAAGCTCTATCCTTCTTCGTCCCTCGTCCCCGACGATCCTTCGCTGCTGCTTGCCAACGCCGGCATGAACCAGTTTAAGGAGTACTACCAGGGCAAGAAGACCATGAAGGAGATCGGCGCTATCTCCTGCCAGAAGTGCGTCCGCACCAACGACATCGATTGCATCGGCGAGGACGGCCGTCACCTGTCCTTCTTCGAGATGCTCGGCGACTTCTCCTTTGGCGGCGTCTCCAAGCAGCAGGCTTGCGCCTGGGCCTTTGAGCTCATCACCAAGGAGTTCAAGCTGCCGCTCGACCGCCTGTACTTTACCGTCTTTACCGAGGACGACGAGACCCACGACGTGTGGCGTTCTCTGGGCGTTGCCGAGGACCACATCTCCCGCCTGGGCGAGGACGACAACTTCTGGGCCGCTGGCCCCACTGGCCCCTGCGGTCCCTGCTCCGAGATCTACTTTGACATGGGCGAGGAGGTCGGCTGCGGTAGTCCCGACTGCAAGCCCGGCTGCGACTGCGACCGCTTCCTGGAGTTCTGGAACCTCGTCTTTACCCAGTATGATCGCCAGGAGGACGGCTCCATGCCGGAGCTGCCGCACCGCAACCTCGATACGGGCATGGGCCTGGAGCGCATGGCCGCCATCATGCAGCACAAGACCGCCAACTACGACGGCGACTTGATGCAGCATCTCATCAAGCTGGGCGAGAAGATTAGCGGCAAGACCTATGACGCCGACGATTACTCCGGCGCCAGCCGCTCCCTGCGTATCATCGCCGACCACTCCCGTGCCGTCGACTTTATGATCTCGGACGGCATCCTTCCCGGTAACGAGGGTCGCGAGTACGTCCTTCGCCGCCTGCTCCGTCGTGCCGTGTTCCACGGTCGCCTGCTGGGCATCGAGGGTGCCTTCCTGACCAAGTTCATCGACGAAGTCAACGCTCAGATGGGCGAGGCTTATCCCGAGCTGCTCAAGAACGTCGCCCTCGTCAAGGGTATCGTCGCCTCCGAGGAGGAGCGCTTCTCCACGACGCTCGACAACGGCCGTGTTTACCTGGACGAGGCCCTGGCAGCGCTTGCCGAGGGCGCCGTCCTTCCGGGCGACGTTGCCTTTAAGCTGCACGACACCTTTGGTTTCCCCATCGACCTGACTGTCGAGATCGCCGGCGCTGCTGGCCACGACGTCGACATGGACGGCTTCACCGCCTGCATGGAGGACCAGAAGGCCCGCGCTCGTGCCAACGCCAAGGGCGATGCCTGGGGCAGCTTCAACGATGTGTGGGTCGAGCTTTCCGACAAGGTCGCCGCGACCGAGTTCGATGGCTATGACAACGATGCGATCGAGGGTGCCAAGGTTGTCGCCATCGTTCGCAACGGCGAGTCGGTCGAGTCCGCTGCCGCCGGCGAGGACGTCGAGGTCGTGCTCGACCGCACCCCGTTCTACGCCGAGATGGGCGGCCAGCAGGGTGACGCCGGCGAGCTTTCCGCCGAGGGCGTTGTTCTGACCGTTGCCGATACCAAGAACCACAACGGCCTGTATGCCCATGTCGCGCACGTTGCCGAGGGCACGCTGACCGTCGGTGCTACCGTGACCGCCGCGCTCGACGCCGAGCGCCGTGGTTTCCTGCGCCGCAACCACACCGCCACCCACCTGCTCGACGCTGCGCTTAAGCAGGTCCTGGGCGAGCATGTCTCCCAGGCCGGCTCGCTGGTGACGCCCGAGCACCTGCGCTTTGACTTTACGCACTTCGAGGCCCTGTCCTCTGAGCAGCTCAAGGCTGTCGAGGACCTGGTCAACCAGCAGATCTTCGCTTCCAAGCCGGTCGTGACCCGTGTCATGGGCATCGACGAGGCTAAGGCCGCCGGCGCTGTCGCACTGTTTGGCGAGAAGTACGGCGATGTCGTCCGCGTCGTCTCCGTGGGCGCCGAGGACCAGCCGTTCTCCCGCGAGCTCTGCGGTGGCACGCACGCTGCCAACACCGCCGAGATCGGCCTGTTCAAGATCATTTCCGAGTCCTCCACAGGCTCCAATGTCCGCCGTATCGAGGCTGTGACCTCTAAGGGTGCCCTCGACTACATGGCCGACCGCCTGGCGCTCGTTGACGCCGCCGCCGCTGCGCTCAAGTGCCGCGTAGACGAGGTTCCCGCCCGCGTGGAGAACCTGCAGGCCGAGCTGCGCGAGACGTCCAATAAGCTCAAGAAGGCTCTGACCGGTGGCTCCTCCGACGCCATCTCCAGCGCCATCGAGGGCGCCGTCGAGCTCGACGGCTATAAGCTCGTTGTCGCTGAGCTCCAGGGCCTTGAGGCTGCCGACCTGCGCAACGTATGGGATACCGTGCATCAGAAGGTCGCCGGCCCTGTCGCTTGTGTCGTCGCCAGCGTGACTGAGAAGGGCACTCCGGCCCTGCTCGCTGCCGGCTCCGATGACGCCGTCAAGGCCGGTTTCCACGCCGGTAACGTGATCAAGCAGATCGCGGGTCTGGTCGACGGTCGCGGTGGTGGCCGTCCCAACATGGCCCAGGCCGGTGGCAAGAATGCTGCCGGCATCGCCGATGCCCTCGCGGCCGCTAAGACCGCGCTCGGCGCCTAAGAATCTAAGAAGTCGCTGTGGTTGCGCTCGCGCTGGACATAGGGGAGACCAGGATTGGCATCGCCGTCTCGAGCCGTGATGGCAAGATGGCGATGCCTGTCAAGGTGCTTCCGGCTGCCGAGGTCACCGGTATGGCCAAGACGTTCCGCTACCTGGTCGAGGACTATGAGCCCGACATCCTGGTAAGCGGACGTCCCCTGACCATGGCCGGTGAGCCCGGCCCTCAGGCCGAGCGCGTTGCCGCTGTGGCGCAAAAGATTGCCGACGAGCTCGATCTTCCGTTGGAGTTTGAGGACGAGCGTCTGTCCTCGCAAGAGGCCAAGCGTATCCTGCGCGAGCAGGGACTCAACGAAAAGCAGATGAGGGGCAAGATCGACATGATTGCCGCCAGCCTGTTTTTGCAGACGTGGCTCGATCGTAAAAACGAGGAGGTTTCGCATGCCTAGTGCTTCCGATCCGCGCCAGCCGAATCGTACACAGCATCCGGCGTCGCGCCCTGCCCAGCCTGGCCAGCGTCCGGCACAGCCGACGCAGCGCGCAGCTCAGCCTGCCGCGCGCCCGGCGCAGTCCTTCTCTCGTTCGGCCCAACCTGTTCAACGGACGGGTCAGCAGCCTTCTGCTCGTTCGGTTCAGCATTCGGCTTCTCACGCGGCTCAGCAGCCCACTGCTCGTACGGCCCAGCCTGCAGGCGGCACCCGCTTTAAGCAGCAGGCACCTACCCAGCGAACGCAGGCCCCCCAATCGCATTCGCATCACGCTCGTGGTTCGCATGGCGTTGCTCCGGCGACCCGCTCGAGCTACAACACGCATGCTCGTCGCGGTGCTCAAAAGAAAAGCTCCCCGGTGCCTATGATTATCGGTGGCGTCGTCGCCGTGCTTGCGCTTGTCGCGATCGTTTTCTTTGTCGTGCCAGCCGTCAAGGGCTTCTTTGGCGGTGAGGATGCGAAAGTCGCTGCTGG